>CP005974.1:2892663-3214070 GCA_000940995.1 Photobacterium gaetbulicola Gung47
GTGCTGCTGGCTTGCCAACCCCACTTGCGCCAACAGTGCACTGGCCCGCTGGCGGCAGGTGGCATCATCGTGCCCTTGCAACTGCATCACGAACTCGACATTTTCCAGCGCGGTAAGAACCGGCAGCAAGCTGTAGTCCTGGAAAATAAAGCCGACATGGTCGCGGCGAAAAGCAATCAATGCCTTTTCGTCGAGCTGGCAGATATCGCAGCCATCGATATGCACACTCCCCGAGCTTGGACTATCGATCCCCCCGATCATATTGAGCAACGTTGTCTTGCCCGAGCCCGATGGCCCCATGATCGCAACAAACTCACCTTGTTCGACCGTAAGATCGAGATCTTTTACCGCATGTACGGGAAAATCACTGTCAGGGTTATAGGTTTTGCATAACTGCTTTATGGTAATGGTCATCCGTTTCTCGCTATCAGTGCTTTTTCATCAGTGCATCTCAGCCATGGCATCAACCGGGCGCTGCCTGAGGATTTGCCGAGCAGGATAAAGTGCGGCGAGAAGGCTGGCCGCAACGACAGTAAAAAAGATCATTTGGTATTCGGCAAAGGACACATGCGGGTACAGCAAGGTGTCGACCCCAAACGCCCCCAGTCCTTCGGCCATCGCCCCGAGCGGTATCCCGGTGTACTGCAGCAAGCCAATCAAGGAGAAACTGGCAAGCAAGCCAAGACCGGCTCCGGTTACCCCCAGCCACGTAGTCTCTAGCATGATCAGCAAAAACACCCGGTGTTTCTGCATGCCAACAGCCATCAGCACCCCGAACTCACGGGTACGCTCGAAAACCGACATCAGCATGACATTGACGATACCAAAGCCCATTGCCACCACGAAGATACCCAGCATGATGGCATTGCTCAGCCCTTGCTGGTTGATGATCGAAGCCAGCATAGGCTGGACCTGCTGCCAGTCTCGAACCCGGTTGCCCCTCGCCATCGCGGCACTGTCGTCCGTTGCCGCCAGCGCTTTACCCAATCGCCCTGCCTGCACCATGGCCGCCTCATCGCTATCGAGCAAAATGGCGATTTCATGGGCGCCCCCAATACCAGCCAGCGCGGTTAGGTCAGTCCGGCGAACAAATACATTGCCATCATCAAAACTGGTAGAGGGTGTCTTGAACATCCCCCGCACCCGAAAGGCGGCCCCGCTGACATCGCCGTTGGCATCCGTGAAGGTCAGTACGACCTTGGAGCCAATTCGAAGCTTGAGGCGCGAGGCGGTTTTTTCCGACACCAATACCGGGTTCCGTCCTTCTTCGCTCAGCCATTGCCCCTGGGTGATATTATCTACCAGCGGCGTAACCTTTGACTCCGCGTCGAGATCCACGCCATTGATACGGACACCGCGGTTACTGCGCGCTGACGCCACCATACCATCGGCAACAAACCGGGCTGACCACCCTTTGAGCCCGGGTAGCGCCGCCACGGCTTGCTCGACATCGGCCAGTTCAACAATTGTGTGCTTGATGTCGGGATCATCCAGATAGAGCCGGTTGTGAATTTGAATATGGCTGGTTTGCCAAGCAATGGCGTTGTGGATCATGCTGCCGTACATACCAGACAGGAACCCCATCATGGCAACGACCCCCATCAGGCCAAACACCATGGCACCCAGCATGATCGCCGTGCGAAGTTTATTGCGCCAAAGATTACGCCACGCCAGCTTGAACAGCATGTCAGTTCGCATGACCGCCTCCTTTTAGCGCCCTGACCACATCGAGGCGACGGATCCGCCACATCGGATAAATCAGGCAAATGGCCAGCAGCCCCAATACAATCACCATTTGGTTGAGCATCAACACCGGGTCCAGCGACATGGGCAAGATAGGCTCCCAGCCCATCTCCAGCACCAGCTCCGCGGTTTCACCGGTTAGCTCAATCGGGTTGAAATAGAACCAAATTAGCACCGGTAGCGTAATTGCCATACCCATGGCAATCCCCAACCAGCCGATCATCAGTGATTCCAAGCCTAATAAGGCAATTATCTTGCGCTTGAGCATCCCGGTTGCCAGCATAACCCCGAATTCACGTTGCCGCTCCAGCGTCATCATCAACAGGGTCGCAAACAGGCCAAACCCCACAACGCCATAGAGCAGGTACATAATGAAAATCCCCCCGGCTTTATCCATCAGGATCTGCTGGGCCATTTCCGGCGCCAGATCCTGCCAATCCCGGACATTTACCTCGCTGCGGTACGCCTCGCCCAGCAGGTCGACCGTCGGTTGCAGCTGGGCAAGCGGCTTGACATCCATCACCCAGGCCGTCACTTGTTCCCCGGTGCTGTAGAGAGTTTGAGCGAGTGCTATCGGCATGTACACCAGTTGGTTATCCAGTTGGGCAACCGGAAAATCGAGGATACCTTTTATCCGGTACAAACCCGCGGCCGTCTGCCCGCGATACCCCTGTCCATAGAGGATCAGTTCGTCACCGACATCCAAGCCAAAATACCGGGCCAGCCCCTCGCCAACCAGGACTTGCTGATCGTCAGGTGCCAGAAACGCTCCCCGGATCAGGCGGTTTGAAATGCCGGAATAACTATCCTCCGCGACCGTATCGACCCCGAGCACCATCACCCCTTTAGACTTATCCGCGGAGGCAGCCAGGGCAAACGACTCTATCCGCGGCAGGACACGGTTAATATGCACGTTCGCCAATACCGGCTGGAGAAAAGATTCATCCATGACGAGCAAATCATCGATGCTGTGACTTTCGGCAAACTCAGGATGCTGGAGCTGGATCAGCCCGGTATAGAATCGCGCCGCATTTTCAATATTATTGGCATAGGTACCCTCTTGCAGGCTGCGCATAAATAATGAGAGTGCCAATGCCAGCGCCAACGCCGATGCCGTCAGGAGAGTCCGCTTTTTCTGCCGCCAGATGTTGCGCCAAGCTAGTTTCAGTAACATGGTCCTTCCTTGTTAACTGCCCATCAGTCGCGCAGGGCTTTCATCTGGCTTTGGGAGAAAAAGCTCTCTTTGATCGGAAAATTAAACTGGGCCTGATGGGTGATGATCTCGGTTTTGTTGCCCGGCTTATCGGCCGGGAGCATTTCCATTCGCGTCGCAACCTGGCGCCCGCCCATCCACTTCACCTCGTAAGTATTGAGGGTGTTGATCAACTCGTCGAACTCATCGTAAAACTCCACCTTGCGTTGCAGGTAGGTCTGTTGCGAGATCCACAGCCTCACCTTGCTCCAGACAACCGGCGCATTGGGCTTGGCTATCGCATCAATTACCCAGGTCGGGTCATTATCGAAGACGTCTTTGCCAACCATCGCATGGGTATAGTCAACGACAATCGACGACTGGTTGATCAGATCATCATTGGTGAAATCCGACCCCATCCACGACTGGCCGAGCATGGAAGGGGCAATTTTGACCACCCGCTCAATGCTAGGTAGCCAGTTCCACATTTCGCGGTAGCGTTTAAGAGAAGCCGTACCTTTGTCTTTGGCGGGAGCCGTCACCAGCACCAATGACAAATCCAAACCCTTGGTCCAGCTTTTCATGCTCATGGTTCGGGTCCAGTCTGGCCGGACAATGCGCATCGTCGCCTCGCTGTAGCTGGAATCCCCCCGCATCTGCTGATCAGACTTTTTTACAATCGATGTCGCTGACTCCGCCATGGCCCAAGCCGGAATACAGACCAACATTACAAACAGCACCTTCACAAATCGCATCTCTATTCCCCTGTAAACCAAGCCCGCAGCAACTCGTCATCAATCAAAGGCATGCTGCCAGCCTTTGCCGCGACCATCCTTTCCAGTATTTGCTGGGTGGCTTTCACTTCATCCACGACACCGTCAAACAGATCTTGGATATGCTCGGCTTGCAGCATTTTTTGGGTGAGGGCTTCAGAAAAACCGTTGAGCACAGTCACCATCAATCTGGCCGTCACCGCCGGAAAAGGCACATCGAACACCTGCTCTTGAGATCCCTGGCGCAAGATAGCTTCGTAGTAACCGGCGAGCAACGCACTGACCTTTTGCATGAAGTTATGTTTTAGCTGTAGGTTTTCATCCATATTGATGATTTTGACAAAGCCCAGCATGATTGCCTTCTGGCCGATTTCCCATTGGTTAGTACGACGCAGCAAGAGTGCCCACTTGGTCAGGGCACTGAGGTTAGGATCATCTACCAGTCCACCGATCACCTGACGATATTGCGCCAGCATGTCATCGCTCCACGCTTCCAGCACCGCTTGCTTGGAATCGAAATGGTGATAGAACGCCCCTTTGGACACCCCCACATGCTGGATGAGATCGTTGACCGAGGTATTGGCATACCCCTTGGAAAAAAACAGCTCATTGGCCGCGGCGATGAACTCTGCCCGCCGCTCCTGCGGCGACTTGACGACTCTTGACATACCCTGCCCCACACAGACCGACCGACGGTCGGTATGTATTAACTATATGCCCGGTTATCATCGAGCTCAAATAACAAGTTCAAAAATCCATCACTCCTTCTGTTACAAAATTTGTCCCTGAACCCAATTGCCCCACGACGGCATTGCTCACGATGCGTTTGGCACAGGGTAATCACAGTGATTGCAAGAGCAGCGGTTTTCTTTCTGGAGTGGGTGACCTTATCTATACTGATCTCTAGCAGCTATCTACCGACGCGATTGGCTATTCCATCGAAACCACACATCATCTTCTTTTGCTTGCCAGTGTGATCAATGAAGAAGGTGGCAATACAACAATGTCAGGGTAAGTTGTCTGAGAGGTTTACATGACATTCAAACAAGCAAGTATCGCAGCGCTGATGCTATCTACTAGCTCACTCGCTTTTGCTGATATCCGAATTATCGACACCCAAGTAGGTAGCTGGGTGAAAGTCACTGAAAATGGCAAACCGGCTGCCAATGCCAGAGTAAGCGTCAGCAACCCGGCTAACCGTGGGAGAGTTTACAAAACCAATGAACACGGTGAAGTCTATATTCCTTTGTATACCCGCACCTCGAGTACTCTCACCTATTCAATACTAACCGAAGAGTGGAATGAATATACTCGGCGAAGCCTGCATACCAAGAGCTTCGACTAAACAAGTGTTTGTACAACGTATTGCTGCAAACAAAAAGCCAGCTCGCAGGAGCTGGCTTTCATTTTATCTGCTGTCGGGCAGGGCGATTAGTTCTTAAAAAACTCTCTGTAAAGCATATACATATGGGCAGCACTCCAAGAGAAGTTCGTGGCCCCCTGTACCGCACCGGTTTCCGGGTTGTAGTTTTCGCGGATCGCACCGTCTTCAGTCATCCCTTCGGCGTTGGCAAACAGCTCATTGGCCATATGCACCGCCTCGCTGCCATAACCGTATTGCTCCATCGCACGCACACCGAAGTAGAATTGGTCTAGCCATACCCTGCCTCGCCAATAGATGTCAGCATGGTAAGCCGGGTTGGTTTGCGAAGCCGTCGGCAGTGAAATCCCCTCACCTATATACTTTTCAGAAGTGTTGAACTCCTCCGGCTCCATCATGGTCCGTACCACTTTATCCGCCAGCTCCTGGGTCGCGGCACCATTGAACAACGGCCCCCAGCCCTCAGGACCGCGTCCGCGCTCGACAATCGGCTCACCAGCGCAGGCAATGCCGTTTTTCATTACAGGTGCTGGCTTGCCGTCCTGGTCGACATTCAGGTGGATGTCATAGTAGAACTCGGTGTTGGCATCAAACATACAGGTATTGATGTAGTCCTTGATGGCTGCCGCGCCGTCGAGGAACTCCTGGCCGCGCTGTTTGCCGGGAACATTAGCTGACACCAGGGTCGCCATTTGCGCCAAGTACTTATTGTCGGAATACATGTACGACGCTTGGTCTACTGACTCCTGCAGCATCGAGAAGCCCAGCAGCTCATCGTTACGGCCACGGTTCTCGGCGAAGCGCACTTCCCAGTCTTTCTTCGCCGCTTCCACATCACCGCCGTGCTGGACATCGGCGTACGCTTGAAGCTGCTCGGCTGAAATAAAGCCAAAGCGGGCGGCGTTATCCATGCCGGATTCCCAGCCAGCGGCTTCCTGAGCACCCACATGCAGCTCCTGGTAGATCACTTTATCAAGGATGGTGTTGTAGCTATCCACTCCTTTTACTTTGTATTCATTTCCTTTTTGCTCAAGGATATTTTCTTGGCCGACAGCACCTACCAAATCATCATCGGTCTTAACCCACACATACATGTAGCCATCATCGGTATTATGCGCCGGGTCCACTGCCGCACCATACTCCGGCACCCCGTTGCCATTATGGTCTCGGTTGGTCAGCCACCAATCGTGATAAGCCACCAGCTTAGGATACATCTCATCAATCCAGGCCTGGGCATCTGCCGGACGGTCGAACTCGTTTTTAAGCGCGTTATACACTTCCATCACCGACCAAGCCGCCAGGGAAGGTTTGGTATTACGCTCGTTCCAGTTCTCGGAGCCGGCACCACCGCGGTTTTCCGGCAAGGTATACGTGACGACATCAAGCAGGTAGCCTTTGTCCTGCGGCCTGATCGGATCGTCTTCCTGCACCTGGTATTCAAATACCGTGCGGATATTGTCCATGGCCACATCTGGGTTGAAGTGCGCCATGGCGTAAGCCTGTTTCCAGGTATCCCAAGGCCAGGTGAGGTTACCGGAGAACCAACGCGCCGTTACCGATGGCGTCACCGTTGCCTGGTGGACATCACCGGCAGCCGAACGCCAGTTACCGTTCAGGGTCATAATGGCTTTTACGCCAACCCGCGCCTGTTCATCGGTCGCCTGACCGTTGACCATGCCCGATGACAGGTAACCCGCCCAACGCTCATCGGCAGCTATCATGTATGGCTGCGGGTTGTTGAGAATATCCGTTACTTTGCCTGTTTCTTTCGTTACCTCCGCACCGTTGTGCAGGTGGGAATAAGTGGTGTAGATGCTCGCAGTGCCCTTTGCTGACAGCGGCTGGTGGCCAACAGAGGCGTACGAGATTTCGTTTGGCATCACATGTGTTTGGGTGCTGACCGAGCGGGCAATACGGAACTCACTGTCATCATCGTTGCGAATTGCCCAGTTGCCTTTCATGTCACCGAAAGTGATTTTCAGGCCATTATCCGTGGCGTGGATTTGGCGATTGTATTCCGGATACATCTGGTCAACGGTCTGGTTTTCGTAACCCGGTGTCGAGCGCGCTTTTTGCAGCAGCTCACCGTCCCACAACAATTGCAGATCCATGTCCTGACTCGTCAGGTTAGTCAGTTTGGTTTCAACCAACGAGGTTCTATCGGTGACAAAGCGAAGCACCATCTGCACTTCAAGCTTATCGGTTTTCAAGATCTGTACCAGCGCCCCCGGTGTGCTGTAGACCTTAGCTTCGGCTGCGGAAAGATCAATCGTCTCGCCGCTGATGGTATCGGTGATGTGAAGTTTGTCGAAGGTCTGGCCCGACATGAAATGCGCATACTCCTGGGTCACCTGCATGATACCGCCAAAAGAGCCATAGCCTTGTTCGTCTGCCGGTAGCAAGTGACCGTGCCAGGCCCCGTTGTCAACAAACGCGTTAAACTTCAAGTTGCTGTATTCGTCATAATCGCGCAGGTACTCTGGCGCGCCACTTCTGTCGATCACATTGATAAAATCGTTGCTCGGTAACCCGGCTTCTTTTTCTGATTTGCTACTGCTGCTATTACACCCCGCCAATGCCACGACGGAACCAATCAACACGGCTAAACACGTTTTACGAAAAGTCATTAAAAAATCCCCCGATGTCACCCGCCGCCGTGATCTGTGCGATTCTTGTATTGGCTGGCAGGCGCTTTTTTATTTACACATAACAAGCTTGTTTATTAACGGAGGAAATAATAATAAGTAAAACTTTAAGTAAAATAGATCGCCGTCACAGTAAAATTTTTCAGTAAAACAATTAATCAAACCGCCTTGAATAACCATCCGGAATGAAGTGAAAAGTAATTCATAACAATCAGTTAAGTTCGGAATCAATATCACAATCAACTTTTTACTAAATTTTGATTTCCTGCAAGCAGATCACTGTTGGCAAAATGGTTTCTTTGTTACTCAAAGAAACTGATAAAAACTGTCGCTGCCAATAACTATGGACTCAGGGTCACGTAATGGAGCCTGTTCATTTTCATTACCGACAGAAACATGCGCCATAGATGCAACAAAACCAACAACAGTTTATTTCAAATGTTACCCAGGCCTTGCTTATGTAACAGCAACCGGCTTGGGCACAGCCCCCTGCATGAGCAAAATATCGCCAGTATATTTATGCAAGTGAAACCACAGGCAAGGTACCAAACGACAGCCGCTGCATGTGCGGTTATTGGAAGTAAAAAAAAGCCAGCTCAATTGAGCTGGCTTCTCTACTCGGTATCCGGCTGGGTAATAACCGATTACTCAGCAAGCATACGGCGGGCTGCTTCAACTACAACCTTGATAGAGCGCGCTTCTGTTTCTTTCAACGTTGCGTGATCCGGAATTTCTTTCTGAGTGCGGTTGATAATAACACCAGCAACACAGCCGGCACGAAGGCCTGAGCTTGCACACATGGTTAGCAGCGTTGCTGATTCCATTTCGAAGTTAAGCACGCCCATTTCCTGCCACTCTTTCATCGAGCCTTGGAAACGACGGACAATACGACCAGAGAATGTGTCGTAACGCTCCTGACCTGGGTAGAACGTATCACTTGATGCGGTTACGCCTGTGTGAACGGTCGCACCATCGGCATCACATGCCGCTTTCATTGCTGTAGCCACATCGAAATCAGCTACCGCAGGGAACTCCATTGGGGCAAAGTGCAAGCTTGCGCCATCTAGACGGACGGAACCCGTCGTTACGATCATATCGCCTACGTTGATGTGCGGCTGGATAGCACCGGTTGTACCGACACGAAGGAACGTACGCACACCCAGCTGTGCCAACTCTTCAACAGCAATTGACGTAGACGGGCCGCCAATACCGGTAGAACAAACAACAACAGACTTACCATCCAACTTAGCGCGGTACACCGTGTATTCACGAGAGCTTGCTAGAAACTCAGGGTTATCCATTAGGTTTGCGATTTTTTCAACTCGTGCCGGGTCACCAGGAATAATGGCTAGCTCTGCACCGTTAAGATCTGCTTTGTTCACACCCAAATGGAATACTGCGTTGTCAGACATAATCATATCCTTTCTATTGTTGCCGCCTGGTAGGGAAATTGAGGCCAGCGGCTGATTAGTTTTGTTTATACCCAAATGGCTTCAACATGAAGATCCCAGCGCTGAGTCAGCTATCTGGTAATCACTTGGGTATAAACCGTTTATTCATAATAAGAGTTCGTAAACACATAATTACGATAGCTGATAAAAATTAGCATTTGAGTGATCACAATCACACTAAGAGAAATTGCATTAATTTCATGTTTCACAATAAAGTGACAAAGATCACCAAAAAACGTTTGCCCGTGCGGCTTATCACACTATTTTTTGTTATTGAGTTAACTGATAATATTTTTTCAATTATTCTCGTTGCCCCGTCAGTATAGTTAACCGCAAGGATGTTAATTGATGATCGACTTCGCCATTTTGGCTGTTTTTATTCCTACTTTCTTTTTCGTCTCGGTTACGCCTGGAATGTGCATGACGCTATCGATGACGCTGGGTATGACGATTGGGGTTCGCAGAAGCCTGCCAATGATGTGGGGGGAGCTGATCGGGGTCGCATTGGTTTCCATCGCTTCTGTGGTAGGTGTGGCAGCCATTATGCTCAACTACCCTGCAATGTTCCTGCTACTAAAATATCTCGGTGGCGGCTATTTGTTCTGGCTGGGGATCCAGATGTGGCGCTCTAGGGGCAAGCTCGCAATTCCGGATAATATCGATGAGGAAGTGGATACCTCTGCGGTCGGATTGGCCATACAGGGGTTTGTTACGGCCATTGCCAATCCAAAGGGATGGGCATTTATGATTTCGCTGCTGCCCCCGTTCATCAATACCGGCAACGCCCTGTTACCACAGCTGTCGGTGCTGATCAGCATTATCCTAATCACCGAATTCAGCTGCCTGCTGCTGTATGCAAGCGGGGGGCGTACACTGCGCCGTTTTCTGCAACAGCGTGGCAACGTACAGATGCTAAACCGGATTGCCGGTTCGCTGATGATGGGCGTCGGCATCTGGCTGGCCGCAGGATAACTCGGCATAACAAACAGGCATCCTGCAAAAGGATGCCCCATCCAATCTCTATGGCTGCTTGCCCGGCTCAAAAATATAGGGTGTGGTTGTTGAAACAAAAACAAAGCCATGCTTTTCAACAATGGGGCGACTCATCTCAGAAGCATCAATAATTAAATATTGTTTGCCCCTCTTTTTCGCTTCGTTGATTCGCTTGTTGAGCAATAACGAATAATGTCCCCTTCCCCGGTATTCAGCGATAGTACTACCACCCCAGATCCCCGCAAACGGACTCTCATCGTTATAAACTATCCAGGCCGAGGTTACCGGTTTGCCGTCATCATACACAACGTAGATAGCGATATTATCCGGGGTTTGGGTCTTCATATTGAGCAGATGGGCATATTGCCAATCGAAATTTCCGCCCCAGACCTGCTCCTGCACGCTGACAGCATCTCTGATCCCTTTGGCATCAAACACTTCAACTATCCGGCTGTCATCAACCTCACGCCCAGAGACGGTTGACAGTTCTAGCGCCATAAAGGATTCTGACTCTTCTTGTTCAAAGCCAAAACTCAATAACAACTCACCAATATTCTGCGGTAAGTCTGTGCAATAAGTCTTCCATTCAAATGCTTTACCCAATTGAGAAAAGTAAGCCACTTCCCGTTCAATAGCAGCCTTGGCAGATTGCTCGTTGAGACCGTAAAAAGAGATGTAACTCCCTTCGGGGTTATCTGAAACAAATTTAATCACACCATCCGTATCAATCACCTTTCCATAGAGATCATTGATAACCTTTCTTTCATGCTTGTTGTAAGCATGCATAACATCCGTTGTGTTCATGACTCCTTCTCTCCCTATTACTGCACCTGTTAAACGATTCAGCATCCTCCTATCATACCAGCCAGCCAACCCGGAAAGAGACACCAACCAAAACAAACAGCACAGAAATCACCGTTACCGGAATAATATGCCACGCCATATCCCACAGATTCGCCTGAGACAATTTCGGTATCACTCTGAACCTTGCGTCCAGCGCAAATATTACGGTTAGCGCTAGCAACAGAAGTTTGGCCATGATCCCATGAGCTAAAGGAATGCTGGTATCAAACCACAAAGTCATATCCGGTAGCATTCTGTATGCCAGCATGAGTCCTGTAACAACCTGGATGATCAACGCTGGCATACCGATTTTTTCGTATACCTGCTCAAAATCCAACAACTGCTGTGGATTGCGATTTTTTAGCACCGACGGCAAGACTACCAGCGACAATACAATATGCCCGCCAGTCCAAATAGTTGCGGCAATAATATGCAATGCTAGTAACAACCCAAACATTCTTCCCTCCATCTTAATCATTGACAGTCATCTTGGGCAAACTATAACACATATAAAAAATACAACTTATAAGTTGCATCACACAAGACCACTAGGAGAGAAGTAGAATGGCCATTTCATTTACCAAGATCTTTAAGAAAGATAACGAAAAAGCCGAAGATAAGACGTTTATTGAGCAACCTGCTTCCAGCGAACGTCAAGAGTCCGAAAAGACTAAAACAACAAAGAAACACGGTGAACCCGGTTTTTGCTGTGGCTCTTGCTCGTAACCAAACAATGCCACCAGGGGGCTATGATGCCTGCACCAGCAAATCTCCCCCTGCCGCTTTAGGGCTTCACTCTGTGAACGGCAGATAGCCTGTTGAAGTAAACCATTACTCCTTACCGGCTTTTCCTTTGAAGCCCGAATGTAGCGCCTTCGCCTTGGTTTTGGCGCCATCCTGATAGGCTGTGAAAACATCGGTCTCTTTATGCCCGGAAAGATACAGCCAGCCGTGTATCAGTGACGTAAAAAAGGAAATCACCACAATAAATACCGGAACAATACCGAGCCCGCTAATATTAAATGTCGCGAGTCCGATGAAGAAAATGATTGCTGAAACAATGGCGATTGTCTTATTTTTTTCTGTTTTCATCATTAGTAGCCTCCATGAAAGGTGATAGGCAAGAGTAACCGCTTTCGCTTACGCAGTTTATGAGGCCAACAACAATTAGCGAAATTGAGCTACTTTCCTCTCCTTAGCAATTAGAGTGAACACAATTGGGATAGCCTAAACCCAGCGCCGTACTTGCTGACAGTACCGGCGGTACTCTGCGCCGAACAGCTCGGCCAACAACCGCTCCTCTGGCAATATTTGAAACTTCGTCATATAAATGACGAATCCGACAGCCGCCAACACGGCCGTAACCACTGTGCCCACTATCAAGCCAACACCCAACAGGGCAATAGCCATGGCAAGATACATCGGGTTTCTTGAGTACCCGAACACACCGGAAGTCACCAATGCATTGACATTATCAAAACGGCAGGGATTAACCGTGGTCTTGGCCCGCCTGAAGGTCATCGTTGCTGACAGTGCTATCGCCATTGCGATGGCTATCAGAAGACTGCCTGCCCAAAAGCCTTCGTTATCCAGTTTAATCGGGTAATCTGCCGGCAGTAACATCGCGGCCGCAAAGATATTGAACAGCAATAACGGCGGGATCTTTAACTCAAGCATGGCTCCTCTCCTTGGACTTGGTGATAATTGCATTTGTCGCTTGAAACAGCTATCAGCGTACGTTGATGTTTGGGGACACTTACAAGCCATGGTACTCAAACTGTCAAAAGGCACCCGAGGGTGCCTTTTGACTATCATTACCGGTTTAGTCCTTAAGCTTGAACTTCAACAGACGCAGCGCATTGAGGGTGACCAGCGCGGTTGCCCCACTGTCGGCCAGCACCGCCACCCAAAGTCCCGTCATCCCCAGCAAGGTGGTGATCAGGAAAACCCCTTTCAGACCCAGCGACAAGAACACATTCTGCTTGATATTGGCCAGCGTTGCTTTCGACAACGCGATCATCATCGGCAACTCAGCGACACGGTTATGGGTTAGAGCCGCATCGGCCGTTTCCAATGCCACGTCGGTGCCCCCACCCATCGCAATACCAATCGACGCCGTTTTCATCGCAGGCGCATCGTTAATGCCATCGCCAACCATAGCAACGTTGGTACGTTGGTTGGCCAGCTCGACATGCTTCACTTTATCTTCAGGCAACAGTCCCGCCTCAAAGGCAATCCCTATTTCACCGGCAATCGCCGCCGCGGCACGCGGGTTATCACCAGTTAGCATAACGGAGTGGATGCCCATCGCTTTGAGTTGCTCTACCGCCTTGGCACTGTCCTCGCGCAAGTTGTCACGCCAGGCAATCAACCCGACAGGTTGCTGGTTACGCAACACGACCACCAAGGTCTTTCCTTGGCCTTCCAGCTCATGGGCTTGCTCAGCCTGCTGCACGGTCAGCGTAATGCCCTGTGGTAGACGGTCGGCAGCTAGCAGCATCAGGGTATCACCCTGACAATTGCCCTGGATCCCGCGGCCCGGCAACGCTTGGCGCTCCTGCGCTTCTTCAACATTCAAACCGCGCGCTTGAGCAGCATTGACCACCGCTTGTGCCAGAGGGTGGGCTGATCCCATCTCTACCGCAGCCGACTGGCGCAGCAAGCGGGCTTCATCGCCATCCCAGCTGACAATATCCGTCATCACCGGTTTTCCTTCGGTCAGGGTACCGGTCTTGTCGAATGCCACCGTTTCAATCTTGCCTAACTGCTCGAGGGCAGCCCCACCTTTAATCAGAGCACCTCGACGTGTTGCCGCCGCCAGACCTGAAGTAATTGCGGCCGGAATGGAAATTACCAAAGCACACGGACAGGCAATCAGCAATAGCGTGAGGCCTTTGTATAACCACTCGTCCCACGCCTGCCCGAACAACATCGGTGGAATGACGACCACCAGAGCGGCCAGCACAATCATCGCAGGGGTATACCAGCGGCTGAACCGGTCGACAAAGCGCTCCAGTGGAGCCTTGCGCGATTCGGCATCCTCAATCAAATGCAAGATGCGGTCGATGGCATTCTCGCCCTGCTCGGAAATAATCCTCAGGCGCACCACTTTATCGGCCACCAAAGCACCAGCCATCACCTGCTCACCAGGTAAACGCTCTACCGGAACGGATTCGCCGGTCAAGGCACTTTCATCAAAGCTGGCCGCCGCATCCATCAGCTCGACATCAGCGGGCAACCGGCCGCCCGGAGCAACTTCGATAATATCGCCAGGTTTAAGCTCACTCGCCGAGACCTGCTCTTTGCGACCGTCCGGCAATACTCGGCTGGCTTTTTCCGGCACCAAGGCCATCAGTGCCTTCACCCCACTTCTGGCTTTCGCAGACGCGTAACCTTCGAGTTGCTCACCAATCAAAAACAGCAGCAACACCATCGCCGCTTCCGCCATTTCCCCCAGGTACAGCGCGCCGATAGACGCCACGCTCATCAGGGTTTCGATGGAGAATGGGGTGCCACTCTTGGCCAACCTGACGGCCTTGCGGGCGATAGGGAGCAAACCCACCAGCGTCGTTGCGGTAAAGGCAGCTAACCCCATGGCTTGAGACTGCTGGTTGAGCAAAAAAGAAACCAGCATCATCACCGCTATCGTCAATACGGGCAGGATCTCCCGGAATAAACCCATCCGCTTGCTGTCTTCAGGTGTATTGTCAGTGGTATAGAGAATAAAGCCTGCTTCGCGGGTTTTCGCTACAATATCCTCTGACATCGCTGCTGATTGGCAGTTGACGATCAACTTTTCAGTGGCAAACATCACTTTCGCCGAAGCAACACCCTCTAAGCCATTAATGGCCCTTTCAAGTTTATTAGCACAACTCGGGCAGTCCATGCCTTCGACTTTCCAACTTAACGTCGTGCTATGAGGAGCGGGAGCAAGGTCATCGGGGGTAGATTCATCCGTCGCTGAACTATCACAGCTACCTGAGCTGCAACATGACGATTTGACCGCTGCCTCTGCGGAAGTGATTTTATTAACTGAACACCCTTTGGAGGCTCCGGAGGCAGGATCGTCATCGCCCGGCGACAGCTCTGATTCTTGCGATGCTGAAGGGGATGGCGTGGATTGGCAACTGCCAGAAGTGCAGCACGGCTCTGGGCTGTTATTTTCAACCACAACGGATGGCTGGCCAAAGCTGGCAGCTTTGTCCGCATGAACATGTAACTTCTTATTATTGCATTGGGCGCACATGGCCTTCTCCTTTTCGTTATTGATAGTGATTAGCATCACCATACTGTAACTATAAACCTTGGAGCTAAGTCCAAGGTCAAGTCGTAAGATACATAAAGTGCCCCACTTGCTTGCAATAAACAAAACCACTAATTGGCTATGGACATCTCCCTCTCATGTTATACCCTCTGCCCTCCTATTCTCCTATACCCAGCACCGACTATGGCCAAAAAACCCGATCGCCGCACGGCGATGCAACTGATCATCGAACAAGTAAAGCAAGAGCTGCCATTGTATGATCCCGATACCTTTGTCTGCGGCCCGGACAACAGTTGTATCGGCTGCCCGAAAAAGCTGATGGAGTTGCTGGAGTCGGAAGTCTCTTACTGGGAATGCGTACTTGAAAGAGGCGAGTCGCCGGACTTTGACGATATTTCGCGTTTTGGCAAGATGTGCCGCAATATCAAGCGCGGCTTGGTCAGAAACAATATTGTGGCGGCTTAAATATACCCAAGCGACTTCAAGATACAAAAAGCAGGCACAAAAGCCTGCTTTTTAGTTTTACTAGCCCTTGGCTAAGCCTTTAGCTAAAACCTTAACTTAGGCGCCTAAACACCACGCCGTTATCAAGGATTTCCATCCACGGCTGGTAATCCATCCCCATGTCAAAGATGTATTCAGTAATCAGGCTGCGTGCCGTGGTCAGCAGGCTATCGGCTTTCCAAGGCTTCTCGAAATAGCTCTCGATGCGGGCGCGGTTTATTGCCGCAATGGTGTCCTGATGGGTCGCCTGTCCGGTCAGCAAGACCTTCTTGGTTTTGTGGAAGCGGCTATCCTGTGAAACCTCAGTCAGCAACTCGACCCCGGTTTTGCCCGGCATAACATGGTCTGAGATCACCAAAGCAATGAACTCGCCTTCGGCATCCAGCTCGTCCATCAATTCAAGCGCCTCATCCGCCGATTCACAGTCTTCGACATGAAAGAAATCATTCAAAGGTGATAAATCTTTCAATACAGCGCTTAGTACTTCCCTCTGATCATCGACACAGATGATGTTTAGTTTTTCCATAACCATTCCCTTACGCGATTGGCAGTTTGATACGAAATTTTGTTTTCTCCAGGTCGCTCTTCAGTGCAATGGTGCCACCATAACTGTTGACTATCCGCTGTACTATCGAGAGGCCCAGCCCTAATCCGAACGACAACCCTCCTTTCTTGGTGGTGAAGTTGGGTTGAAACACTTTGCGCCGCGTCGCTTCATCGATCATCGGCCCGTTGTTGCTGATGGTGATCAGCAAGCGGTTTTTCGAATGGCGCGTGATGATCTCGATCTGCGGCTCGGCCGTATGCTCCATCGCATCACACGCATTCTTGATGATATTGACCCACACCTGCACCAGCTCGGTTGTGCTCGCGGTCATCGTGGGTAGCACCGCCGGGCGCAGTACCACATTGACCCGCCTCAGATTGCTTTGCAGCAACGCCAGGGACTTGTGGATCGTATCGTTAACATCAACCTCGGGCTGGCGCGCATTGTCTGTGCCACCGAGCTGTTTCACCGAGCGGACGATACTGGCGGCATGCTTGGCAGCCAGCTTCATATCATGCAGGTCGCGGCCGATATCCCAGTACTGCAAAGCGTCGTCGAGATTATCGAGCCAGTAATCCGGAATGTCCCCTTCCGGTACTGCCCGGGCCAATTGCCTGGCCTGATCCCGCTGGAGCGTCAGATCTTGCTCTAGCTGCTTGGCGCGCTTGCGGGCCTGTGCCGAGGTAACAGCCTGGCCATCGCAAATCCCCAGATCAAGAAATGGACTGACTTCCGGCTTGTTTTCTTCCAGGAAGCGACAGATCCCCTGCTGCAAGCCCTCGGTTTTACTGCTTAGCACCCCAACCGCATTGTTGAGTTCATGGGCTATGCCAGCAGCCAGCTGGCCCAAGGTCGTCATCTGCTCCGCAGCATAAAGCTTTTGCAGCGCCTTCTCTTTCTCAATCGCCTGCAACCCGGTCATCATCTGGCGCTGGGCCAGTTCATGGACCATAACCGGCATGAACTGCTCAGCCAACGAGCCGAAAGTTTCGGGCTCGACCGGCTGGGTTTTGAGATCGATCCAGGCGATTTCGCTGTCTTTTTCCGCCACCACCGTGGTCGACGCCATCAGTGTCTGGGCAAAGAAACTGTGGACACCGAAAAACATGCCCTGCTCGACCCTGAACACTCTTGCCGTTACATCGGCTTCGTTCTTGAGGTAGCCAGACAACTCGCCTTTTTTCACCCAGTACAGTTTGTCGTTGTATCCATCTTGGACCAGCACCTGGGTGCCGGCCTTAACCGCTTCGGTCCGGGCGGGATCACGAAAGTACACATCAATGATCCGCTGCATGGCTTTAGGTTGATGCATGGCGACTCTCTTAGATATGGTCAATCAGGTGAAGAAGCCAAATCATGGCAAAGCTCAGCACCACACCGACAACCCCGATGATCACCCCTACACGGGCCATCTGGTTACTCTGGACATGACCAGTGGCATGCGCCAGGGCATTCGGCGGGGTACTGATTGGCAAGGACATCCCCAGCGAGGCTGCGAAAGTGACCACCAAAATCAGGGTGATCTCACCGCCAAGCGGAACCAGCGAGACCATGGAGGTACCCAATGCCGCCATGATCGGCATCAGCAAGTTGGCCGTTGCGGTGTGCGACATGAAGTTAGCCATGACCAGACACAGCAGCGCCGAGCCACCAAGGACGATGTATGGCGAGAAACTATCGAACGGGATGCTGTGCACCATCAGTCTGGCCAGTCCGGTCTGATCCAGCGCCAAGCCGAGGGCAATCCCCCCCGAGACCAGCCACAGCACATCCCACGAGATCTTTTTAAGATCTTCCTTGTTGATAATACCGGTTAGCGAGAACACCGCCACCGGGATCAGGGCAACGGTATATGAGTTCATGCCGTGGGCCGATCCCATCAACCATAAAATGATCGTCAGGGCGAAAGTCACGTAAACTGTGATCGCCTTCGGTGTCATCAAGAACTTCCCTTTGATGGTCAGCTCGATTTTTTCCTGTTTGGCCGGGTAAAGCGCATTGATCAGCACCCAGGCAAAAACCAGCATCACCGCAACAAACGGCACACCGAAGAACATCCACTCACCGAAGGTGATCATGTTGTCGCCAGTCAGGTACTTCAAGGCAATCGCATTGGGCGGGGTACCGATTGGAGTACCGATACCACCGATGTTGGCAGCTACCGGGATACACAGAGCAAAGGCGATTTTGCCCGGGTCCTTGGCGCCAAACAGGGCTATCACTGGGGCCAGAATCGACAGCATCATGGCCGTGGTCGCCGTATTCGACATAAACATGGAGAAAATGGCAGTGATCAGCATCAGGCCAAACATGACGTACTTAGGCTGGGTACCGAAAGGCCTTAGCAACACCCGGGCCAAGTTGACATCGAGGCGGTATTTGGTGGCAGCCATGGCTAGGAAGAAACCACCGAGGAACAGCATAATGATCGGGCTGGCAAAGGTTGCCATAATATCACTGTAGTTCAGTAGCTCACCAAAATGCGGCTGTCCTTCAGCGCCCCGGAACAAATACAGCCCTTTGTCGGAGAGCAACATAAGCTCCAGCACAATTATCACCACCGAGGTGGCATAAATCGGGATCGGCTCCAGCACCCAGCATAAGGCTGCTAGCAAGAAGATCGCAATAACACGCTGCTGTACAACGGTTAGTCCTTCGACAGGAAACGCTGATGCCGGCAGCATCAGAATGATGAGTGGAATGAGAACGGGTATGATCACCCTTAGATATTGACGCATGTTTACATTATTCCCTTAAAACACAAAATCTTGTGTGCCTGTCACTGCCAGAAACCACTTTTCATCAATAAAAAGCCCGCAGCAACAGCAGCACCGGCAGCGATTCTGTCTACCGGTAAAAATCCAGATAAAGTGATTGTGCGTCTATGGGTAGGAAATTTCACCGGAACAGATCAATAAACCAGTGAAATATAACTCTTTTTAACAATTGACTTACTGAAAAACCAAACTCAGGCCTTGGTATCGCTCGCCAAGCTCTCCTCTATGACATCTTCATGTCCCATATAGGTCCGTGACGAACAGAACGGGGTCAGTGGCACACTCGGCTCTAGTATTTCCGGCTCTGCCTCCTGCTGCTCATGTTCGATAGCCATTTTTCGGACCTGGCTGACCACCAGCAGGCCGCTGACGATCCCAAATACAATCGTACCTGCCGCCTGTCCAATCAGCACCCCAGCCGCCCCGCCAAGGTTCCCCCCGATCCAGACAAACGGAATCGTCCCCAAGGTCGCCTTGCCCATATTGAGCATGGTCGACCAGGTCGGGCGATTGAGGTTGTTAAAAGCGGCATTGGCGACGAACATCGCACCATTGAAGATAAACGTAATGGCGATGTAGGTACAAAATACCGAGATCAGACTTGCAGCTTCCGCTTCCAGACTGAAGATAGCAACCAACCAATCCTGCACCAGCCAAAGCAGGATAGAGACCGCGACACAATATCCCGTCACGAACTTAAGCGCATCGGACAGCGAGCGCAGGATGCGATCCCAGCGGCCGGCGCCAAAGTTTTGCCCGATGATAGGGCCGATAGCCCCGGATAACGAAAAAACCAGAGCAAAGCAAACCGGCATAATCCGGCCAATTACCGCATAGCCCGCAACAAAACTCTCACCAAACTGGGCGATATTGCTGGTAACGATAGCGTTGCCGATCGGTGTGGCGGTATTGGTTAGGATTGCCGGAAAGGCAATCGCTGAGACCGGGAGTACCGAAGAAAAAAAAGCGCCGAGCCGCGGGCGGGCAAGCAAATCATGGTGGATAATCACAGCATGGATCGAGAATATCATCACAGCCACCCGCGCTAACACAGAGGCCGCAGCAGCCCCTTCAACGCCCATTGAGAAGCCAAAGATGAGCAGGGGATCAAACACCGCATTGACCCCTCCCCCGATGATCGTGGCATACATCGAACGCCGGGCATCCCCGACTCCTCTGAGTGCCGCACCAGCGGCCATCGACACCGCTACCACCGGCGCACTGGGCATCAGTATCGTAAGATAATCAGTCGCCGCCTCGGCAACCTTCCCCTTGGCTCCTATCATTGCCAACAGCGCTTGCAGGTTGCTAAGCATAAAGAACACCAGCACCGCGCTGAAAATAACGGCAAAAATCATGATGTTTATTGTCATCACCCGAGCCTGCTCAGGCTGGTTGGCCCCCAGCGAACGCGACACCAGCGCCCCCATAGCAATAGACGTACCGATAGATGCGGAAGTCGTAAAAAACACCAGTGTCCCAGCAAAACCAATCGCCGCAGCTAATTCGACTTCTCCCAGCAAGCTGATGAAAAACATATCGAGCAGATCCACCAGAAACAGGGCCATCAGGCCAACGGCACCGGTACTAGACATCACCACAATATGCTTCATTGGTGATCCGGTGACAAACTTGGCCTCTTTTTTGGGTATTTGTCGTGATATGTTCGCTTCTTGATGGGATTGGCTTTGTCTAGGCACAAACATTCCTTGTGAGGGAGATACGAAAAAGGCGCTCGAAGCGCCTTTCTATGTTCTTTACAGCTTCATCGACTAAACCGGATGCTTGAAACAATCTACGATTTGGTTACTTATGGCTGTCAGCACATCGCGCCTTGTGATCACCCCAACCAGACGGCCATTGTCGACAACCGGATAGATTTTCGGCTTCTGCCCGGCCATGATGTCGGCCAATTCGATAATTGAATCCTCAGGCGACACGGTCAGCACATCTGGCCGCATGCATTCTTCAACCGTGTGCGTGTCCTGGCAGTAATACCCTACCTTGAGTAGCTTGTGGATCATATCCTGCTCGGAAAGGAAGCCCACGACATGATGGGTCTCATTAACAACCGGACCACCAATTTGTTTTGACGATAGCAGTTTGTCCAGTGCCTTAGAAAGAGACATTTTGGGTTCGAATGTCACCGGACGTACATTCATATAATCCTTCACCTTCAACGACTCCATACATCCCCCTAATTCATGTTTGCTGGGGCAATTCGCCTCGTAGCTAACTGCCCAGACCGTAATTTTTCAAATTGGTGGTCCCACTCCGGGCTCACCTCCTTTTGATATAAGTGTCGTCTATTTCCTTGAAATTACTAAATTGAAATGAGCAATTTTATCAATAGGCATGGCCTATCTTGGCGTTAACCCGCTTACCCGCACAGGATTGAGGAAGATTTGAAACAAAAAAACCGCCGTTGATAACGGCGGTTTTCGAACTAGCACACGCAACAGCAAGTTACATGAAAAGCATAAACAACATCGCAAATGGCAGTTGATCCCCGTTTGATAGGACCACCTTGTCACCCTCGATCTGCATATTTAGCAGGTAGTGGGTGGCATTGCGCTCGACAATCGCACTCTGCTCCAACATATCGACACGCTCATTAAGCAGCGGATCCGCTTCGACCAGATCCACCGGCAAGCTAAGGTGAAGATCTCCCCCAAGCTTCTCCGCAATCTGGCCAATATTCTGGGAAATATTGCTGATCCCAGGAGCGACAGTCATGTTCAGGCGGCTGGTGACCTGTCCTTCCGGAGCTAATACGCTCAAATCGTTAATAGAAAATGTCAGGCCCTTGGCTACCAGCGTATCCAGTGCTGCAGAGACTTCCATCGCCTGTTGTTCGGTGAGTGGCTCGTCCAAGTCATCCGTCATATCCCCCAAACGGCTCAAGGATGGATAATCCAGCTCAGAGAAGGCCATTTGAAAATTGAAGTTACGGTATTCGCTGCCGTCTAGCATCACAACTTTGCCAACCTTGATATGGTTGGAATTCGATAGCTGTACCTCAGGCTTCTCCTGCCCCTCTACCGCATCAGGCTGGATAAGCACATTTTCCATCCCTATCGCCAGTTGGGCCACGTCCAGGCTCTGCTCTGAGTTCAAGTCGACAAACCGCACCTCATCCAGTGTCAGAGCCTGATCACCAATCCAGAACTGGCCGTCCAAGTAGCCCTTTCCGCCGCCTTTCAACCCTTTTAACACCATCTCTTCGCGGGCGACTGTTGCCAGGCTGGCAGAAGGAAGCTGGTAATGAAACTCGCCAGCCCCCTTGGCGTTCACCGTACCCTGCATGACAAATGAAGCCAACGCAACACTCGTGCCATTGACTTCTTTCTCGCTGATCGGATTAATCTGGAAGGTAAAATCCGTCTTGCGCGTCAGCGCGGTGTTGGTGGTGAAGGTGATCGGTGAGATCCCTTCTCCCCACAACGCCTCTGTCATCGGCTTAAGCGCATCGTCCACCACCAGCTCGCTGGTCGAGGAGACTCCCATAAAGCCATGGCTTACGTGGTGTTTGACAAACCAAACAGTCGGCAGACCTTCATCTTCAAATAGAAATTTCAGCTCATCCTTTAGCTCGATTTTTGATACCGCCTCAGACTTGAGGTATCCCCGCTGATAGGTGTCATTGGACACGGCAAGATACGGATTTTCATACTGCCCAAACGTATCGAGATAAATACGCTCGCCAATTTGCCCCGTGGCAAACGGCCAACACAGTGCCACAGCCACTGCACCACCAACGGCACCAACTTTTCCTAGCATTATTTTTAGGTCCCAGATCTGAAGATGAAAGACTCAGTCTATCATAGCTTGCTGAACAATAAATTTATGCATTGATTTTCTAGGATATTTTACTTGTTGCTCCCGCAAATCCGCTCACAGTCACACCTTGAACATCCGGTAATAATATTCTCACGCGATTGCAAGGTGGCTCTCAGTCCATAATGACGAACTCTTATACACTTATTTATAAAGTATCTAAACATAACAGCCATATAGCAATATTTTGACGTGTTTTACTGACCCCGTCGCCTGCACGTACTTGGGGTCAGGCTATCTGAGCAAGAAGGGTGTAACGGTGAATAATTTTGCGATTGTCTGTCTGGATGACGATCCCCTTGTAGTTGAAAAGCTCAATCGAGATTTGGCAGATTTTGCCTCTCTTTTTGACATCTACAATGCCTATAGCATTACAGAAGCCAATGAGATCCTTGATGATATTGCGACTAACAACCAGCGAGTCGCCATGGTGATCTGTGACAATGAGCTGGGCGAGGACAAGGGGGTCAAT
This sequence comes from Photobacterium gaetbulicola Gung47, assembly GCA_000940995.1. Classification (NCBI taxonomy): domain Bacteria; kingdom Pseudomonadati; phylum Pseudomonadota; class Gammaproteobacteria; order Vibrionales; family Vibrionaceae; genus Photobacterium; species Photobacterium gaetbulicola. The sequence continues at coordinate 2,916,086 of CP005974.1, forward strand.
TTTCTGGTCTCTCTCGATCAGTACCCTGCCAGCAAACAGGCACGCTCGGTGCTGCTCAATGACATGCCACAGCTTGATGCCATCATGCAGGCAGTGAACGAGGGCCGCCTGCACTATTGCCTCACCAAACCCTGGAATTCGCAAGAACTCAAGCAAGTGATGCTCAAGGAGCTGACGCAATTTGTCTTGAAACATCCCGATGAAGACTGGCTCAAGTACAGCCAATTGCTTGATCACCGCCGGATCCTCAATGCCCATATCGAACGCCAAATGTCACGCTTCCGGTCGGGGTTTATCCAGCATAGCCATAGCCTTGACGACACCAGCCTGGCCAAACAGGTGATTGATGCCCTGCACGATTTTTTCGCCAGCAAAGACGAAACCCGCGCCTGCCGCAGCTACAGTGCCGACCATATCCTAACCCAGGAGGGCGAGCCGAATAACTTCCTCTGGTTCATCACCAGCGGCGAGGTTGCCCTGTACAAAAAAGATGAACATGGCTGTCGTCATGAGGTCGTCAGGGCCGGCCCCGGCCATCTCGTTGGCGGTATGTCATTTATTTCCGGCGAAAGCTCCTTCTCTACCGGTGTGACCTTGTGCGCTACCGACGTGATCAAGCTCGACCGGGCGCTGTTCAACAAGGTGATGAACTCCCGCAGCGAGCTGCTGCCTCTTTTCACCAACCTCCTGCTGCGTAACTTCAACCGCCGCCTCAAAGGAAGTATCCAAACCGAAATGCGACTGCAGCAGACCTTGAAGTCACTCGATGAGGCTTACCATCAGCTGGTCGAAAAGGAGAAGATGGCGATGTTGGGCCAGTTGGTGGCAGGCGTGGCCCATGAGCTCAACAACCCGGTATCGGCGATCCTCAGGGGCAGTGATACCCTCCAGCAGACCATTGGCTATATTACCAAAACCGCGTTGAGCCATGAAAACCAAGACCGCGGCAATGACATTATGCATCAGGCGATGCGGTCACGACCATTGTCCACGTCGGTGGCCCGCCAGCGGGCCAAGCGGCTCACCGGTTCACTCGGCGACAGGCAGTTAGCCCGCAAAGTCGTTCAGATGGGGATAGATGACGATAGCCACCTTCAGGAATGGTTGCTCCCGCAAAAGAACAACCTGCCGCAGGTGTTGGCCGAATGGGAGAATTACTACCAGATGGGTAACTTCCTGCGCTCAATCAATGTCTGTGCCCAGCGAATAGCGGATCTGGTCAAAAGCCTGAAAAGTTATGCCCGGCAAGATGATGAGTCGATACACTTTGTCGATATCCATGAAGGATTGGAAGATACGCTGGTGATCTTCGATAACAAGCTCAAGCGACACCACGTTATCAAAGAATACAGCCCGCTACCGCCAATACAGTGCCAGCCTATCGCCCTGCAGCAAGTGTGGACCAACCTGATTTCCAATGCCCTCGACGCCATCGACGAGCCCGGAGAAATCAAAGTCATCACCCGGCAGGTAACCATGGAGCAGGCCGGCCAGCAAGCTATTGAAGTTATTGTCGAGGACAACGGCAAGGGAATTCCGCCAGAGCAGCAGGAAAAAGTCTTTGAACTAAATTTTACCACCAAGCGAGAAGGAAACTTCGGCCTTGGCATTGGATTGTCTGTCTGCCAGCAGATCATCCACCAACACAATGGCAGTATCAGGGTCGAATCCGAACCTGGATTGTTTACCAGAATGATAGTCACGTTGCCTTTGGATGAGGCAGCTAAGGAGAGCCTATGAACAAGTACCTGATCCTTTGCGTTGATGATGAGCGGGAAGTGCTCGATAGCGTGCTTAATGATCTACGTGCGCTGGAAGAATATTTTGTTATCGAAGCCGCTGAGTCGGTTGATGAAGCCAAAGAAGTGCTCGCTGATGCTGTTGCTGACCACATGCCGCTGGCACTAATCCTGTGTGATCACATCATGCCCGGCGAAACCGGCATCGATTTCCTGATCGAGCTCAAGCACCAGGAAGAATCCAGCAACGCTCGCAAAGTATTGCTTACTGGTCAGGCCGGCCTCGAGGAAACTGTTCAGGCTGTAAACAATGCCAGCCTGGATTATTACATCGCCAAGCCATGGAACGGAGACCAGCTCAAACAGATCGTGATCGACCAGCTGACCACCTTCGTGATCGACAACGAATCTGAGGCCGAGCTGATGGCATGGATGCAGATCCTCGACACCAACCGGATCATGGAAGCGCTGAGCCACCGTCGGTTATCGCTATCAGACATATAACCCTACAACCTCAATTGTCATACAAACCTTTTCGGGACAGGGCGAAAGTGTTATCTTGGTCACAAAGCCACAAGACCAATTACACTAATCCAAGGCAAACGCCGAGGTAGAGTTTCCCCCGAAAAGGTGATCCATGAAAGTTGCAGTCTTCAGCACCAAAAAATATGACCAGAACTCCTTCGAGCTGATAAATCAACACTATAACCATCATCTCGACTTCTATGATTTCCGTCTAACGCCTCAAACCGTCAAAATCGTTCAGGGCTACGACGCCGTATGTGCTTTCGTCAACGACGACTTGAGCCGACCAGTGCTCGAAGCGCTGGCAGCAAACCAGGTGAAGCTCATCGCCATGCGCTGCGCCGGTTACGACAAGGTCGATCTTGAAGCAGCAAAATCACTCGGCATTCAAGTCGTCCGTGTTCCCGCTTACTCCCCTGAAGCCATTGCCGAGCATACCCTTGGCCTCATGCTCAGCCTCAACCGCCGTATCCACCGTGCCTACCAGCGTACCCGGGATGCCAACTTTTCACTGGAGGGCCTCACGGGCTTCAACTTCCACGGTAAAACTGTCGGGGTGATAGGCACGGGGAAAATCGGCATCGCAACAATCCGTATCCTCAAGGGGCTAGGCATGAATATTCTCGCCTACGACCCATACCATAACCCCGTGGCGATTGAGCTGGGTGTCGAATACACCAATCTGGATGAAATCTACCGCCAGGCCGATGTCATCACTCTGCATTGCCCGATGACTGATGAAAACTACCACATGCTCAATGCCGAGGCGTTTGGCAAAATGCGCGATGGGGTGATGATCATCAATACCAGCCGTGGCGAGCTGCTCAACTCGAAAGATGCCATCGAGGCATTGAAAAATAGCAAAATCGGCTCCCTGGGGATTGATGTCTACGAAAATGAAAAAGATCTGTTCTTCGAGGACAAATCCAACGATGTGATTAAAGACGATGTCTTCCGTCGTTTGTCAGCTTGCCACAACGTACTCTTTACCGGCCACCAGGCTTTCCTTACTGAGGAAGCCCTTGGCAATATTGCCGATACCACCTTGAACAATATTAAGCAGTTCGAGCAGCAACATCGGTCGGGAAATGAATTGATCTAAACTCTTTTATTACAAAGACAATTGCTTACATTCAACGACACCGCACCATGGGCAAGGGAGACCGTGCCCATGACGGTTTGAGGGCGTTGGAGCATACGATCATAAAATTTTACCAATTATGTCCACTTATATGCCTATTTCCTTAGAAACAAGACAGCAAAATTCTTTAAAACTGCTATGAACACTGGCTATTGTCCATTAAAATAATCCAATTATGTTTAGCCCATTGGACAAATTTGTCATGCGTAAAATCCTCATTGCTTCAGGTCTTGTCCTGGCATCTGTTTCAGCGGCTCAGGCAAATGCCCAGCCGACAATGAGCAATTTCAGCTACGACTATGCTGAGGCTCGTATTGGTATTAGCCCGCTGACTTACGGTGCTGGTTTCAGTACGTCTATTCACCCGAATGCCCACATTACTGGTAGCGTCGATACCGAATTCGACAGTGACTGGGATGCGGCACTAGGGGTAGGTTTCCACGCACCAGTCAACAACTGGGCCGACATTACGGGTGAGATCAAAGCCCGCAGTGCTAAAAACAAAGGAGCACTGAAAAGCTCCAGCGGTAAATTTGGTGTTGAAGTCAACTTGGGTGTACGCCAGTGGCTAGGTCCACAGCTAGAAGTTGGCGGTACCATCGGTCACCTGAACATTGATGATTACGAAGAAGTGATTGGTAGTGTCTACGGCCGCTTCCATGCCACAGAGCTATTCTCTGTCGGCGTAACCGGTCGTTTCAACGAGCTATATGGTGATCAGGTCATGCTGTCGACTCGATTCAAATTCTGATCGGCACATGCCCCCTAAACGCCCTGCCGCTGCAGGGCGTTTTGCTATTTGGCCTTTAACTTTCACCCCGGATTGCTATTGCACTTCTCCAAGCCAATCAATAAATGCCTTCACCCTGGGTGAGCTTGCCATTTCCTTGCGACATACCAAAAAATAATGTTGGGGGGATGGAACCGACAAGGTAAAGGGGGTCACCAAGCGCCCTGACTGGAGCTGCTCGGCAATAAACGACGCCCGTCCAATCGCCACGCCAATCCCCCGCTCTGCCGCCTGCAATGCTAAATCAGCTCGGTCAAACGTACAACCGGCTGCCGGCAGGACAACACCATTTTGCTGGGCCCAATATTGCCATTCATCGTTTTTCCCCGCTCTGGCCCACGGCGCGGCATCGTGCAGTAGCATGCAGGATGACAACTTGGCAGGGTTACCGTATAAATCATGTTGCTCAGCATACTCATGGCTGCAGACCGGAACCATGCTTTCATCCATCAGCTTGACGACATGTAAGCCTGTGTATTTACCATTGCCAAAATATATCGCGCAATCAAAGGATTCGGTGTGGAAATCCACCAGCTCATTGCGGGTACGCAAGTGAAAACGCAATGCCGGGTATTTTTCCAAAAAGCTATTGAGTCTTGGCAGCAGCCAACGCTGAGCAAATGTTGGCGGCACCGACACATTGAGATCACCACTTAACTCAAGCGTTCTCAGGTCTCTCAACTCATTGGCAATATCACCAAAATTAAGCGCCAAAACTTCTTTAAGTCGCTTGCCTTCGTCGGTCAGGGTCAGCTTTCTCGGCTGGCGGATGAACAGCTTTACCCCCAAGGAATCTTCCAGGTTTTTGATTTTGTGGCTTACTGCACTCTGGGTCAGGCATAAAATCTCAGCCGCCCGAGTAAAGCTCATTTGATCGGCAGCAATAAGGAAGCAATGGAGCCCTGAAAGTACAGGCCCCGTCAAACGTGGTAGTCGCATATATCTTTGAACGGCATGGGATTATCATCACATGATATACCCAAAAACGATCAGATTCCCCCCAACGTTTTCCCGGAAGGAGAAAATAAAAAAGCCACTTCGAAAAAGTGGCTTTTTGTTAGCAATGAAATAATGTGGTTCACTTATTCCACATCACGTAATAAGCGCTGTTTTTGATCATCTTTTAATAATGTCCAATGGCAACCGTCAATCGCCCCGGCAAACATCCATAGCAACTTCACGTCTAGATCTTTGCCTTGGCTATGACGCACTTTGCGAAAAACCTCCACCGCGCCGAGAGAGACGAAACTGGTGACATCCGGCACGCCCGCTTTTTTCACCATTCTCTCCAACGTCAGGCGCATGTTTGGCAAATCCCTGATCCTTTTGCTTTTTCCTGACATTTTATAGTTTTTCTCAGAGGTAGAAATAGCAATAGACTGTTTAACCAGCCTTGAGCAAAGCGCCAAATTCTGCTGATAGACTCGAGAAACATCATAATAATTCACGACGGCCGTGGTACTGCGTTTGATATGCCTAAACCTCTCACAGCCCAGCGAAGTCAACTGTTGGTCTAGCTCACCACCGCCTCGAAGGAATAACGCTCCATCGGTGATGATGGCATACATGGCACTGTCGATGAAAATACCTGTACCGCCAAACATTGAGCGTTTTTCAAACTCACCAAATTCGCGTAAATAATTAAATATCTCGTCCCTGAAACCTAGCACAATTATTCTCCCATTAAATGGTTAATGGCTTATATTTTTTGCCGTCATCAAGCCTGACAGCATCATAGAAATGACTTTGACACAGCCAGAAAATAATCGCCACATATGAAACAGCGAACATTTAAAAGTGAGAATTTAGACATATTACGAGATGAAAATTAAGCGAATTGTGGCAATTTCGACCACATTTGTATGATGGTAAAACCCGATGGATCTCCCAAAATATGCAGTAACCACTATCTTTATTCTTATCACTAACTTTTACACAACGGGTATTCTTTTAGGCCATAGCATGAATAAGATCGCCCTCTATCCATCAAGTACCCACCTTTTACCAGGAGGACGGGCGCCCTTTACGCTGATAGAGAAGCGTCATTTGCGGATGCTGAAAGAATCGCTGACTAATGGCACTCCATTCGCCTTGTGCATGATTAATGAATCAGAGGAATTGAACGAGCTCAAGCAGATCCCAGCTATCGCAACCCTGTGTGAAGTTATTAATTTTGATCAGAATGACTCCGGGCTGCTATCCATTGTGGTAGAGGGGACACAAAAAATCCGTCTGAGCGGAATCAGCGTTGACAACGACGGTTTGATGCAAGGTGATGCAACCTTGTACCCTAACTGGCAATCAGCTCCCCTCGCTCAGGCCGACCAAGAACTGGCAGAGAAACTCAAACTGTTTTACCAAACAATGCCCGAAATTGGTGCCTTATACCCCGCCCCCTTGTGGGGTGATGTGTCCTGGGTTTGCCAAAGGTGGATTGAAGTTTTGCCGCTGGAAGCTCACTACAAACAACTGTTGATCGCACAGGATACAGCTAAATTAACCACTCGCTTCCTGCATAAGTTATTCCATTCGCCTGAAAATTAACCACCTGGACAATAAGTACCGAAATTATGAAGTTGGATCTATCTATCCCTTGTCAGTCCCGATAGAATAGCCTAGTCCAGACTTTTCATAATATAAAAATGACTCACGTATCTTTTTTTTGGTTAAGACCTGAAAACGACATGATAATCAAGGGATTGGAGTCAGAATTTTGCTCTCTGGTTAAATCGGCAGTCCAAAAAGACCGGCTTATCCTTCCCCCTATCCCGTCTGTTCTCAATAAACTTCAACAGCTTTGCAATGATGACGAAACCACGGTGCGCAGTGTTGCAGACTTGCTAATCGATGATCCGGGTATTACTGCTTACATCGTGAAAATATCCAACACGATGATGTTCAATCGGCGCAATGTGGTATGTCATGATATCTACACAGCCGTTAGCCGACTGGGCATTTTTCGGGTAAGGGATATCATTACCGCCAAGGCTATCGAGGAGCTTAAACTGCGTTACCACTTCAGCCAGGAATGTAATCAGTTGCTCAAGCAAAGTGCGATACGCTCGCGGCAGTTAGCGGCCACCATGGCCCTGATCAGCCATGGCCTGGCCACTCACGAAGAGCTTCCCAAAAAAATCGAGCCGGAAAAAGCTCTACTGGCTGGACTGTTTGCTGACATTGGCCTGTTTAGCCTAATCCACGAATATCAGGCTTACCTCGATAGTGGTAACTATCTCGACATTGATATCGCTAAATATGTCTTCCAGCACAGTTGTCAAGAGGCGAGCAAGGTCATCCTCAAGCACTGGGGCTTCGACGATGACTATCTCGAAGTGGCAACCAACCAATTGTTGCGCAGCCGCTCCTCCAATGACGACACCGGCTATCTTGACGTCGCCCGTATGGCCCATCATTTATTAATGTTCAAAAGCAATGACGATGCGATCGACGAGCACCATGTCGAACTTGATCTTGCCGGGGCTGAAGTCATGTATGAACTGACCAACCTACCCTCGCAGGAATTCAACCAACGCCTCAAAACGGTTATCAGTAATAGCGGCCTGTAAGCAACCGACACTCCTGCCTTTCACTGCCAGTGATGATAAATGCATAAATTGGCTGAGAATGAATATTGACCCATTCTCAGCCAACCTGATAAGCTGCTGAAAATAGTGAGCTTGATCACCATGCTATCTACTAACTGACTGTACGCGGGTTTATGGATAATCCCGCCTGTTGCCCCTCTGACATTAAAAAGGACCACCATGTTCTCTGGCATGCTTTATATCTTCCTGCCGCTGATTATCGGCTACCTCATCACCGTCAAAAAGCCTTCGGTTTTGGATTTTATCAATACCCAAACCAGCCGTTTGGTTTTGGTGATCCTGACCCTGATGGGGCTGAGCTTGGCTGGCTTGGACAATATTGGACAAAACCTCAACCAGATAATTACTTATACATTGGTATTCTTTTTGATCATTAGTGCCTGCAACCTACTTGCGTTGCCCTTGCTAGATAAGTTAATGCCAACTGAAACCGAGCATGGTCACCAGACACTCCCGCTACGTGATATGGTCATGGAGTCCATGAAGCTGATCTTTGTCGTGGCCGGTGGGCTGATTGTCGGCTTGGTGACGGGTATTGATCTCGACTGGGTCGATCAGGCCAGTGAAGTCATTCTGCTGCTGTTGCTATTTCTGATCGGGATCCAGCTCAGAAACAGCGGTATGACGCTTAAGCAGATTCTGCTCAATAAAAAAGGCATCATCATTGCTTTGACGATCATCGCAACATCTTTGCCTGGTGGCCTGATTGCTGCCTGGCTGCTCGACCTACCCTATAACCAAGGCTTAGCAATGGCTTCAGGCTTTGGCTGGTACTCTCTGGCAGGTATTCTGATTGGTGACAGCCTCGGCCCTGTAATGGGCGGTGTCGCCTTTCTCAATGAGTTGTTGCGAGAACTGGTCGCCCTGAGCCTGATCCCAATGATGATCAGTCGCTACCCGAGTACTGCCATCGGCTATGCCGGTGCCACTGCGATGGACTTTACCCTGCCGGTGATCCAGAACTGCGGTGGGATCCGCTGCGTCCCCATCGCCATTGTCAGCGGCTTTATCCTGAGTTTGCTAGTACCGGTGTTGATGCTGTTCTTTTTGTCGCTGTAAAAGCAGGAAGAGCAGGAGCCTAGGCCCTAGGTGCAGGGTAAGAGCCAAATAGATCCTAGTTCCTGGAACCTAGATAAGAGTAAGAAAAGCAAAGCGAGAGTCTGAGGCTCTCGCTTTTTTTGTTGATACCGAGTTCCGAGAAAAACGGTCCTAGGTTCTGGGTGCTTGGCCCTAGATAGGAGCGGAAAGCTCCTTGAGGCTCTGGGGTTTATAGCCTTACCTTGCCGACTTCATTGATGGTGATAAAGCGGTATTTTGGGTAGTAGACCCAATAGGTACTTTGCTCTACTGAATCCCTGGCAAGCTGAAGCAGAATCTCTTCTCTCTTGGTGTAGACCACTATATCGAAACGCCCTTTCGGATGTGAATTTGACCCAATAACATATTTGATATTAGTTAGCCTTTCAGCCATTAAATTACGGTTGAAGGCTTCATCAGATGAAATACTGTCAATCCCATCAGCAAACCGGCTTCGAAGCTCAGCTCGCCCGAGCTGAGGCAAGCTCACCATCAAGGCCAACGCAATAACAAGGTTCAGCACCATCACAAGCATGATTGTTGGATTTAACCGCTTGGTAAAGATCACCGTCAGGATAAACGCGATGCTTGATAGCAATACTCCTATTCCAGAAGCAGTGAACACTAAGTCCAATACCTTCAATAACATCCCCCCCCTGAGCCTTGTTGAATCTGACCTAGCCATAGCCTCATAGAACCATAGAACCATAGAACCATAGAACCATAGAACCATAGAACCATAGAACCATAGAACCATAGAACCATAGAACCATAGAACCATAGAACCATAGAACCATAGAACCATAGAACCATAGAACCATAGAACCATAGAACCATAGAACCATAGAACCATAGAACCATAGAACCATAGAACCATAGAACCATAGAACCATAGAACCATAGAACCAGAAAAACAAAAAGGGAGCCGAAGCTCCCTTTTGAATCATTGAATCAGTAATTCGTATTAGTTGTTACGAATCCACTCATCCATGTCAGATTTCAGGTTGTCAGACTTAGTACCGAAGATAGCCTGAACACCGCCACCAGCTACAACAACACCGGCTGCACCTAGTTTCTTCAGTTTTTCCTGGTCAACATTGTCAACGCTTGCTACTGCAACACGTAGACGAGTGATACATGCGTCCAGACCTGTGATGTTGTCTTTACCACCGAATGCCATTACTAGGTCTTTCGCTAGCTCAGAACCTTCAGCAGCAACACCAGCAGAAACATCTTCTTCTTCGCGGCCAGGAGTCTTAAGATCCATTGCCTTGATTACAGTGCGGAATACTACGTAGTAGATTGCAGCGTAAACCAGGCCAACACCAACCATCAGAACCATCTTCTGTGCGTTGCCAGACAGAACTAGGAAGTCGATTAGACCGTGTGAGAACGAAGTACCGTGTACAAAGCCTAGGGTGTTAGCAACAACGTATGCAGAACCCGCTAGTAGTGCGTGAATTCCGTATAGTACAGGAGCTACGAATAGGAAAGAGAATTCGATTGGCTCAGTAATACCTGTTAGGAATGAAGTCAGGGCCGCAGATGCCATGATACCCATTACCTTAACGCGGTTTTCAGGCTTAGCACTGTGAGCAATCGCAATTGCAGCAGCTGGCAGACCGAACATCTTGAACATGTAACCGCCCGCTAGCTGACCGAAGCCGTTACCAGCGATACGAGAAGCTTCGTCAGCCACTAGGTAACAAGTTAGAACACCGTTCTGAGTTGCGCCATTAGCGTCAACACAAGTACCTGCTTCGAAGAAGAAAGGAACGTTCCAAACGTGGTGTAGACCGAATGGGATCAGAGAACGCTCAACGATACCGTAGATACCGAATGCAACTGTTGGGTTTTGCTCTGCAGCCCAGTGTGAGAACGCACCGATAGCAGCACCGACTGGTGGCCATACGATAGAAAGGATGATACCCAGACCGATAGCAGAGAAACCAGTGATGATTGGCACTGCACGCTTACCAGCGAAGAAACCTAGGTATTCTGGAAGTTGGATACGGAAGAAACGGTTGAATGCCCAAGCCGCAACACCACCGACTAGGATACCACCTAGTACACCAGTGTCGATGGCCTCAACACCCATCACACCCGCCATTACGCTTAGCGTGGCGGTCATGATTCCGTAACCAACGATAGCAGCAAGACCTGCAACACCGTCGTTGTTAGTAAAGCCTAGGGCTACACCAACTGCAAATAGAAGGGCCATTTGGCCAAATACCGAACCACCTGCTTGTTCCATCAGGTTAGAAACGATTTCTGGGATGAAGCCAAGGTTAGCTGCACCAACACCAAGTAGGATACCGGCAACCGGTAGTACTGATACTGGAAGCATCAGCGACTTACCGACTTTTTGCAGGTTCGCAAAAAGGTTCTTAAACATAATGTGCTCCTGAGTGAGTGTTTTATTTGATTTTCGGTCTTTATTAGCGGCCTACCCCCGTAGCCATCTGCTAATAAGACCGTCATTTTTAATACAGGTTAAGTATAAAATGCGGTGCTAAATATAACTTGATGGCCGTCAAAATTACCAATACGTCATGAAATTTAATTTCAAAACTCAATATAGATCACAGTTGAAATTTCGACTACCAAAGAAGTAAATTAAAAATAAGCCACTGATAAATAAAGATAAAACCACCCACACCCCCACTTACCGCGACATGTAATTATCTTTCAGTAATGTAAGCTGTGTTACTTTACGTTACGAAGTAAAAAATCAATTTAAATTAGTGTTTTCTGGTTTTATTTGCAGATTTAATTGAGTTTTGTTGATAAGCGAGTAAATAAAAAACATAAAGCATAAAAAAAAGGAGCCTCAGCTCCTTTTTTACCCTTACCTTCGTTTCGCTCGCGAAAAAAGCGCAAAGAAGTTATCGGTGGTTACTCGCTCGACTTCTTCAACCGATACGCCTTTAAGCAAGCCAATATATTCAGCAACTTCACGCACATAAGCAGGCTGGTTCTGTTTACCGCGGTACGGGATCGGCGCCAAGTATGGCGAATCCGTCTCAACTAACAAACGCTCCAATGGCAACTGGTTGACCACATTCTTGAGTTCAGAGGCTTTATTAAAGGTGACAATACCCGAAATCGAGATATAGAAGCCCAGCTCAATCGCGGCCTGTGCCATCTCCAAGCTTTCCGTGAAACAATGCAATACACCACCACACTTCTCAGCCCCCTCTTCGCGCAAGATCTGCAAGGTATCTTCGCGTGCCATTCGAGTATGGATGATCAGAGGCTTGTTCAGCTCCACGGCCAGGCGCACATGCTGGCGGAAAATCTCTTTTTGCTGCTCAGCAAGCTCAGGCTGGTAATGGTAGTCAAGGCCGGTTTCGCCGATCGCCACCACACGCTCGTGCTTGGCATACTCTTTCAACTTGTCGTAATCAAAGCCCGCCTCGATATCCAGCGGATGAACACCACATGAAGCAAAGACATTGTTATGCGGTGCAATCATCTCCATCATGGTCGGGAAGCTTTCCAGCGTCACCCCTACAGACAGGCAGTAATCAATGCCACGGGCTTTAGCCTTGGCCAACACATCATCAATCCCTGTATGAAGCTGTTCGTAATCCAATTTATCCAGGTGACAATGCGAATCAACTAGCACGGTTCTTTCCTCTGTATTCTTTAATTTGGTGATGCTTCTTCAGCCGAAGCATTAATGATGGCCCATAAAGCCGGTTAGCCACTCGACAATCAGCAGCTCAGCATTCAGACCCGGATGACGCTCCAGCTTCTGGTACAAACTGTTCGCCTCTCGGGTTTGATCCAGTAAGGTCATCGGGGCAATCACACTTGCTGCTTGCTCGACCAGTGGCAATGATTCGCTGTGTACCAGATGTCCCGTGACACCCCGCTGCCACTTCATGCAATCAACCAGGAAGTAACTTAGCCATTTCAGGCTATGGTGCCCTTCCTGAGTACACAGACCCGCGACATCATACAAGCCGAAAAACGGCGGTCGCAAGAACTCAGCAAAGGCAGCCAACAGTTTGGCATAGCGGATGTCCTGCCCCTGTTCAATAAACTGCTGGGTCGCGATCGGCGCCGAGCCGTTGAGCCTGACTGTCTCCAACTTGATCGTCTGCATCAACTGCTTTTCTACCCAGCGCTTGGTGTCCTGCTCATGCGGCATCGCCAGGCGCCATTTATTGCAGCGGCTGTTGATGGTCGGCAGCAAGTTATCCAGCGAAGAAGCCAGCAAGATAAACTGACAGCCTGACGGCGGCTCTTCCAGGGTTTTCAGCAGTGCATTAGCCGCAGCCTCGCCCATCATATCGGCCCCGTCAATCAGGATAATCCGCTCCCCGCCAAGCTGTGACGTTTCAACCGCCCAGCGGTTGCATTGCCTGACCGCATCCACACCAATCTGCTTGCCTTCCTGCAGTGGTGCCACCACGTGGAAATCCGGGTGGGTGCCCGCATCAAACAACTTGCAGCTATGACAAACCCCGCAAGGTTCACCACCTCCCCCTGCCGCCCCATTCTGACACAAGACCGTTTTCGCCAGATGACGGGCCAGTGATTCACGTCCGCTGCCATGGGGGGCAACGAGAAGAATGGCATGGTGCATTCTTCCCTGGGCCAGCAACTGCTGCCAGCCTTGCCATACACTTTCCTGCCACGGATAAAGCATGTTACTGCCGCTCCAGCCAGTGTTTGACTGCCTGGCGAATATCGGCTGTCACGGCTTCGAGCGTCTGGCTCGCATCAATAATCACCACGCTCGGATCCGCTTCAGACAGTTCTAGAAAGCGAGCACGTGCACGGTGGAAAAAGTCGATATTCATCTTCTCGATGCGATCCAACTCACCACGCCCACGGGCACGCTCAAGGCCAAGTACTGGGTCAATATCCATATAGATTGTAAAGTCTGGGCGGAAGTCCCCGAGTACGGTATCGCGAAGGCGCTCCATCACCGTACGGTCGAAGCCTCTGCCACCGCCTTGGTAGGCCTGTGAGGACATATCATGGCGGTCTCCCACGACCCATTGGCCCTGTGACAGGGCCGGCTTGATAACATTCTCAACCAATTGAGAACGAGCAGCATAAAGCAGCAGCAACTCAGCCATATCCGTCAGTGGCTCGTCGGGGTGGCCTTGTTTCACCAAGGCACGCATCTGCTCAGCCAATGGCGTGCCACCCGGCTCGCGGGTCGACGTAATATCTTCGATGCCCTGCTCGGCAAGCACCTGGATCACTTGCTCAATGGCAGTACTTTTGCCGGCGCCTTCCAGCCCCTCAATTACGATAAATTTACCAGTCATTATTGTTGTCTTAGTATTCTTAAATATTCACGCACAGCACGGTTATGTTCTGTCAGTGTTCTCGAGAATTTATGGCCGCCTTTGCCATCAGCCACAAAGTAATAGTACGTACTGTCATCCGGATTCACCGCAGCCAATACCGATGCCTTGCTCGGCATTGCGATTGGCGTTGGTGGCAGACCGAAAATGGTATAGGTGTTGTATGGGGTCGGTGTTTGCAGATCGCGCTTACGGATCCGCCCTTCATATTTCTCGCCCATGCCATAGATTACGGTTGGATCAGTCTGCAGACGCATGCCTTTATTAAGACGGTTCATAAATACCGATGACACCAAGCCGCGCTCATCATCAACAGCCGTTTCCTTTTCGATAATCGATGCCATGATCAAGGCTTCATAAGCATTTTTCAGTGGAATCTCGGCATCACGCTCATCCCAAGCAACATGAATCAAGCGCTGCATATCACGGTAGGCACGACGAAGGAGTTCAAGATCGGATGTGCCAGCCGTGTAGTGGTAAGTTTCCGGCAATAGGAAACCTTCTAGCTTTTCAACCTTCGCACCCAATGCCCTAGCGATATCGACTTCACTCATCCCTTCTGTTGCGTGCGTGACGTGAGGAGCTTGCTGCAACTGCGCCAACCAATCAATAAACCGTTCGCCTTCTACCAGAGTAATGGCAAACTGATGCTCGCGGCCAGAGGCAACCAAGGTCAGCACCTCCTGCAAGGTCATTGCCGGCTTGATCTGGTAGGTCCCCGATTTCAGGTTTGCCAATTGCGGCTCAAGCCTCGGGATCCAACGCGTCCATGGAGACTCAGCAAAAATATCTTCTCTGACCAGCTGGTTAAGCAGACCGCGGTATGACGTACCGCCCCTTACCGTCAACAAGACTTCCTGCTGGTTTTCCACCTGCATGTCCAGCGATGATTTCACTTGCTGATACGACCACCCCAGTCCACCAGCAGCCATCAGGCCCAGCAGGATCACAGCTATTGCCAACTTCTTTAGCACGTGTACAACCTCTTGTTCAGATCACCCAGCAAAGTACGCTGAGTAAATGTTATTCCATTGATTTCATTAACAGGCACTAACGCCATCAGGGCATTAGTAATAAAGACTTCATCTGCGCAAAGCAAGTTATCGAGCGGCGAATTGACAATTTCTAAACAATAATCAAGTTCCGTTACCAATTGTAATACATGTCGCCGCATCACCCCTCTGACACCCGACAATTCAAGGCTTGGGGTATATACCTTGCAGCCCTTGCGCCAAAAGATATTTGAGGCGATAGACTCCACCACATTCCCCGCGACATCCAGTACCACCGCATCCAGCCACTGCTGCTGTTCTGCTTCCCGCTTGAGCATCACTTGTTCAAGCCGGTTAAGGTGCTTATATCCAGCCAGCATCGGCGAGTGAGACAAGCGCTGCTGACAAACCCCTAGCACTATGCCCTCTTGCTGCCACCGCTGGTATTGTTGTGGCCAGGTGAACTCCGACACCACCACTTGGGTATCGCAACAGCCGGCTGCACTGTAGCCCCGGCCACCACTGCCACGACTGATCAGCACCTTGATCCCGCCCTTCTCCGGGTAATTGGCAGCAAGCTTATTGACGGTCGCCGCCAGTTCTTCCCAGTTCGGCTCGGCAATATCCAACCATACCAGCGTTCCTTTCAGCCGTTGGAGGTGAAAAGGCCAAAGACGCACCATGCCATGTTCTACCAGCATAGTCGTGAAGCAGCCATCACCGTACTGCATCGCCCGGTCGGTCACCGCTATCTGGTTGTCAGGTATTCCATTGATCAGGATCATCTTGCTCCTGCCCGATAAATTCAAACGTACAGATAAAAAAACGGCCCGGTGCGTAACACCGGGCCGCTCTATGATAACAGGTTATCGTTAGATTTTCTTGAACAGCAATGAGCCGTTTGTACCACCGAAACCGAAAGAGTTACACAGTGCGTACTCAAGATTTGCCTGACGGGCTTCACCTGGTACGTAGTCCAGATCACAGCCTTCATCAGGGTTTTCTAGGTTGATTGTTGGCGGAACAGCCTGATCAACCAGCGTCATAGCAGTAATGATAGCTTCAACAGAACCAGCCGCACCCAACAGGTGGCCAGTCATCGACTTGGTAGAAGACACCATCACTTTATCGACTGCTGCGCCCATTGCACGCTTGATACCTAGCGTTTCAGCAACGTCACCAGCTGGAGTCGATGTACCGTGAGCATTCACGTAGCCGATCTGGTCTGCATTGATACCAGCATCACGGATAGCTGCTTCCATTGCCAATGCACCGCCAGAACCATCAGCGCTTGGAGATGTCATGTGGTAAGCATCGCCGCTCATACCAAAGCCAACAAGCTCTGCATAGATTTTCGCACCACGTGCTTTGGCGTGCTCGTATTCTTCCAGCACCATCATACCGGCACCGTCACCAAGGACGAAACCGTCACGATCTTTGTCCCATGGACGAGATGCGCCCTGAGGATCATCGTTACGGGTAGACAGTGCTTTAGCAGCGGCAAAGCCGCCCATGCCCAGCGGTGTCGAGGCTTTTTCTGCACCACCGGCTAGCATCGCATCGGCATCGCCGTATGCGATCATACGTGCTGCATGGCCAATGTTGTGAAGGCCAGTTGTACACGCGGTAGAGATTGCAATGTTTGGACCACGAAGGCCGTGCATGATAGACATGTGGCCAGCAATCATATTTACAATTGTTGATGGAACGAAGAATGGGCTGATCTTACGCGGACCCTTTTCCATCAGTGCCTGATGGTTAGCTTCAATCAAGCCAAGACCACCAATGCCAGAACCGATAGCAACACCAATACGGGCTGCGTTTTCTTCAGTGACTTCAATGCCAGAGTCTTTTAATGCTTGTACGCCAGCTGCAATGCCGTATTGGATGAACAGATCCATTTTACGGGCATCTTTCTTCGACATGTATTCTTCACAGTTGAAGTCTTTGACCATACCAGCAAAACGAGTAGCGAATGCGCTAGCATCAAAATGTTCAATAGTGCTGATACCGCTAGTACCGGCTAGAAGTGCTTTCCAAGATGATTCAACAGAATTACCTACCGGTGATAGCATACCCATGCCAGTAACAACTACGCGACGCTTAGACACGATTTAATTCTCCGGGAATTGAGGATAAAACAGGGTTTCAAAAGAAAATCAGGCGGTCATGGTGACCGCCTGGAGGGAGTTCTTTAATTACTCAGAAGCGCCAACAACGTAGTCGATTGCAGCTTGAACTGTAGTAATTTTTTCAGCTTCTTCGTCTGGAATCTCAGTGTCGAATTCTTCTTCAAGAGCCATTACTAGTTCAACAGTGTCTAGAGAGTCTGCGCCTAGGTCGTCAACGAAAGATGCTTCGTTCTTAACTTCCGCTTCGTCTACACCTAGTTGCTCAACGATAATTTTTTTTACGCGTTCTTCGATGTTGCTCATTAATCTATTTCCTTAAAACAAGAATTCGCTAATGCGATTTGCTGTAGTTTATTCAATACTGCAAAAGTTGCAATACTCAAGATGCTGGTCAAACCACGATTTTCGGTGAAAACAAGTTGAGTTTGACTTGCATCATCAAGTTATGCAACTTTTTTGATTAAATCATGTACATGCCGCCGTTCACGTGCAGAGTTTCGCCGGTTACATAACCAGCGTCTTCGGAGGCTAGGAAAGCCACTGCTGCCGCAATTTCGCGCGGATCGCCAAGGCGGCCAGCCGGTACGCCAGACAAAGTTGCGGCGCGCTGCTCGTCTGTCAGCGCCTTGGTCATGTCGGTTTCGATGAAACCCGGTGCCACAGCATTCACCGTAATGCCACGAGAAGCGACTTCACGTGCCATAGACTTCGTAAAGCCAATCAGGCCTGCTTTTGCGGCTGCATAGTTAGTCTGACCAGCGTTACCCATGGTACCCACGACCGAACCAATGCTGATAATACGGCCATGGCGCTTTTTCATCATGGCGCGCAGTACCGCTTTCGACAAACGGAAGATAGACGTCAGGTTGGTGTCCATGATGTCCTGCCACTCGTCATCTTTCATACGCATCAGTAGGTTATCGCGGGTAATGCCTGCGTTGTTAACCAGGATGTCAACATCACCGAACTCTTCTTTGATCTGCTTAAGTACAGCTTCAATAGATTCAGGCGACGTAACATTCAGCGCAAGGCCTTTACCATTGTCACCCAGATAAGCGCTGATCGCTTCTGCGCCGCTCTCAGAGGTTGCAGTACCGACAACAGTGGCACCACGCTCAACCAGAATCTCGGCAATCGCACGACCGATACCACGGCTCGCACCTGTTACCAGCGCAATTTTTCCTTCCAGGCTCATTGTTAATCCTCTTTGATGAAATAGGTTACTTAGCAGCGTCAAGGCTAGCGGTGTCGTTAACCGCTGCGCCGCTCAGTGAACGGTTAATTCGTTTTGTTAGTCCAGTCAATACCTTACCTGGGCCAAATTCAAGCAGAGACTCAATACCTTCAGACGCCATGCGCTCAACCGACTCGGTCCAGCGAACCGGGCTGTGCAGCTGCTTAACTAGCGCAGTCTTGATCGCGGCAGGATCAGTCTCAGTGGCTACGTCAGCGTTGTTGATGACAGGTAGTGCTGGCGCCGAGAAAGTGATGCTCTCTAGGGCTTCAGCTAGCTTGTCAGCTGCTGGCTGCATCAGTGCACAGTGAGAAGGCACGGAAACCGGCAGTGGCATTGCACGCTTGGCACCGGCTTCTTTACAAAGCACATTAGCACGCTCAACCGCTTCTTTGTTGCCAGCAATAACAACCTGACCCGGTGAGTTGAAGTTTACCGGTGAACATACCTGGTCTTGTTCCGCTTCAGCACAGGCTTTAGCAATCGTGTCGTTGTCCAGGCCAATAATGGCAGACATTGCGCCAACACCCGCCGGTACAGCCGCTTGCATTAGTTGGCCACGTAGCTCAACCAGCTTAACGGCATCTTTAAATTCGATAACACCCGCACAGACAAGTGCCGAGTACTCACCCAAGCTGTGACCGGCCAGTACTTCTGGCTGCGCACCGCCCACTTCCTGCCACACACGCCAGATAGCCACTGAAGAGGTCAGCAGCGCAGGCTGAGTGCGGTGAGTTTGGTTCAGGTCTTCAGCTGGGCCATTTTGTACCAGTGCCCACAGGTCGTAACCCAATACTTCAGAGGCTTCCGCAAAAGTTTGCTTAACCACATCGTACTGCTCGGCCAATTCAGCCAACATACCTACAGTTTGGGAACCTTGACCCGGAAATACAATCGCGAACTTAGACATTCGAGAATCCTTATTCTGTGTAACTGAACACTCAGTTTTGCTAAATCGAGCGAGCTGGCATCTCTGTCAGCCCGCCCAAACTAAATATAAAGAAGGTGTTTAGAACTTCACCAACGCCGAACCCCAGGTGAAACCACCACCGAAGGCTTCAAGCAGCAATGTCTGGCCACGCTGGATGCGACCATCACGCACCGCTTCGTCCAGCGCCGTCGGCACCGTTGCTGCCGAGGTATTACCGTGGCGATCAAGTGTTACCACAACCTGATCCATCGACATCGACAATTTCTTCGCTGTCGCCTTGATAATACGCAGGTTCGCCTGATGCGGTACCAGCCAGTCAAGCTCGGACTTGTCCATGCCATTGGCAGCCAGTGTGTCTTTCACCAAGTTAGACAGTTGAGTGACAGCCACCTTGAACACTTCGTTGCCCGCCATGTACAGCCACTTGTCGTCGCTGAAGTCCTGACCGTGCTCAGGGACACCTAGGCTCAGCAGGCCACCAAAATGACCATCGGCATGGAGGTGGGTCGAAAGGATACCCGGCTCTTCGCTGGCACCCACGACGACAGCACCAGCACCATCACCAAACAGGATGATGGTCGAGCGATCGTTAGGATCGCAGCGATGCGACAGGGCATCAGCGCCGATCACCAAGACATTTTTCGCCATGCCCGTTTTGATGTGCTGATCAGCAACACTCAAGGCGTAGACGAAGCCTGAACAGGCCGCGGCAATATCAAAGGCCGGACAGCCTTTAATATCCAACATGCCCTGGACTTGGCAGGCAGCCGAAGGGAATGCGTGGCTCGCACTGGTAGTCGCTACGATGATCAGGTCGATGTCATCTTTCTCAATACCCGCCATTTCAATGGCATTTAATGACGCCTGATAGCCCATTACCGCGACAGTTTCGTCTTCGGCGGCAATGCGACGCTCTCGAATACCGGTACGAGCGACAATCCACTCATCGTTGGTTTCAACCATTTGTTCTAAGTCGGCATTAGAACGCACTTGCTCCGGCAGATAGCTGCCAGTACCTAAAATTTTGCTATACATGAAGACTAATAATGCCTCTCGAGTAAGACTTCTTCCAAACGGTCACTGATTTTTGTCGGTATTTGCCGTTTGACCTCGTGTACCGCTTCACCAATCGCATTAGTCAAAGCGGTTGTATCAGCACTTCCGTGGCTTTTCACCACAATACCGCGCAATCCTAACAGACTCGCGCCGTTATACTGGTCGGGGTTCAACTGTTTCAAGCTGTTAAACAGGTCACTAAACAGCCACCTAGCTATCAATTGCTTGAACGGATTACCGTAAATAGCACGTTTAATCGCGCCGATAAACAGGTTCGCCACCCCTTCACTGGTTTTCAAGCTGACATTGCCGACAAAACCGTCACAGACAATGACATCGGCCTTGCCGCTGTATAGCTGATCACCTTCAAGGTAGCCGATGTAATTGATATCCGGGGAGTCGGCCAGCAGTTCAGCACAACGCTTGACGAGATCGTTACCTTTGATCTCTTCTTCACCAATGTTGAGCAGCGCAACCCGCGGCAAAGCGGCATGATCTTGCTCAGCCAACACCGAGCCCATCACCGCAAACTGGAACAAGGTATCTGCGTCGCAGGATACGTTAGCCCCTAAGTCTAGCAGCCAGGTCTTGGTCTCGTTGTGGGTCGGAATGGCAGACACCAGCGCGGGCCGATCAACACCGGGCAATTGCTTGAGAATATAACGGGACAGGGCCATCAAGGCACCGGTATTGCCCGCGCTGACACACGCATCGGCCGTACCTTCGGCAACCGCTTCTAGGGCAGAGCGCATTGATGAGCCCTGACTACGCCGCAGCGCCTGAGAAGGCCGGGTATCGTTTGCTATTACGTGGTCGCAGTGAACAATGCGAAGACGAGGGTGATTCGTATGATTCAGGAGGGATAGTTGGGCAGTGATCGCACTTTGATCACCAAATAAAATGACTTTGAGCTCTGGGAATTGCAACAGTGCCTGCACGGAGGCAGGCACTGTTACTTGAGGACCGAAATCCCCGCCCATTGCATCAAGTGCAACGGTTAGACCACTCAAGGCTCAACCTTACTTGTTGATAACCTTACGGCCACGGTAGAAACCGTCAGCAGTTACGTGGTGACGTAGGTGAGTTTCACCACTTGCAGAATCTACAGATACAGCTGCAGTTGTTAGTGCATCGTGAGAACGACGCATACCACGTGCTGAACGTGATTTTTTGCTCTTTTGTACGGCCATTAACCCTACTCCTGTTAAATTACTTACTTAGATTTTTCAATACTGCAAACGGATTCGGACGCTCATCAGCAACGGGGATCTCACCAAAAGTCATGTTTCCGCTGGCTTTGCAGTCAGCTTCCTCATGCATAGCGACTTGAGGTAATTCCAGAATCAACTCGTCTTCGACAATTTGAATCAGGTTGATCTCACCATTTTCGTCGACATCAGCCGGCTCATAAGCTTCCGGTAAATCATCTGCTGCCTCTGGTTTGAGGAGCGGACTGTAACAGAACTCAACACGATATTCATGTTTGAATCCTTCCTGACATCGCTGACAGGTCAGCATCACTTCGATATCTGCGCTACCGCGCATAAATGCGATTCGACGCTGGTCCAAGTCAAATGACAAGGTGACGTTTGCATCACGTGTTACGCTCTGCGTTGACTCGGCCAATCGCTCAAGTAATTCGGCTTTGATGATGCCATCATAGTCGAGTTTTTTTTGAGCTGCGCGAACCGGATCAACCGTAAGCGGCAATTTTACCTTTTGCATAGGGCGCGAATATTAGCCTTGTAATCAGTTTGAGTCAAAGGAAATGTGCGCGAATTAACAGCATTTAGCCAATTCGTATGCTCAATGCCAGATACAAGCACTGCAGCACTGCCACTTCCACCATTTTGTCTGTTATCTGCCTATCCACCAATAACTTGTACGGCAGCATCCATCAGCTCAAATAACACACAAAAACTGGTGAAAAGCCAACCAGCAAGCCCACTTTACTTACCATTATAACGTAGCCTTCACAAAGCAAGATGCGTAGACTAACACAACCTAGCAATAACCCGGTAATCATCATGCACCAACCATTACTTTTGGCTTCAACCTCCCCTTTCCGCCAATCTCTTCTGCATAAACTTGGCTTACCTTTTACTACGGCCAAACCTGATGCCGATGAGACCCCTCTACCTGGAGAGCAAGCCGAGCAGCTAGTGAGCCGGCTCGCCGAAGCAAAAGCAAAGGCCTGTGCCAGTGAGTACGAAAAGCACCTTATCATAGGCTCCGATCAGGTCTGTGTGATTGATGGCCAGATCATCGGTAAGCCCCATACCGTCGACAATGCCTGCCGCCAGCTAAAGGCAGCCAGTGGTAAAACCATTACCTTTTATACCGGCCTGTGTCTTCATAACGCCAAAACGGGTGAAAGCGAAGTGGTCTGTGAGCCATTCCACGTCCACTTCCGCCAGCTTACCGAAAGTGAGATCCGCAATTATGTTGAACGTGAGCAGCCCCTCAACTGCGCAGGTAGCTTCAAGAGCGAAGGGCTAGGCATTGCCCTGTTTGACAAGCTAGAAGGACGCGACCCAAATACCTTGGTCGGTCTTCCTCTGATTGCCCTTAGAGAGATGCTCGCCAGACAGGGCGTCAGCGTCCTGTAATAAAAACGGCAGCCTAGGCTGCCGTTTTTCATGCGCAAACTCTTGTCAGAGACTATTACGCCTTACGGCGCAGTTTCTCCACGGCCTGCTGGAGCTTCTTCTCCATCGGCGCACTGATGTCCATCAGCTCTTCATTGCCCGGGTGGGTAAACTTGATGTTCGCAGCATGCAGGAACAAGCGGTCCAACCCGACCTTCTTGGTAAAGGCATCAAAACGAGGGTCGCCGTAGCGGTCATCCCAGGCGATCGGGTGACCGGTATATTGGCAATGAACACGGATCTGGTGGGTACGGCCCGTGACCGGACTGGCCTGAACCAGCGTCGCCTGATCTAACCGTTCAAGTACCTTGAAACGGGTATCAGAGGGCTTGCCGTTCGGATTGACCCGCACGATACTGTTGACCTCATTTTTCAGCAGCGGCGCAGTCACTTTCTTACAGCTGGCCTTCCACTCGCCCATCACCAAGGCAAAGTAATACTTCTGTACCGTCTTGTTGCGGAACTGCTCCTGTAGCTTTCGTAGCGCCGAACGTTTTTTCGCCACCAACAAAATACCGGACGTATCACGGTCGATACGGTGGACCAGCTCCAGGAAGCGAGCATCCGGGCGCAACGCCCGCAAGGCTTCGATTGCCCCGAACTTCAAGCCGCTGCCACCGTGAACTGCGGTACCTGACGGTTTGTTGAGGATCAGCATGTGGTCATCTTCATAGATGATACACGCCTCAAGCTCGGCTACCTTGTCTAATTTGGTACTGATCGGTGCTTGGTCTTCTTTTTCCGGTACCTTTACCGGAGGAACCCGAACAAGATCACCGTCCTGCAGTTTGTATTCTGGTTTTATACGTTTTTTGTTCACTCGCACTTCGCCTTTGCGCAAAATGCGGTAAATCATACTTTTTGGTACATTTTTTAGCCGAGCACGGAGGAAGTTATCGATCCGCTGGCCTGCAAAGTCATCAGATATTTCGATGAACTGCACTTTTGGTTTATCATCTTTCATGGGTTTCATTCTAACATGCATGCAAAGCAGATTGCCGCAAAAAAGTCACCCTGCTATCATTGGCGTGCAAGGATAGGAAAATTTGCCTATTCTGCCAACAGGGTGAACAGAATAACACCCAACTGATGACTATATATACCGCTCTGATGAAAAACGCAGCATGTGGCGTAAGACGTTTCATTCCTCGGAGTGTTTTTTTAGTGTCCTTAAGCGACGATTTTTTTATTGGTGTGACAGATACCGCCGTTACCATCGGTGAACCAGCTGTACATTTTCAGATCTAAACATCTTGGTACAGTTGGATGATACGTGTTGCCACATAGCACCCCTGAATTCCAGCCGTGAGGTTGCATTTAAGATCAGACTTGGGGTCCGGCACCACCAGTAAAAACGCGTTTCTAAGTGCACTAGCACATGAAAAAAAACGAGTACAATATAATGAAAAGAATGTTGATTAACGCAACTCAAAAGGAAGAGTTGCGCGTCGCATTAGTTGATGGGCAGAAGCTGTTCGATCTAGATATCGAAAGCCCTGGCCACGAATCTAAAAAAGCAAATATCTACAAAGGACGCATCACACGTATCGAACCAAGTCTGGAAGCAGCGTTCGTTGACTATGGTGCAGAACGCCACGGTTTCCTCCCTCTTAAAGAAATCGCCCGCGATTACTTCCCTGCAGACTACTCTTACCAAGGCCGCCCTAACATTAAGGAAGTGCTGAAAGAAGGTCAGGAAGTCATTGTCCAGGTTGATAAAGAAGAGCGAGGCAACAAAGGCGCCGCCCTTACTACCTTTATTTCACTTGCAGGTAGCTACCTGGTACTGATGCCAAACAACCCACGCGCCGGCGGTATTTCTCGCCGTATCGAGGGTGAAGAGCGTACTCAGCTTAAAGCGGCACTCAGCACGCTGGAATTGCCTCAGGGCATGGGCTTGATTGTACGTACTGCTGGTGTTGGTAAGTCAGCTGAAGATCTGGAATACGATCTAAACTACCTACTTAACCACTGGGAGCGTGTTAAAGGGGCTGCAGACTCGGCACCGGCGCCTTTCCTGATCCACCAGGAAAGTAACGTTATCGCCCGAGCTATTCGTGACTACCTACGCCGTGATATCGGCGAAATCGTTATCGACAGCAAGAAAATCTTTGACCGCGCTCGCGATCACATCCAGCAGGTTCGTCCAGACTTCCTGTCTCGAGTAAAACTGTATGAAAACAGCGAAACCCCGCTGTTTAACCACTACCAGATCGAAAACCAGATCGAGTCCGCGTTCCAGCGCGAGGTTCGCCTGCCGTCTGGTGGCTCGATTGTGATCGACCCGACTGAAGCACTAACCTCAATCGATATCAACTCTGCCCGTGCTACCAAGGGTGGCGATATCGAAGAAACGGCGCTTCAAACTAACCTCGAAGCAGCAGACGAGATTGCTCGCCAGCTGCGCCTTCGCGACCTAGGTGGCCTGGTTGTTATCGACTTCATCGATATGACTCCGGTACGCCACCAGCGTGAAGTAGAAAACCGTCTGCGCGAAGCGGTACGCATGGACCGTGCGCGTGTTCAGATCGGTCGTATTTCTCGTTTTGGTCTGTTGGAGATGTCACGCCAGCGTCTGAGCCCGTCACTTGCTGAAGCTAGCCACCACGTGTGTCCTCGCTGTAGCGGTACCGGGGTGATCCGTGACAGTGAGTCGCTATCGCTTTCAATCCTTCGTCTGATCGAAGAAGAAGCACTGAAAGACAACACCTCGCAGGTCCTGGCCATTGTGCCGGTGGCGATTGCGTCTTACCTGCTCAACGAGAAACGTCGCTCGGTACAGTACATTGAGAAATCTCACAATGTACGCGTGATTATCGTGCCAAATGCCAACATGGAAACGCCTCACTTTGAAGTGGTTCGTGTCCGCTCTGGTGATGAACACGATACACTGTCATACAACCTGCCAAGCACGTTGGAAGCATTACGCGAAGCTGAGTCTGCTGAGTCTGCCCCTCAAGAGCGTACGACCAAAAAACGTGAGGAGCCTGTTCTGCAGGGCTTTACCGCCCCAGCACAAACAGCGGCCACCCCGTCAGCCAAGCCACAGCCAACCAAGAAGGCAGCGGCACCGGCGGCAGCAACCGAGGCTAAACCAGGCTTCTTTAGCCGCATCTTCACGGCAATTGCAAGCTTCTTCTCAGGCCCTGAGCAGGAAGAGCAACCGAAAGAGAAGAAAGAGCCTAACAAGCGTAATCGTCGCGATCGCAAGGACAACCGCCGCAGCCAAGACAACCGCCGTGGTGAGCGTCAGGAAGGCCGTCGTGGTGAGCGCCAGCAAGACAACCGCCGTGGTAAAGACAATCGCCGTGGCCGTCAGGATCGTTCTGAGTCGGAAAACAACAAGCAGCAGCAGGTTGCCGAACAGCGCGAACAGCGCCAAGCACGTCGTCGCAATGAAAAAGCGAAAGACAAACAGGAGCAAAGCGCCGAGAAGCCAACTCAGCAGCAGCGTAAAGACAAAGATCAGAAACGCCAGCGTCGTGACCGTGATGATGCCCAGGCTCAAAAGCCTCGTCGCGAACGCGATCAGGATCAGAAAGCCAAAGCTGACAAGCCGGCTGTTGAAGAGCAGCGTCAGGAGCAGGAAAAAACCGTTAAGGTGAAACAGCGTCGCCAGCGTCGCGAAATGCGTAAGAAAGTTCGCATCACTGATGACGCAGAAGTGAAAGCGGTTGAAACAGCGAAGCCTGAAGTCGCTGAAACACCTGCTGCTAAGTCTGAACTGCAAGAGATGGGTACCGCCATGGCTCAGGAAGCCAAGGCAGTTGCTGAATCGACTGAAGAGAAGAACGGCGAGCAAGAAGGCCAGCGCCGTAACCGTCGCTCTCCTCGCCACCTGCGTGCAAGTGGCCAGCGCCGCCGCCGTATCCGTGACACCCGCCCAGAGAAAGGCGAAGACATGGAGCAAATGGTAACTGACGCTGTCGGTCATGCGGTTGAAGAAGTCACCGATACTCTGAACGATATCGAGAATGTGGTTTCTATCGTTGAGAAACGCAAACCGGCCGTTCGCCTCAAGAGTGGTGTTGCTTCTCCTGAAATGGCAATGGGTAAAGTCTGGCCTGCGGCAAGCAAACCTGCAGTAGCAGCAATCGAAGCAGCAGTAGAAGCTGAAGCACCAGAAGCAGCGCCTGTTGCAGAACAAGCTGCTGTACTAGGCGGTGTTGCTATGCCAGAGCTAGCCATGGGTAAAGCATTCCCACTTCGTTCTGAAGCCGCTGTTGAAGAGACAGTTGTTGAAGCACCAGTTGCTGAAGAGCAAACGGTAGAAGCACCTGCGGTGACTGAAACTGCTGAAGCAACTGTTGCAGAAGAGACTGTTGCTGAAGAGCCGAAGGCAGAAGCTGAATCAGACGTTGCTGCGGCTATTGCTGCTGCACAAGCGGCCATGCTGGGCATGCATGCCCAACAGCCAGCAGAAGAGCCTGAGCAAGAAGCCCCGGTCGCGGAAAAAGCTGTTGCTGAAGAACCTGTAACAGAAGTTAGCGCTGAAGCGCCAGCAGAAGCAGCGAAAGCGTCTGAAGCAACTGTTGCGAGTGTAGAAACGGCACCCGCACAGATTTGTGCCACGTCTCCGCGCGGCCAGCACGCGACAGCAGCAATGGCGAAAGCACCAGCACCGACAGAGGCCTCTGAGGCTCGAGTCGTTGCTATTGCACCGCTACGTGAAGCTCGTTTCGCAGCTCGCCAGGCAGGAAGCCAGACAGCTACCAGCCACGCGACATCGGGTGCTCAGTCAACGATGCCAAATGCCGAGTAAGCTTACGCTTGCAACCTAATAGAAAAGCCATGCATAATTGCATGGCTTTTTTTTGCTTGCCATTTCCCCTTAACGGGACCGTTCTTTGCAACCCCTGCAACTTTTCACTAATAACATAACTGACATCAAACTTTCTTACACTAAGTAACAGCTGCGATGAATAATCCAGCTTGAAAGTTGAACTGAATCACAGATTTCTGTAGGATCCGCGGCTTTGTAGCTTGAATAGCAAAGCTACGCCAATCAATCACCAGAGTCAGATCAAAACCTATAAGCATGTTTGAATTCCCACAATTTTCACGACAATCCGTCAAGAATGACGTTCTTTCGGGGCTCACTGTTGCCCTTGCCCTTGTACCTGAAGCGGTTGCATTTGCCTTCGTGGCGGGTGTTGACCCAATGGTTGGCCTGTATGCTGCCTTCATCGTCGGCTTAGTGACGGCTGTACTGGGCGGTCGTCCGGGTATGATCTCTGGTGCTACCGGTGCCATGGCTGTTGTTATGGTTAGCCTGGTCGCAGAACACGGTATTGAGTACCTTTTTGCCGCCATTATGCTTGCCGGTGTGCTGCAGATCCTCGCCGGCATATTCAAGCTCGGTAAATTCATCCGCATGGTGCCGCACCCGGTAATGATTGGTTTCGTGAACGGCCTGGCTATCGTGATCTTCCTCGCGCAGCTGGGGCAGTTCAAAGTGCCAGATGCAACCGGTACCCTGCAATGGATGCAAGGCTCTCAGCTTTACATCATGCTTGGCTTGGTTGCCCTGACGATGTTCATCATCCACTTCTTGCCGAAGCTGACCAAAGCTGTACCTTCTTCTCTAGTTGCGATCATTACGGTAACAGTACTGGTTCACGGCCTTGGTTTGGATACCCGTACGGTGATTGATTTTGTCCGCTCTATGAGCGGCGATACCAACGCTACCCTAGCAGGCTCACTGCCAACATTCGCGCTCCCTGAAGTTGGCTTTAACATGGAAACCCTGCGCATCATCCTGCCTTACTCCTTGATTCTGGCCGCTGTAGGCCTGATCGAGTCGCTGCTGACCCTGACCGTTATTGATGAGATGACCGGTACCCGCGGTCAAGGTAACCGCGAGTGTGTTGGCCAGGGTGTCGCGAACGTTACCTGTTCAGTCTTCGGTGCCATGGGTGGCTGTGCGATGATCGGCCAGTCGATGATTAACATCAACTCGGGTGGCCGTGGCCGCCTGTCAGGCATCACTGGTGCGGTTGGTCTTCTGCTGTTTATCCTATTCGGTTCGTCACTGATTGAAATCATCCCTCTGGCTGCGCTGGTTGGGGTAATGTTCATGGTGGTTATCGGTACCTTTGAGTGGGCAAGCTTCAAAATGGCTCGCAAAGTACCGAAACACGACTTCTTCGCCATTATTTTGGTAACCGGTGTTACTGTCGCGTTTGACCTGGCATTGGCGGTTATCGTTGGTGTGATTTACTCTGCACTCGTGTTTGCCTGGAAGCACGCCAAGCACATCTACGCTTCAAGCTATATTGATGACAACGGCTCGAAAGTGTACGCGCTGGACGGCCCGCTGTTCTTCGGCTCGGTGTCCAACTTCCTGGAGCTGTTTGATGCCAAAAACGATCCTGCCGATGTGATCATTGATTTCGCCAAGTCGCGCGTAGCTGATCACTCGGCAATTGAAGCGATCGATACGATTGCCGAGCGTTATGCTAACCAAGGCAAGACCCTACATATCCGCCACTTAAGCCCTGAGTGCCGCTCGCTACTGAAAAAAGCAGGTAACCTGGTCGAAGTGAACCTGCTGGAAGACCCGACCTACAAGGTCGCGACCGATACCCTCGGCTAATCCATAAGGTGATACCAATATAAAACGCCCGCATTCAATGCGGGCGTTTTATATATGTCGGCATCAAGCCGCTATAGTCTATCGAGTAAACCGTCCGCCGCATCCTCAACCAGATCGAGCACATAGTCGAAGCCGCGCTGACCACCGTAATAGGGGTCTGGAATTTCCGCGACATCTTGGCGGCCATACTCAAGAAACAGTGCTAGCTTGCGATGCAGATGCGTCGGGCAGACGCGCTTCAAGTCTCGCAAATTATCGTTATCAGCTGCCAGAATCAGGTCAAAAGCTTCGAAATCCCCATCGATGATCTGTCTGGCACGCATTCCCTCAAAACTGTACCCGCGCGCCTCACCAGCGGCTCGAGCACGGTGGTCCGGCATTTCGCCTTGATGAAAACCAATCGTGCCAGCAGAATCGACCTCAACATCTAGCCCCCGCTGCGCTATCTTCGCTCGCAAAACCGCCTCTGCCGTCGGTGAACGGCAGATATTCCCCATGCATACCACCAAAATCCGCTGTGTCATTATCACTCCTCAACCGCTTCACGCTTATTGGGTACTGTCTTCGTTTTCTTTGGCAGTATAAGCGGTCAAACGAATAAAATAGACAATATCTTGGGTAAACGTATCAACTGTTTCCTGGATTTGCTCGAAGCGTAACATTTCCCGATCATTTTCCAGTACATCTTTCGCCAGCAGTACGCTCACCCGCTCAGCCAGAATGTCATCACTCAGGCTGTCAACCAATTGCGATTCCACCAACAGCCTGACATTGCGATCCCGGGTGCCTAGCAATGCCTTGGTGCCACCAATGAGCGCTCCGTAAGGTAGGATCTCCGTGATTTTGAGATCTTCCATATCGGTACTGGCCCGGGTTATTTCAACTCTCAGGATCGCCGTTTTCGGCCCGGTTTTATCTACAACAGGGACACCGGCAGCCAACTCTTGCTCCAAGCGGTGCTGCAACCTTTGCGATACCCGCGTCAAAACAGCTGGCGAAATTTGGTGCACCGCTTGGGTGCGCGGATGCAACTTGACTGGCTCTACCATGACCTGCTGGTAATCCGATAATTCTAAATCCGGTGATACCCACTGCAGCCCATTGGCATCCGCAACATAACTCACTTCTACCAGCTGACGGCGACTAGCTGCCTGCGATACCGCACGCTCTTCCTCTGTCGGCAACCGACTTGAACAACCTACCGCCACCAGGCAACACATCAGGACCAACCCGCGCATCTCATTACTCCCCCCGTTCCAAATAAACAGAATGGTATACGGAAAGAAACCAAGATGCCAGATTGTTATCCGCATGAAAGGCAGTTATTTGCTGTCACGCAATGACTGGTATCTTACTCCGGCTTAAAGTAACGTACTGTTTTTCAATCTCACCCAACAAGGCCACGTACCATGACATTGCATTCCCAGGCAATCAAACGGCAGGGGCAGATTTTTCTTATCGCCCTCGCTTTCTTTACCCGGATCCCGATCCCTGCCGATACCCCTTACTCCCCTAACCTGCTCAATCAGGCCAACCGCTATTTCGCCTTGGTCGGCCTGGTTGTCGGCCTCGTGAGCGCGGCTAGCTTCTGGCTAGCCCATCTTATTCTGCCGCTTTCGGTGGCGGTGATCATTGCTATGGCAGCAAGCCTGCTGCTAACCGGGGCTTTCCACGAGGATGGTCTGGCCGATGTCTTTGACGGGTTTGGCGGCGGATGGCAGCCCGAACAAAAACTCGAGATCATGAAGGACTCCCGGCTCGGCACCTATGGTGCGGCAGCGCTGTTCGTCGTGCTTGCTATCAAATGGTCTAGCCTGACCGCTTTGGCAGAGCTCTCGCCGACTCTTGCCGCTTCGGCACTATTCTGCCTTCACGGCTTAAGCCGTGCTGTTGCAGCTAGCCTTATCTTCAGCTACTCCTATGTTCGGCTCGATGAACAAAGCAAAGTCAAACCACTGGCCAATGAGCAAAGCCAACAAGATTTGTGGGTTTTAATTGCCACCAGTTTCTTTATATTACTGTTTTTACCGCTGCCGACGGCCTTGTTGCTCTCTGCCGTCCTCCTGCTGGTTCGCTATGCCTGTGGTCGTTGGTTCACCAAGCAACTAGGCGGCTATACTGGAGATTGCCTTGGCGCCTGTCAGCAACTTGCTGAAGTAACAGGTTATCTGCTTATATTGGCAATGGTAGCCCAACAATAATAAGGATCATCATGGTAGATCAATCTCAGAAAGACAGCCGCTACAAAGCCCGCCAGCAGAAAGTAAAGGCCGAAATAGATGCGCGTGTCGCGTCGGCACAAGAGGAGAAAGGGCTTTTCCTGATCATCACCGGTAATGGCAAAGGCAAATCCACCTCCGGATTTGGAACCATTGCGCGCGCGGTCGGCCACGGCCAAAAATGCGGCGTTGGCCAATTCATCAAAGGTACCTGGGACTGTGGCGAGCGCGCCCTGCTCGAGCAACACGGTGTCGACTTTGCGGTCATGGCTACCGGCTTTACCTGGGAAACCCAGAATAAAGAAGCTGACACCGCTGCCGCCCAAGCCACCTGGGCCGAGTGTAAAAAAATGTTGGGAAATGATAGTTATGATGTCATTCTTCTCGATGAACTTACCTACATGGTGAGTTATGGCTACATCGAGCTGAGCGAAGTCATAGCGGCCATCAACCATCGCCCAGAGTCGCAATCGGTGATTGTTACCGGCCGTGGTGCCCACCGGGAACTCATTGAAATCGCTGATACTGTCTCAGAAGTTCGCAATATCAAGCATGCCTTTGAAAAGGGGATCAAGGCACGCAAAGGCGTGGACTGGTAAACCTCTATCACCGCCTTAGTGCTTTATAAATAGCCACTCTACCAAACCGATGTGGCTACTTATCAATCTCGACCTTTGTCACATTTTTTACTTGACCCACGGTAAGAAAAAGCCAATATTTGGCTCATAACAGGCCTTCAACACAGGTCAATAACAAGTCTTACAAGGGACAGCAATGCCTTCACATTTACCAAAAAAATTCAGTGAGATATTCCTGAAACTGTTTCACATTCTCGAAGCTATCCTGCTGGTCGGTATCACCCTGGCCACCCTGGCTGCGATGATCAATGAGTTCATTGTGATTTATACCAACCGCCAAATCGCACTGACCGATATCTTGCTGATGTTTATTTATCTTGAAGTGCTGGCGATGGTTCAGCAGTTCGTAACCAATGGTAAGATCCCGGTTCGTTATCCGATCTACATTGCGATAATGGCAATCGCCCGATACATCACACTGGGCATGAAAGAACTTGATGGGGCATACATTGTCTGGCTGTCAGTTGCCGCCTTCATTTTGGCCGCGGCAACCCTCATCATTCGCATCGGTCATCATTATTGGCCTTACGAGGACGCCGAAGAGCCTGGCTACCGTAATTCTCACGATTAAAAGTACAAGGGAGTGAATATTCACTCCCTTTTTCAAATCTGCGTTTACTCTTGGTGCGATTGAGACTTCTTGGATTTGCCCAGCTTATTCTTGTAGTAAGCCTCAGCTTTTTTGACGACCTTGTTGTGCATTTTTGCGCGAAGAGACTCAAAGTCTGTCACCGTCAAAACCCGTTTTAAACTGTTAATTTCTACCTCACCAATTTCCTAGTTACACTCAACCATCACAACAGCGGTTAATAACACACCGCCAAACCCTAACTAAATAAGATACTTTTTAATCAATTATATACTCAATTAATTGCCTGGTTGAATATTTTTTATCTCAACTTACATAACTTTAATTACTCATAATACAAAAAAACCAGTGACCGAAGTCACTGGCTTGTTTTTCAATACCTGCTTGTTCGCTTGATTTTTAAACAATCACTTGCGCTATCGTATAACCAAACGCACAGGCAGAGACCACCCCGATCAAACCCGGCACCATGAAGCTGTGGTTAAAGTACCATTTACCTATTTTGGTCGTACCGGTAACGTCGAAGTTGCAAGTCGCGATATCCGATGGATAGTTTGGAATAAAGAAATAGCCATAGGTCGCTGGCATCAAACCAATAAGCAGTGCAGGGTTTAAGCCCATTGCCATCCCGACAGGCAGCATCATACGAGCTGTTGCCGCCTGGCTGTTTACCACCACAGAAACAATGAACAGCGCCAGCGCGAATGTCCACGGGTAGTCCTGTACCATTTCGGTAATACCGGTTTTGAATGACGGCATCGCATACTGGAAATAAGTATCACTCATCCAGGCAATACCGAAGATAGCAATCGCCGCCACCATACCGGATTTGAACACGACCCCTTCAGGCACTTTCTGCACATTGGTACGGGTTACCAACAGAATCAGGCCGCCAAAGGCTAGCATCATCATCTGGATAATAACGGACATTGGAATGGCCTTGGCACTGTCACCGATAGTGCGAATTTCAGGCACCATGGCGACAACCACAATCGATACCAACGCCAGGATAAACAGCAATACCGCATGCTTGGCGGACGTCGGCAGCTTCTCGTCCAGTGAGGTCGCCGTGGTGTGTAGGATTTTATCTTTCCATAGCGGATCACGCAGGCGACGCTGGTACTCCAGATCCTCGGTCAGATCGGCACCGCGTCGCAAGCTGTATAGTGACAGTAAGAAGGTACCCAGCAAGGTTGATGGCACAGTCACCATCAGGATGGTCAACAGGTGGATGCTTTCCTGAACACCAGACAACTGGGCGAGGTAGTACACCACGGCTGCCGAAATTGGACTGGCGGTGATGGCTAGCTGGGAAGCAACAGAAGACGCTGCCATCGGCCGTTCGGGGCGAATGCCGTTCTTGAGCGCCACATCACCGATAATCGGCATGATGGAATAAACCGCATGGCCGGTACCCAACATAAACGTCATGGTGTAAGTGACCAGTGGGCCAAGGAAAGTAACGCGCTTAGGGTTGCTGCGCAGAATACGCTCGGCAACTTGCAGCATGTATTTGAGGCCGCCAGCCGCTTCCAGAATAGATGCACAGGTCACAACGGCCAGGATAATCAACATAACGGTGATCGGCGGAGAGGTCGGCGGCATCCTGAAAATAAAGACTTCAACCAGCAGGCCTAACCCCGAAACCACCCCCAAGCCAATGCCCCCAAAACGGCTACCAGCGTAGAGCACCAATAGGAGAAATAAAAACTCCAAGTACAGCATATTCGCTATCTCCCTATATCGAAATATTTACCCCATAAGAGGTAGTTAGATGAAATTGGAGGCATAATGGCAGCGTATGGCTCGCAGCTAATTGATGAGTATCAATTTACGCAAGTTCTTTCTTGTGGGTAATTTGAACTGTGAAAGGCAGCATAGAAATGCTGTATGCTAAGCGATAGCTAGCTACAGAAACCGCACTAATGACAAACCAGATATTAACCAAGATGCTACACTTTTATCGCAGCACAGCGAAAAAATGGCTGCCAAGGCAATTAGTTATACCCTAGACAGCCATCAAGTTGATTTCTGTTAGCGTCTATTGTTCATCGGCTCGCCAGCGGTACGGACTGCTGCGGACATTCAGAGACATGGCATAAATTGGCATCAATATCCTGGTTACCTAACAACCGAAGCCACAAGTTAGGGATTTGGGCCAGCCTGCCCCTCGGGCTTTCGACCCTAACGGGCTCAATACTTGTCCAACCGTTGCTATTTTCTGCCAATGCGAACTGGAAAGCCAACTGCTCCCCCATCCCCATTCTCAAAACCGATGCCACGATTTGAGACTGGCGCTGCTCGTACTTGATGAACCCACCCGCGAAACGCTCCAGCATCTGTTGATGCTCTGAACCCAGTTGCTCCGGCCATGCGCCCAAGGTTTTTTGCAGAAAATCAATCTCGGTATCACCATCCAATATCGACGACAGCCCCTCGAAGTAGTGATTTTCTCCCTTTACTACGACTCGCCAAAGTACGGTGTTAAATGGTGTCGGGGTTATAAAGACCGGCTGCCCGGCAAGCGGCGTCCCCGCCAGTTGCTGCTCCACCCTGCTGTCAATCACACTCATCGCGCTCACCGACCAAACGATATACAAGGATGAAACCGCAAGCCCAGCGGTGCAGAGCTTGGCAATACGATCTCGCCACAGCAGGCTTGCCAGCAGTACCAGCAGCAGAGGTACCGTGTAGAGCGGATCGATAATAAACAAGCTAGGAATAGCGATCGGGGCATTGATTGGCCAAAACAACTGGGTGCCGTATGCGGTAAATGAATCGAGCAACGGATGAGTGACCAAGCAGGCTGCGACCAATAGCCATAGGTGAGTGAAGCTGAACCGGGTTGGTCGCCATGCCTGCCATAACCAGCTGAGTAAAAATGAAAACGGAATGAGCACGAACAGCGAGTGGCTGAATCCCCGGTGTTTCACCATATCAGACACAGGATCACCGTAGCTGATCAAGACATCAAGATCCGGTAGCGTGCCCAAAGCAGCACCAGCCAACAACACCTTCGGCGTACACTTCCTTCCTGCCACCGCACCGGCGACCGCCGCCCCCAGTGCGGCTTGTGTTACTGAATCCACAATAATTCCTTATCCGAACCTGAACCGGCAAATCAGCCGTTTTAATCGTTAAGACCGCCACCTTAACAGAGCCATCAATAGATACGCAATTTATTACGATTATGTTTTCAAATTGATCTTTTCCTGGGTAAAAACTGGCGACAGCTCGCAGATCACACATCAAATTTTCGCTACGGTAAATCAGGCAACACCCATCAACTTTGAATAAAAGGAAGATGCAATGCCAACAAAAGTCTCGGAATACATGACTCGCAAAGTTATCACCACCTCACCGGAAACCGGCCTCAGAGAAGCCTTTTTCTTGATGCGTGACGAAAACATCCGCCATTTACCCGTGGTCAATAACGAAGGGCAACTGGTTGGGATCGTGAGCGACAGGGAGCTTCGCCGCCCGGGCTGGGTTGATGAATCCCCAGAAATCGGCCACGAATACCATCTAACGGATGAGTGGCATATACGTGATGTGATGATCCGGGACATCGTCCATGTCCGCACCTACGATACCCTCACCAAAGCGATCAGCACGGTACTGGACTTTCAAGTTGGCGCAGCGCCGGTATTGGATAAGACAGGACAGCTGGTCGGCATGCTATCGGCCATTGACCTATTGATGGCTTTTCAAGATGTGTTAGAAAGCCAGAAATCTGCGAAGAAGAGAAAGCAGACCGCTTGAGCTAAGACGGCCGGTTGGGCGGCCAGCCACCACTAATAAAAAAAGGCCACAGATGTGGCCTTTTAAGTGTTTAGCGATTCCCTCGGGCAGTCCGGATAACTTAGTTGAACAGCCCCTTGAGCAATTTATCCGCGGCTTTCTTGATATCATCATCCTTGGCCTTGTCGCCCAGGAGTTTTTCAAGTCCGCGTTCCACCTCACGCTGTGCCTTTTGCTCCAGCTCATTATTCTGCTTGAGCAGTTGGGCCAGATTGAGCGAGAACGTCGGCTCGCTCCAATTACCTTTGACGTCAATCGGCACCGTCAGATCAGCCACCTCATCAATATCTTTGCCGCCCTGCCCCTTGCTTGTGGCAACCACAGAGGTATTGACCGCAAAGTCGATAGTTTCGTTGACCAGGCTGGTCGAGCCCTGACCGTTGATACGCAGCAACGGTGAGTCGATATCCAGGTTATTGGTCGAAGCGACACCTTTGCCCAAGTTGATAGTCGAAGACATTGACGAGAAATCCGTTTTCTTCTCTTCTTTGACGTATTCCGCCTTTTGCCCCTTCAGCGTTGCGCGGGCTTCGCGGATCATCTCCGGGATGTTGACGCCATAAATGGCACCATCAGCAAAGCGGATGTCCACCGTACCGGCAATGTTCTCACGGATACGTTTTTCAGCCAGACCAGTACCTAACACATTAACCGTGATATCGCCGCTGCCGGCCAAGGTGTCATTCTGTGCCACATCCACCAGCAGAGGTTGAACTTGTACGCCTTTGATCTGGTTGGTTACACGGTAGGTTGGTCGCTTCCCAGTCGCATCGATTGTGGCTGTGCTATGAATCGTGCCTTGGTAAAGCTTGGCATCAAGACTGCTCAGTTCAAACACACCATTTTTCACCGTCATCGCCAGCGTCACATCACTCATGTGGGCATTGGCGGCTTTGAACTGGCCAACAGCAAGTTTACCGGCCAGATCAAGCGTGTTCAGCACACTCAGATCTGGCTCTTTGTCTGTGTCCCTCTCACTGTCAGCACCTGCACTCGCTCCGACTGTACCTGCTTGGTTCGGATCTTCACCTTGCTGAGATGAAGCACTCTCATTGCCTGTACCAAGGAAAGCATCGACATCGATGTTGTCGGAAGACAAATCAAAACGGATCACCGGAATATCTGCCGACTGAAAGGAAGCATTACCCGCCACCGCCACTTCATCGACTGTCGCCTTCAACGAAGGCAGCTCAGCCAGTCCTTTTTCCAGATAGTACTTGGCATCGGCTTCCAGGCCAATCTTCAGCTCGGGGCGCGGCAAGCTGGCGCCTTCTACATCAGCACTCACCTTGGCCGCTTTCAAATCAATGGTTTTAACCGCCTCATCCACCATCAGCTGGGTAGCCCCCTGGGTGGTGAAGCTCAAATCCGGCACCTGGCCTTCAATGGAAAACTCAATCGTCGACCATTCACCCAGCTTGAAACTGTCCAGTGAGATGTTGGCATTGCGGATATCATTGACCGCATCCTTGGCGCTGGCCTTGAAAGACAGTGCTTTGAACTCAGCACCATCGAGCGCCTTAGCGATCAGCAGCTCCGTTTTCCCTTCGGCGTCAAAACGCAACTCTCCAGCGCTGCCAACTATATCGAACGTCGCGGCCGTCCATTCACCCGGGGCAAATTTCGCGAGGGAAAAATCAAAACGCTGAACCTCAGTTTGACTACCCGCTTGGTCGTCAATAATCAACGCACTGGCATGGTTAATATCAACACCGGCCAAGCTGATCTGCCAAACCGGTTGCTCGCCTTGCGGCGCCGGCTGTTCAGTCTCTACGGTTGATGGTTCGGCTGCCGGTTGTTCAGCATCAGCGCCTGACTGAGCTTGCCCCGACAGACCATCGAGATTGCTGACACCATTTTCAAGGGTTTGAATAAACACTCGTCCCCCCTGCAAACTCACATTGCCAATTTCCAGTTGCTGGGAAAACAGCGGCATGACAGAAACGGAAAGCTCTGCCTGATCAAACTGGGCCAGATTCGGCTCGGCAAACCCTGGTGGATTTCTCAATTCGGTCTTACCAATATCAAATCCAATGCTTGGGAAAAAGCGCCAGCTGATATCACCGTCGATCACCAAGTCGCGCCCGGTCGCTTTATTCACCTGCTCAGCAATCACCGGCTTGAACTGGTTCGGATCAACCAGCGCTAACAAAGCTGCGATGCCGATAACAGCAACCACAACAACCGCAACCAATGCCATTATTATTTTTTTCATTACATCCCCATCTTTTCATCCATGCTCATCAATCGAGCCCAGCGCAAAGTAACCAGAGCTCATTGTGGCATATA
This sequence comes from Photobacterium gaetbulicola Gung47, assembly GCA_000940995.1. Classification (NCBI taxonomy): domain Bacteria; kingdom Pseudomonadati; phylum Pseudomonadota; class Gammaproteobacteria; order Vibrionales; family Vibrionaceae; genus Photobacterium; species Photobacterium gaetbulicola. The sequence continues at coordinate 2,955,414 of CP005974.1, forward strand.
GCCAAGTGACTTCAAGTACATAGAGTATATTCCAGCACTAAGGTTCCTTTGTATTCTGCAGGTAAAAAAATAGGCAGCGTAATGCTGCCTATTCACAATCAGTTACCGGCGCGGACGTTATGCGCGCAACAGTTTACCAATGTGGGCTTTTAGTACGTCAATCGCGATACGGTTCTTACCACCGCGAGGAACGATGATGTCCGCGTATTGCTTCGAAGGCTCGATAAACTGCATGAACATCGGGCGAACGGTTTTCTGGTACTGCTCAAGTACCGACTCCATGGTACGGTCACGCTCGGCAACATCGCGCTGCAGGCGACGAAGCAGACAAATATCAAGTGGCGTATCCATGAAAACACTCGCATGCATAATGTCACGCAGGCGCGGATCAGTCAGCAACAGGATGCCTTCCAGGATGATCACTTTCTTCGGTGTCATCGTGGTGGTTTCAGCCATACGCGTGTGCTCGCTGTAGCTGTACTGAGGCACTTCCACCGCTTCACCGCGGATCAACTGCTCAAGATGGTCACAAAGAAGGTCGTGATCCAAGGCATTTGGGTGGTCGTAATTAGTCTTTACCCTTTCATCCATGCTTAGGTGGCTTTGATCGTTGTAGTAGCAATCTTCCGTGATAACACCGATCTGATGATCGCCTACTTTTTCTTTTAGCTCTTTATAAACTGTGCTGGCAATCAGACTTTTACCGGATGCAGAGGCCCCTGCAATACCGATAATAACGCATTGGTGAGAGTGTTCAGACATATCAGAAAGCACCTGTAAAACAACGTGGCGTAGTGGACAAACCGTAATAAGCAGAACATTTCCTACCACTCACTGTGTCAGGAAATGACTTAAATAGGGCGTAAATAAACCGCCTGATTATAGGCAGATGTAGGGGCAGATGCCAGTAAAAAAGCGGCATCCGCCTCATTTGCTCAGAAACTCTGCAAGATGGACCAGAGCAATGGTTTACATTGTACGAATTGTGATCTGCTCAGCGACAGGGGTGCCCTGCCAAAACAACCGACTCGCCACCGAACCGGCCAACTGGATATAAGCCTGAGCCTGTTCCGAGTCTGGGGATGCCGCCACGGTCGGCTTGCCATTATCGATATCTTCACGGATTTTTATATGCAGTGGCAACTGGGCTAACAGCGGGACGGCATATTCCTGCGCCATACGCTCGGCACCACCGGTCCCGAAGAGAGGCTCGTGGTGACCACAATTACTGCAGATGTGATAGCTCATATTCTCAACCACGCCCAGCACCGGGACATCGACCTTGTTGAACATACAGACCCCCTTAATGGCATCAGCCAGCGCCAGATCTTGTGGGGTAGTGACCACTATCGCCCCGGTAACTGGAATTTGCTGCGCCAATGTGAGCTGAATGTCACCGGTACCCGGCGGCATGTCAATCACCAGGTAATCAAGATCCGGCCACCAGGTCTCGGCAATGATCTGAGATAGCGCCTTCGAGGCCATCGGGCCACGCCAAATGGTCGCACTGTCTGCTGGCACCAAATACCCCACCGAGTTGGTAAACAGGCCACATGACTCGATCGGCATCATCATTTTGCCGTCCGGAGACTGCGGCTTCTCATCGACCGTCCCCAGCATCATAGGCACCGACGGACCATAGATATCGGCATCCAGCAAACCTACTTTGGCCCCTTGCGCCTGTAAACCTAGTGCAAGGTTAACCGACGTGGTCGATTTGCCCACCCCGCCTTTGGCCGAGCTCACCACAATAATGTTCTTTACCCCTTTGAGCGGTTGCTTGTCGCCTGACGCCAACGGGGCCACCCGGCAGCCAATCTCAAACTGGGTATCGCTGGCAATGTGGTGGAGCTGTTGCTGGGTGATGATCCACTGTTCGAGTAATTCGGCAACCACGCCTGCGGCAAAGGGAAAGTTCACCGAAATCTTACCGTCGGCCGACACCGATACCACATTCGTCGTCTCGGCCCACTCTTCATGCAGCCAAGGATGTTCAAATTGGTTCAGCCAACGGCAAATATCTGCCACGCTTTCGAAACGAGTAATTGAGTCACTGCTCATGATCTTTTAGCGCTCCACATTTATTGTTTACCTACATCCTAACACTGATGATTATTTAACGCCCCATTTTACCGTGTTTTACCGCAGATCCTCCTAGGCAAGGTGCTATCCATCAGGTACTATTCAAGGCTACGTTTTTATTACCCATCACGAGCGAAATAAGACATTATGGCTGCAAATCCAAGAAAAATTCTGGTGACCTGCGCCCTACCGTACGCTAACGGTTCTATCCACTTGGGTCACATGCTTGAGCATGTACAAGCGGATATCTGGGTGCGCTATCAGCGCCTTCGTGGCAACGAAGTTCATTTCATCTGTGCAGACGATGCACACGGTACTCCAATCATGCTTAAGGCCCAGCAGATGGGTATGGAACCTGAGCAGATGATTGCCGAAGTGAGCAAAGAGCACCAGGCTGACTTTGCTGGCTTCGATATCAGCTTCGACAACTACCACAGCACGCACTCTGAAGAAAACCGCGAGCTGGCATCGTTCGTCTACACCCAGCTGAAAGAAAACGGCTTCATCACCAACCGTACGATTTCTCAGCTGTTCGACCCGGAAAAAGAAATGTTCCTACCGGACCGTTTCGTAAAAGGTACTTGCCCTAAGTGTAAGTCTGACGACCAGTACGGCGACAACTGTGACAACTGTGGCGAAACCTACAGCCCGACCGAGTTGATCAACCCGAAATCTGCTGTTTCTGGTGCAACACCGGTAATGAAAGATTCTGAGCACTTCTTCTTCGACCTGCCTCAATTCGAAGGCATGCTCAAAGAGTGGACCAAGTCGGGTGCCCTGCAGGACGAAACCGCCAACAAGATGCAGGAGTGGTTCGAGTCTGGCCTACAGCAGTGGGACATCTCTCGTGACGCCCCTTACTTCGGTTTTGAAATCCCGGGCGAGACTGGCAAGTACTTCTACGTATGGCTGGACGCACCTATCGGCTACATGGGCTCATTCAAGAACCTATGTGACAAGCGCGATGACCTGAACTTCGACGAGTTCTGGAACAAAGACAGCTCAACCGAACTTTACCACTTCATCGGTAAAGACATCGTATACTTCCACAGCCTATTCTGGCCGGCAATGCTGGAAGGTGCGGGTTTCCGTAAGCCGAACAACGTCTTCGTTCACGGCTACGTCACCGTAAACGGTGCTAAGATGTCTAAGTCCAAAGGTACCTTCATCAAAGCCGGTACTTACCTAGAGCACCTAGATCCAGAATGCCTACGCTACTACTACGCAGCGAAGCTGAACAGCCGTATCGATGATCTGGATCTTAACCTTGAAGACTTCACCCAGCGCGTAAACAGCGACGTAGTCAACAAGATTGTTAACCTAGCGTCTCGCAACGCAGGCTTCATCGCCAAGCGCTTCGACGGCAAGCTGTCTGACAACTTTGCCGAGCCTGAGCTATACGCTGAGTTTGTTGCAGCGGCTGATCGCATCGCAGAGCTTTACGAAACGCGTGAATTCAGCCGTGCTATTCGTGAAATCACTGCACTAGCTGACAAAGCCAACCAGTACGTTGACGAAAAAGCCCCTTGGGTTGTGGCTAAGCAAGAAGGCAAAGACCAGGAACTACAGGAAATCTGCTCGGTGGGTATCAACCTGTTCCGCGTTCTGATGACGTACCTGAAACCTGTAATGCCTCAGCTGGCTGAGCGTACAGAAGGCTTCCTGAACGAGACGCTGACTTGGGATGGCATTGCCCAGCCGCTAACTGGCCACGAAGTGACTAAGTTCAAGGCGCTGTTCAACCGCATCGATGCCAAGAAAGTTGAAGCTATGGTTGAATCTTCAAAAGAAGATGCAGCTGCAGAAATGGCAGCAAAAGAAAAAGCAGAAGCGGCAAAGACTGAAACTGAGCTAAGCAAAGAGCCTATCGCAGACGAAATCGAATTCGATGATTTTGCCAAGGTTGACCTGCGTATTGCTAAGATCGTGTCTTGCGAATCTGTGCCAAAGGCGAACAAGCTACTGAAGCTTGAACTAGACCTAGGCGGCGAAACTCGCCAGGTATTTGCTGGTATCAAGTCGGCTTACAGCCCTGAAGACCTGATCGGTAAGCACACGGTGATGGTGGCCAACCTGAAGCCGCGCAAGATGAAGTTCGGCATGTCTGAAGGTATGGTGCTGGCAGCTGGCCCTGGTGGCGAAGATCTGTGGATCCTTGAGCCGCACGAAGGTGCCAAGCCAGGTATGCGCGTCATGTAAACCGCCGGTCTTAACAGACACTAAAATCTAAACCAGCTCACTTGAGCTGGTTTTTTTATATCTGGCGCAGGCTAGATTTTTATTTCTGCGACGGATAACAAGGCAAAGCAATTTATAATTAACTCACTTTACGGATAAAGCTGACTGCGAGCAGGACATTTTCACCTTCATTGTTCACCCAAGAGGGATGCACGTTGAACCGCGATGATAATGAAAACCTAAAGCAAACACTCTCTAGTGCGTTTACTGCTTCATTGATCCGCTTCTCCGTAATCGCATTTATTGTCTTGGTATGCTTTTGGGCATTCTTACCCTTTCTGCCGATTTTAATGTGGGCGCTGGTGCTTGCGATTGCGCTATACCCTGCCCGAGTGTTTCTGGAAGCAAAGCTGGGTTGGTCTGCTACTCGTATCGCAACACTCATCGCGATCATTGGTGTGCTATTGCTAGGCATCCCCACAGCCATGGTCGGTAACTCTTTTGCATCTAAAATATTTGGCGCCTATGAATCCTATGAAGCTGGAGCTATGGTTGTTCCTCCCCCATCTGATAGCGTCAAAGAGTGGCCTCTAGTCGGTGAAAAGATGCATGGGGCTTGGAGAGAGGCCGCTGCTGATTTACCCCGCTTCATTGAAAAACGTCAACCGCAGCTAAAAAGCTTATCCAGTTGGTTTGTCGAAAGGGCAAGTGGTGCCGCACAAAGCGTGTTCCTAATGATTGGGGCTATTATTATCGCAGGTATTATGCTTGCCTGGGCCGAGCCGGCCACCCGCTCGATGCGGCGGATTTTCATTAGTTTTTCCAACAACGAGTTAGGCCCGGAGTTACATCAACTCACCACAGCGACACTTAGACAAGTTGCCATAGGAGTCATCGGTATTGCCTTCCTTACTGCCATGGTCTTTGGTGCGACCGTTGCACTTGCTGGTGTACCCGCAGCAGCGTTATTTACCTTGGTGGCTTTGATGTTTGCCATCATGCAGCTACCCGTCACCATTGTTGCTCTTATCGCTGTTGGGCTACTGTGGTCAAGCGGCGAAACCTCTCCCCTGCACAACACAATATTTTCAATCTTAATCATTGCCGCTAGCCTGGTAGACAACTTCCTTAAACCAATGATCCTCGGCAGAGGGCTGGACGTCCCGATGCCGGTCGTCTTGATTGGGGCGGTTGGCGGCATGATGTCTGGTGGTATTCTGGGGATGTTTATCGGTGCAGCTTTCCTTTCTGCTGGATATCAGGTGTTCATGAAATGGGTGGATTCAGAAAGCGATAGCGCTATAACTGACACAAAAAGCAACCAGCGCAATAGTAATGAATCGAATTCCTAGCACTTCAACGACACATCATTTTGTCAGTGCAAAACCTATTGCCTCGCCCAAAGGCGTTATTTGTCCAAAAAACCATCAAGTAAAGAATTTCAGCCCCGCCCATTTCATTAACTTTTTTTACATGTGTTAAATGACAAAACATTGGTGATATCTAATTTTTCAGTTTTGAAAACTGCCAAGCAGATCGCAAAAAGAAAAAACAATTACTGCTAGGCATTTTCACATCGATATTCGCATGGAAAATTAAAACCTATCAAATCATAAGCTTAACCCAAAAGCCTTGATATAACATCTGTGTCGCCCTCACCGATACCCATGATTAATCCGATAGATAGGTTCGAATATCCCGATGTGACAGAAATCATCTGTTACAATTTGACATCAACTGAAACAACAGTTTTGTACCAAATGATCTACATGAGCATAACCTAGGTAACTGTGCTTTGGATTTTCTTCCTGCCTTGGATAGGCAGGTAGTTCCCAAGCGGGCTAAAAAATGAGCGCAAATAGTTTATAGCTCTCATTGAAACACTCATCCCTCAGGCAGCTAACAAGGTATTGTGATGCCACAGAGTCTATTACGTTACACCAACATACTCAGTATCGTTGGTGATTTGATCAGGGTAGAAGTACCCAATCTCTCCTCGAGCAATGCAAAGGCCAAGTATGGCGATCTTGCGATGATTGAGCAAAACGGTGAAAACTACTCGCTTGCCCAGATCATCAAAATCGATAACGAAGAAGTCTCCCTTCAGGTTTTTGCCGGCTGTAAAGGTCTATCGACCAATGCTGCCGTTTGCTTCCTCGACCAACCGATGCAGGTCACCTATTCACCAAACATTTTAGGTCGCATCTTCAACGGCGCCGGACAACCCATCGACCATGGTCCCGAGCTTGAAACCGATCCCAAGGTAGAAATCGACGGCCCTTCGGTCAATCCTGTCCGCCGCACACTGGCAACTCGCATGGTGCGCACCAACGTGCCGATGATTGATGTCTTTAACACCTTGGTAGAGTCACAGAAAATTCCAATCTTCTCTGTTGCTGGTGAGCCGTACAACAAATTCCTTTCCCGTATCGCGATCCAGGCCGAAGCCGATGTCGTGGTCTTCGCTGGCATGGGCCTTATCTATGATGACTACCACTTTTTCAAAACCCAGTTTGAAGAAGCCGGCGTGTCATCGCGGACCGTCATGTTTGTCAACCAAGCCTCGGACCCTACTGTAGAGCGCTTGCTTGCACCGGATATGGCACTGTCAGTCGCCGAGCATTTCGCCGTTGATGAAAGCAAGAAGGTGTTGGTACTGCTGACCGACATGACTTCCTATGCCGACGCCATGAAGGAGATCGGCGTTTCAATGGACAAAATCCCGGCCAACCGCGGTTACATGGGCGATCTTTACTCCCAGCTGGCCAAACGCTACGAAAAAGCCTGTGATTACAAAGGGGCTGGCTCTGTCACCCTGTTGGCAGTCACTACCATGCCGGGCAACGACGTGACCCACCCGGTTCCGGATAACACCGGCTATATCACCGAAGGTCAGTTCTACCTTCACGATGGCGTGCTTGACCCATTTGGCTCCCTGTCGCGCCTTAAGCAGATGGTAGTCGGCAAGGAAACCCGTGAAGATCACAGCGCCATCATGAGTGTGATGATCCGTTTCTACTCAGATTCAGTCGAAGCCCAACAGAAGCAAGCCATGGCTTTCGAGCTGTCGGAGTACGACAAGAAAACGCTGAAATTCGGCAAGTACTTCAAGGACAACTTCATGACACTGGATGTCGATATGAGCCTGGAAGATGCGTTGGACTTCAGCTGGAAAATCCTCGCGGAGTGTTTTGATCCGGAAGAAACCCTGATCAAAGACAGCCTGCTGGAAATGTACTGGCCTTATCCAGAACAGTTGGATATTGAAGCGGAAACAGCAGGGGAATAATCCATGGCAAAGGTAGCACTTAACAAAAGCTCGCTAAACAAACAAAAGCGGAGTTTAAAGACTTACAACCGCTACCTGCCTGCGTTGGAACTGAAGCGTCAACAACTGATGCTGGAGCGCAAGAAAGCCGAGAACGCTTTGCAACAGGCCAAAGAGCGCGTCGCAGATTTACGCGCAGTGGTTGAGCAAGCAATCCCGATGCTTGCGTGCAAGGAAATCAACGTCAACAACCTGGTCAAGGTTACCGACGTCAAGCTTGCCACCCAGAATATTGTTGGCTGCCGGGTCCCGGTCATCGAGTCTATCGATGTTAAAGTGACCCCATACAGTTATCTTGCCCGCCCGCACTGGGTCGATAGTGTGGTCCGTCAGCTGAAGGAAATGGTTCGTTTGCGTGTGGAGCTGGCGGTTTACCAGCAGCGCTACGAATTGATCAGCGATGCCACGCGTATCACCAGCCAGCGTGTGAACTTGTTCTCGAAAGTACTGATCCCTGATACCGAAGAAAGTATCAAGCGGATCGGTATCTATCTGTCAGACCAAGAGCGCGCGGCGGTAATGAACGCCAAACTATCGAAACAAAAAGTGTTGGCTCAGCAAGAGAAAACGCAGGGAGGCCAATCATGAGTATCAAACAGTTAAAACGCTTAACACTCGGTGGCCAAGCCTCTCGCCGGGAAGAAATCCTGATGGCTTTGCAAGCATTGGGATGTATGCACCTTATTCCTCTCAGCCAGGATGATGCCGACGCCAACCACGCGATAGCGATGCAGCAGCCGACAGATGCCAGCGAGGCCCTGGCCTGGCTCAGCCGCGTCGAGCGAAGGCGCCGTCCGGTCAAGGACAAGGATTTGGTAGATGTCGATGAATTGGTAGCACAAATTCTCGAGAACAAACTCCATATCCGCCAACAGCAGGACAAACGTGACTTGCTCAAAGAGCGCCTGCAACTGCTGCGCCCTTGGGGGGAATTTGAGCTGCCTGACATCAGCACAATCAATAATTTGCGTTTCTGGTTTTATCTTCTGCCGTTGAAAAAGCTGCCTGCCATGGCAGAGGTTGATCAACCCTGGCAGGAGGTGCACAGAGACCAGAAAAACGCCTATATCGTGATTGTGTCTGAGTCCGAGCCCGATACAACCTTATTGCCAGTCGAACGCTCGCACATTGGCGGCAATAGCCTATCCCAGGTCGAAGAGCACCTCGAGATTGCCGAGCAGCATCTGGAAGACTTACTGGCCGAACGCGAGGCGCTAACCCGCTGGATTTACCCGCTCAGCCAGTCCCTGGCCGCCAGTCAGGACAAGGCCGAGTTGCTACTGGCTTCCTCTGGGGTCCAAGATGAGGGCGAGTTTTTCCTGATCCAGGGATGGCTACCGGCCGACGCTCAGGACGCGGTGCTCGAACTGGCCGAGACCTATGGCTCTGCCGTGCTGTTCGAAGATCCAAAAGCTGATGACCAGCCACCGACACTACTGGAAAACTCCGAGCTCACCGGAGGTGGCGCCGAGGCAATGGGCTTTTTCCAGACCCCTAACTACCGCGCATGGGACCCGGGCAACCTGGTGTTCTATTCATTCTCGTTGTTCTTCGCAATGATCATGAATGATGCCATGTACAGTGCGATTCTCGGCCTGATCATTCTGTTCTTCCGTGACAAGTTCGATGCATCAACAGAAGGCAAACGACTGAAGAACATGGGATTGTTCATGTCCGGACTGGGCATTTTCTGGGGGGTGCTCGCCGGTAGCTACTTTGGTATCGCGCCGGACGAAGGCAGCTTCTGGGGCTTCTTCCACATCATCGACATGAACGATTACAACGCCATGATGCGTCTGTCGGTCTTTATCGGTGTCATGCACCTGATCATCGCCAATGCGATGACGGCCTATATCAACCGGACCCACAAGCGTGCTTTCGCCCCGCTTGGCTGGGCGGCGCTGATGTTTGGCGGAATGTTGCTGTGGTTCGGGATCACTGGTGCAGTATGGAGCTGGTTCGGTAAGGGGCTCGGCGGGCTATTGATGCTAGGCGGCGCAGGTTTGGTCTGTGTCTATAGCAGCGATCGGCCAATCAACAGCCGCAAGGATCTAGCCCTTCGGGTGCTCGATGGTGCCAAGGCAATCTATAACATTACCAGTGCCTTCGGAGACATTCTAAGCTACATGCGTCTATTCGCCCTTGGCCTATCGGGCGCATCGCTGGCAATGACCTTTAACTCACTGGCAGGACAAGTGGTCGAAGCCCAGCCCGTCTCGGGGGTGCTGTTTGGCGGTTTGATCTTGCTGCTTGGCCATATCTTGAACTTCGCGCTCTGTGTCATGAGCGGGGTGGTACACGGTATGCGCCTCAACGTAATTGAATTTGTTAACTGGGGTCTATCCGACGAAGGATACCCATTCAAAGCTTTTCGGAAGAAAGAGGATTAAAACATGGAACAATTTGTTATTGCACTTGGTTGGTTGGGCGCGTTCGCTCCTGTTGCACTGGGTGCTATTGGTTCAGCTATCGGCTGTTCGGTAGCCGGTCAGGCAGCCTGTGGTGCCATGCTCGATGTTGAATCTGGCTACGGTAAATACATCGGTCTGTCAGCCATGCCTTCCTCACAGGTTATCTACGGTATCGTGATTATGTTCACCCTGGCTGGTATTGGTGTCGACGCCGACACCGCTGGAGGCCTGTTCGGCGTTGGCCTGATGACCGGCCTTGCCCTGCTGTTCTCGGCCATTTATCAAGGACAGGCTGTTTCGGCAGCAATCAATGCCTCTAAGAACAAGCCTGAAGTATTCGGTCTATCGATTGCCCCGGCGGCAATTGTTGAAGGCTTCTCGGTTTTTGCTTTCGTTTTTGCGCTAGTCATGGGTGCCAACATCGGCGCATAAGGAACAGAACATGCCAGTAGACAATCAAAACACCACACCGGTTTCCGCCGGGATCAAGCAACTGGTCGATACCCTTCGCCAAGAAGGTGTCGAGGCCGGGAAGCAAAGTGCCGACCAAATTATTGCCGAAGCGCGCGAAGAGGCTTCAACCATCGTTGCCGAAGCCCGAGATAAAGCCGGCTTGATCCTCGGCAATGCCCGTAAGGAAGCCGACTTTATTTCAACCGCTGGCAAGCAGGCGTTCGAGATGGCCAACCGCAATGCGATTTTGGAGCTCAAGGCTTTCTTGCAGGATGAGTTTGCCAAGCAGATCAAGGCGACAGTCGGTACCCAGTTAACGGACGAGAAACTGCTGCAACAGATGATCCTCGAAGTGGCAGGTCGCAGTGCTATCAAATCCGATGAGCCTGTTGAAGTTATCTTGCCGACCCGCGTGGTAGGTGTGAACGATTTGAGTGCCAACCCTGAAGAGCTCAAGGAAGGTACGCTGATCCACTTCGCGGTGGCGCAAGCCGCTGAAATGCTTCGCGAAGGAGTCACCTTCAATGTCAATGAAGATAACAAGAACGCCGTTGTGTTCCGCTTGAAAGATAAAGATATCGAAGTGGCACTGTCGGACGAAACCGTTACCCAGATGATGCTTAACCATCTCCAGCCACGTTTCCGCGCGTTGTTGGAAGGTATTGTTAAGTAAGTAAAAGAGGCAGGCTTGCCCTGCCTCTCCTTTAACAAGGAACGTATATGTCTGATAAAGCATATCATAGCTTGTTGACGTCACTGCCACATATCGACTCGCTGTTTAACAGTAAAATCACACCGATTTCGCGTTATCAGCTGGAACGCCGATTGAGTGCGCTCACCTTTGATGAACGTAAGCACCTCAATATGATAGAGCAGCTCATGCATTGGGATCGCACCAAGGACGATGCCGATGATGCCGAACTGATCAAGTTCGCAACTCGGGCTCGCAGTGAAGTCAAAAGCAAGGTACTACGCGATTTGATTGACTGGCGTCTGGATATGCGAACGGTTGTTGCCGCCCTGCGCCGCAAAAAGGCCGGGGAAAAAGCCCCGTCAGGGCCTCGTTGGAGTTTCGGTACACGCTACGAGTTTATCCGCCGCAATTGGAATGTGCCCTACTTTAACTTGCAGTTCGCTTTCCCATGGTTGCCGGATGTTGCCCGCTACATGGAACACGATCAGAGCCTCGAGATCGAAAAAGCCTTATTAGAAGCAGTTTGGGATGAACTTGATCGCATCAGTACCAAAGAGCGCTTTAGCTTCGAAGCTGTCGTTATTTATCTCTTGCGCTGGAACTTGGTATTCCGCTGGACCACTTACAACAGCGAAATAGCCATCAAGCGGTTCGACCAACTCGTAGACAATGCACTGGGTGACTTTGCCAGTGATCTACCGCATTAATTTTGAAAACAGGTTGTTCAATGAGCACAGAATTAATCAATAAAACGCCGACAGCCCACGTTACGGCTGTCATTGGCGACACGCTGACCATTCGCCTTAACCAAGGTGAAAAAGGTCAACTCGTAAAAAATGAAGTGGTTTATGTCCTGCCAAGCCGCAAGCAAACAGATGGCCTAGATGAATTGTTGATGGCCGAAGTACTTCGAGTACGTGGCGATTCAGCCGACATTCAGGTGTATGAAGATACCCGAGGTGTGGCAGTTGGTGACAGAATTATTCAAACCGGTGAAATGCTCAGCGTCGATTTGGGGCCTGGTATCCTGGCACAAATCTATGATGGCCTGCAAAACCCGCTGGAGCGCCTGGCGCAGATCCATGGTAAGTTCCTCAAACGTGGTGTGCAGGTTGATGCGCTCGATAAAGCTGATACCTGGGCCTTTACTGCCGTAGCCAAAAAGGGCGACAAACTCCGTGCCGGTCAATCACTGGGAACAGTACAAGAAGGTCGTTTTACTCACCAGATCATGGTGCCCTTCTATATTAAAGGCGAAGTCGAAGTTACCTGGATCCAAGAAGGCAGCTTTACCATTGATACGGTGATAGCCCACATTACCGATAACCGCGGTAAGGAGCATAACCTGACCATGGTCCAGAAGTGGCCAGTCCGTCAGTCTATCGCCAATACCCTGGCCAAAAACGGCGGCAAGACCCAGCGTAAATTCCCGAATGAGCCTTTGGTTACAACGACCCGCACCATTGATACTTTCTTCCCAATTGCCCGAGGCGGTACAGGCTGCGTACCAGGGCCTTTCGGCTCAGGTAAAACCGTTCTGCAGCACGGCATCTCCCGTTACTGTGATGCCGACATTGTTATCGTAGTTGCCTGTGGCGAACGTGCTGGTGAAGTAGTTGAAACTATTGAGGAATTCCCTCACCTTCCGGATCCTAAGCATGGCGGTACCCTGATTGACCGCACTGTGATCATCTGTAATACCTCGTCCATGCCGGTTGCAGCCCGTGAAGCCTCTATTTATACCGGCCTGACCTTGGGTGAGTACTACCGCCAGATGGGCTACAACGTCCTTCTACTGGCTGACTCGACCTCTCGCTGGGCACAGGCGATGCGAGAAACCTCAAACCGCCTGGAAGAGATCCCAGGGGAAGAAGGTTTCCCTGCCTACATGGACTCGGCAATCAAAGGCGTGTACGAACGCTGTGGGGTAGTTGACAATGAAAACGGCACGGATGGCTCGCTGACTATGATTGGTTCGGTGTCTCCGGCTGGCGGTAACTTCGAAGAGCCAGTTACCCAGTCGACCCTAGGTACCGTTAAGACCTTCCTGGGACTATCGTATGACCGTGCCTACAAGCGCTTCTACCCGGCTATCGACCCGTTGATATCCTGGTCGCGCTACCTGGACCAACTTGAAGGCTGGTATGCCGAGAACCTTGGCCCTGAATGGGTCCCAACGGTTAAGGAAATGAAAGCCTTGCTATCGACCGGTGACAGCATCGGGCAGATGATGCAGGTAACCGGTGAGGAAGGTATTTCGCTGGAAGACTATGTGGTGTACCAAAAAGCACTGTTCCTTGACATGGTATACCTGCAGCAAGATGCCTTCGACGAAGTCGATGCGTCATGTAGCTTCGAGCGCCAGCAGTTCATCTTTGCCAAGGTGGTGAAAGTCATCCGCACTGAATATAACTTTGCAGATAAAGCCGAAGCCCGTAAATTCTTTACGGCCATGACGCGTTACTTCCGTAACTTCCATTACGCCAAAGACAATACCGCGGAATATCACGACTATATTTCACGTATTGACATGCTGTTGGAAGATACAGTTACAGCAACAGTATAAGCTTTAAAATCATAAGCTTAAATTTAGCAACCAGCATACCGGTGATCAGGTGGTGCTGGTTTGCTATGTCCAGAAAACTTTATCAGAAAAACACATTCGGGATAAATATATATGCCAATACAACCCAACGGAATATCCCACCTGATTTCTGGTTATACATTGGGATTAATCACCGATATTTTGTCTTTATTAGAGCGAATTTAACCTTCTCGTCACACCTAATCCTTTGTAGGCATTCAGCCCCATGAAATCCTGCAAAAATGAATGTTAACAGTGGCTTTTCACAACACTCAAAAACAGGTGTAAACTCGGCGAAACCTTAGCATATTTTCGCTCAAATCGATTTATCAGCACAAAAAACGGTCAAAAACCGGCGAGTACGTTAAAATTCAGTTAATAAATATGTTTTCGGGATATCGTACTGCCTGAAAAAGTGTGATCTGAAACATATCTTTGATTATTGCCCAGCATTTTACTTCGCCTTAACACGTAAAGTGCTGTTAACCTGCTCCGCGCTCTGGTGAAAGATTTTCAGAGTGAATAATTATAAGGAGTGTTTTATTCATGCAAGCACAAAAGAAAAAAATGTCCCTGACCGGCCGCGTAATTCTGGGTATGGTTCTGGGCATCTTGACAGGATTCATTATTCGTTCACTTTTTTCTGAATCATCTTTTGTCCACGAATATATTGTGAATGGCCTGTTCGAGGTCGGTGGTGCAATCTTCATTGCCAGTTTGAAGATGCTAGTGGTGCCATTGGTATTTGTCTCGTTGGTATGCGGTACCAGTACCCTGAAAGACATCAGCACGCTGGGTCGCTTGGGCGGCAAAACACTGGCGTTCTACCTGACCACTACCGCGATTGCTATTTCACTAGCCCTCGTTATGGGTAACCTGTTCAAGCCAGGCGCAGGCGCAGACCTTTCTGCTGCAACCACATTTGCCTCTAGAGAAGCGCCGTCACTGGGTCAGGTCATTATCGACATGTTCCCGACCAACCCAATTAGCTCAATGGCTAACGGTAACACGCTGCAAATCATCGTGTTCGCTATCCTGTTCGGCATTGCGATCAGTGCTGCGGGTAAGCCGGGTGAGCGCATTGCCGGTATCTTTGCAGACCTCAACGAAGTGATCATGAAGCTGGTTGCCTTGCTGATGAACATTGCCCCATTCGGTGTGTTCTTCCTGATGGCAAAACTGTTCACCGGCCTAGGCCTTGATGCGATTTTCAACCTATTCGGTTACTTCCTGGTACTGACGTGTACCCTGCTGCTGCACGGTATCGTGGTATACGGCTCACTATTCAAGATCTTTACCGGTTTGAGCCCGAAACTGTTCCTGAAGAAGATGGAAGATGCGATCATGTTCGCTTTCTCCACCGCTTCTTCAAACGCGACCATTCCAGTGACTATGGAAACAGCGACCAAGCGCCTTGGGGTTAAGAACCGTATCGCCTCATTCACGGTACCGCTAGGCGCAACCATCAACATGGATGGTACGGCGATCATGCAAGGTGTGGCGACCGCCTTCATTGCCCAGGCATTTAATATCGACCTGACCATGGGTGACTACTTAATGGTTATTGCCACAGCAACGCTGGCTTCGATCGGTACTGCGGGTGTACCGGGTGTCGGTCTTATCATGCTGGCAATGGTATTGAACCAAGTTGGCCTACCGGTTGAAGGTATCGCAATTATCATGGGTGTTGACCGTCTACTGGATATGATCCGTACCGCTGTTAACATCACAGGTGACAGCTGTGTAACCTGTATCGTTGCTAAATCAGAAGGCGAGATGGATATCAACCGCTTCAACGACCCGCATGCGGGCGAAAAAGAAGAAGAGGTTCACTTACACCCAATTCGCGATTAAGCACACCTTCCCTATCAAAAGCTCCCATCCGGGAGCTTTTTTGCACCACGATGTTCCATGCCTGCACTACTATCGACCGCCAGCTCGAGAGCTCCAAACTCTTAGCAATTAAGCAATTGAAATATATACATTAAATATTTATTCCACTTGAACCAGAATGGAATAATGCTTGCTACATAGCTAAACATAACCCGGCATCTATGTTTAGGGAGGCAGCATGCTTTATTTTTTTCTTACCCTCTGTCTTATTGGCATTTTTCTAAGTGCCTTCATGGTCCGTACCCACCAACAGCGTGACCTGCTACAAAGCCGTTTCAATCAAATTATCGGCCTTCGTCAGCTGATCCACCTGTTACGTTTTCACCGGCGCCGGTCGCATTTAGCTTTGAAGCACACTCCGCCTTCAGCGGAGAGCCTCAGCGAAGCGATCGCAATCAAGACCCTACTCCACAGCCTGATCAGCCAAGCGGAAAACACCAACAAACCGATGTACCGGATCCTCAGCAAACAGCTGAGCACCATGCTCGATGAATGGCCCAAGTATTCTACTCAGCGCAACCAGTCCACCCACGGCAAAGCTATCCGCCATGTGCTCTACCTAATTGATGATACCCTAACCCAATGTCTTATCACTTGCGAAAAAGACGAACTATTCAAACATTACCAAGGTACATGGCCAGTGATGCTCAATGCTATCGACAGCCTGAGTCGCTTACGTTATGCCATTGAAAACTATGAGATGGGCACCGATGTGATGGCAAGAGAGCTTGGACTCCACGCCCAAATCCTCAAACGTAGAATGGCGCAGCTTCATTTGCCCGGTGATCCCGCAGTACCACCACTGATCATCGAGAAGTTGTTCAGCCACTACGACAGCATCGATGTGAATGGTCATGACAAGGAGTTGGTCAAGCACCAACTCTACCAGTTCTCGTTAGAGGCGTCGGATACCCTATTTCACCTGTTTGATCTAGTACTTGGCCATATCGGTGCACAGTTGTCGATTAAATTGCCGGAGCTGGCAACGAGGGAGGATAAGAAAGTGGTGCAAATCATTGCCCGGCACTAAGACCGGGCAATAGAAGAATGGAAGCAGAACTGAGATCAGAAGATTAAGTGGGCAATCGCGACGATGATCGGCAAGGTCACCAGCGTACGCAGAACAAAGATAGCCACCAGCTCAAGGAAGTTAATTGGCACCTTGCTGCTTAGGATCACCGAGCCGGTTTCCGACATGAAAATCAGCTGGGTGACAGACAATGCCGCAACAACAAACTTGGTCAGCTCGGCATTGATACTCGAAGCGGCAATGATTGACGGCACATACATGTCCGTGAAACCCACCAGCATTGTCTGCGCGGCGGCCTGTGCCTCTGCGACGTTCAGGAGCTCAAGCAGCGGCACAAACGGTGCACCCAGCAGCGAGAACAACGGCGTCGTTTCCGCCACAACCAGACCAAGCGTACCGATTGCCATGACGACTGGCAGCACGCCAATCACCATATCCAGTGCGTTGTGGATACCTTCCTTGGCTACCGAGCCAAGGCTTTTCACTTTATTGGCACGCTGTAGGGCCAAGTCCATGCCAAAGCTCATCGCTGACTGGCCTTGCGGAACCAGTTCATCATCACGGTTTGGCGCCGTGCCATCGATATACAGATCTTTCTTGTATGACAGAGGCGGTAAGAACTGGATTACCATGGCTGCAACCACGCCCGACAAACAAATGGCTGCATAGAAAGGAACAAAGTAGTTTTGCAGGCCAACCTGGGTCAGTACCACCAGCGAGAAAGAGATACCTACCGGTGAGAACATAGTTGCTACCACAGCCGCTTCACGGGCTGTGTACTTCTTCTGCTCATACTGCTTGCTGGTCAGAATGACCCCAACCGTACCATCACCTAACCAAGATGAAATACAGTCAATGGCAGCACGTCCCGGTAGCCTGAACACCGGACGCATGAACTTGCTTAGCAAGGTGCCCAGCAGTTCAAGCAAGCCGAAGTTAAGCAGCAAAGGCAGAAGCAAACCAGCAAAGATGAAAGTCACAAACAGTGACGGCAGCAGATCATGCAGCACCAGGCCACCGGTATTTTCATTCCAGAGCATTTCTGGACCTAGCTGATGAAGCGCCGCTAGAGTAAATACCGCCCCTAGGCTACGAATAACTAACCAGGTTGGGCTCAATACAAAAAGGCGAGTCAGCAAAGAAGACTGGGTTACAAAACTAGGCTTTGCCACACTTGCCAGTACTGAAATCACAGCAGACAAACAGATCACCGCCGTCACCAACGGCAAGATAGCGTCACCCAACACGGTCTTGAAGCCTTTAGCCATCAAGGCTAGCGGGAAGGTAAAGTCACCGTTGACGGTCAATGGTGCCAAGAAAAAGAACAAGCCAAGTAATGATGGGATGGCGAACATCAGCACATTCCGGCTGGTCTTGTGATGGTTTTGCGCTAAAAGGGTATCTGTCATTCTACTGCTTCCTGAATGATTACACTTTCAATAAAAGTGAATAAATTCTCAATAGTGCGATTATATCGAATACAATTAAGGACACAATAGCAAAACGACAAAATAATCACTTTTATCGCATAAAAAACCAAACAGTAGTCTCCCTACCAGATGGTTGTTTCTTTTCCCTGTTATCCAGCCAAAAAAAACCCAGCCAATTGGCTGGGTTTGGGGGTGTTCTGTTCGAACTTACGCGTAACGGATTAACCGATGTGGGTCGCGTTGTTCATGTACTTGCGAAGTACTTCAGGAATACGGATACGACCGTCAGCTTCCTGGTTGTTCTCCAAGATAGCGACCATAGTACGGCCAACCGCTAGACCAGAACCGTTCAGGGTGTGAACTAGCTCAGGCTTCTTCTCGCCTTTACGACGGAAGCGCGCTTGCATACGGCGAGCCTGGAAGTCACCACAGTTAGAACAAGAAGAGATCTCACGGTAAGTTTCCTGTGCAGGAACCCAGACTTCTAGGTCGTAAGTCTTCACGGCACCGAAGCCCATGTCACCCGTACATAGGATCACCTTACGGTAAGGCAGCTCAAGCAACTGAAGTACTTTCTCAGCGTGGCCTGTTAGCTCTTCCAGGGCGTCCATTGAATCTTCAGGGCGAGTGATCTGTACTAGCTCAACTTTGTCAAACTGGTGCATACGGATAAGACCACGGGTGTCACGGCCGTAAGAACCCGCTTCTGAACGGAAGCAAGGCGTGTGTGCAGTCATCTTAACTGGCAGGTCCGCTTCTTCAGAAATCGTGTCGCGCAGCATATTGGTAACAGGTACTTCTGCTGTCGGGATCAGAGACAGGGTACGTGGCTCTTCGTCGTTCACTTTCTCAGTCAGTGGCTGAGTGTGGAACAGATCAGCACCAAACTTAGGTAGTTGGCCAGTACCGAACAGGCTGTCAGCGTTTACCAGATACGGTACGTACATTTCGGTGTAGCCGTGCTCATCAGTGTGCAGATCCAGCATGAACTGGGCGATTGCACGGTGTAGGCGAGCGAACTGGCCTTTCATCACGATGAAACGTGCGCCAGACAGCTTAACCGCGCTAGCGAAGTCAAGGCCATCGCCCATTTCACCGAGATCAACGTGGTCTTTCACTTCGAAATCATAAGACTGAGGCTGGCCCCAGCGAGAAATTTCAACATTGTCGTTCTCGTCTTTACCCGCAGGTACAGAGTCGTCCGGTAGGTTAGGGATAGTCTGTACGATGGCATCCAGCTCAACCTGCAGTGCAGCCAGCGCTTTCTTCGCCTCGTCCAGCTCAGAGCCTAGGTTGCCAACTTCAGCAAGGATGCGCTCAGCTTCTTCGTGATCGCCCTTCGCTTTCGCTTGGCCAATGGACTTCGATCGGGAGTTACGCAGTGCCTGAAGCTCTTCAGTTTTGACCTGAAGTGACTTACGTTTTTCTTCTAGGGAACGTAGTAGCTCTACATCAAGAGTGTAACCACGGCGCGCTAATTTTTCGGCTGTTGCGTCCAGCTCAGTTCGAAGTAATTTAGAATCTAGCATGCTAATCCTGTGCTCATATTGCTCTAAAGTGCACATTATTTAGCCAAAACGGTGGCTAAATAATTTATAATTCAGAAGGCGTTAGGCAACCTAACGCTGATCCCTCAACAATACCCAAAAAGCCCTATTATTGATAGCGCTTTGACGCGCTTTTTGCATCTAAAGAAGCAAGATAATCTAACTTTTCAGAAATTTTGGTCTCTAAGCCCCGATTTGTCGGCTGATAATAGCGAGTGCCCGCTAACTCAGGCGGGAAATAGCTCTCGCCGGCGGCATAGGCACCCGGCTCGTCATGGGCATAACGGTATTCCTGGCCGTAGCCCATTTCCTTCATCAACTTGGTCGGCGCATTGCGCAAATGATGCGGCACTTCATAATCAGGATAGTTAGCGGCATCTAACTTGGCCTGCTTAAATGCGGTATACACGGCATTGCTTTTCGGCGCGCAGGCCAAATACACGATTGCCTGGGCGATAGCCCGCTCGCCTTCGTAGGCGCCTACCCGGGTAAAGCAGTCCCAAGCCGACACGGCAACCTGCATCGCGCGCGGATCGGCATTGCCAATATCTTCCGAAGCGATGGCCAGCAAACGGCGGGCAACATAGAGCGGATCACAACCGGCCTGCAGCATGCGGGCATACCAGTACAGGCCGCCATCCGGGCTCGAGCCGCGAATCGACTTGTGTACGGCCGAAATCATGTCGTACCACAAATCCCCCTTGTTATCGAAGCGGGCAATTTTCTCCCCGGCTACTTCGGCCAACAGGGCCAGGGTGATCTGCTTGTTGCCTTGCTGATCCTCGTCTGCCATATCGATCAGCTGTTCGAGGTAGTTCAGCGACATGCGGGCATCGCCGCCGACCAACTCGGCAAGGCGCTCTTTGACCTCATCGACAAACACCAGGTTGGTTTCCGTGACGCCGCGCTCTTTGTCGCCAAGAGCCTGTTCAATCACCTCGAGGATCTCATCGGTATCGAGGGATTTGAGCTTGTACACCCGGGCGCGTGACAACAATGCGTTATTGAGCTCGAAAGAAGGGTTTTCTGTCGTTGCGCCGATAAAGGTCACGGTACCGTCTTCGATATGGGGCAAGAAGGCATCCTGCTGGCTCTTGTTAAAGCGGTGGACCTCATCGACGAACAGGATAGTCCGGCGGCCGGCCATCTTATTATCGCGCGCCTTGTCGATAGCAGCACGGATATCTTTCACCCCGGAGGTGACTGCTGACACGCGTTCGACTTCGGCATTGGCATAATGGGCCGCCACCTCTGCCAAGGTGGTTTTTCCGGTACCGGGAGGCCCCCACAGGATCATCGAATGCAGGTGTCCGGCTTCCAGCGCACGCCTCAGCGGTTTGCCTTCTGCCAGGATATGTTTCTGGCCGATGTACTCCTGTACGGTACGTGGACGCATTCTGGCTGCCAGCGGACGGAAATCCGATGAAAAGTCCAGGCTGAAATTACTCAAAATCACCGCTCCTCTGGACCAACTCGAACCGTCGGCGATTTGAGTTGGTCGTAAAACAAAATTAGGTGGTACTGCTGTACCACCTAAGTCAATCTTGGTTCACTATCGCTTGCAATTAGCCTGAAGGCCAGGCTGTCGCCTAATTGCGCTGATCATCCAACTCCACGCCCTCTGGTGGCGTAAAGGTGAACAGGCTGGCTGCAGGCGTGTGCTTCTTAAATTTAGACAGTCTGAAGTTGCTTCGCTGACCATCTTGCTCTACCACCGAGAAACTGCGCACTTCACCGGACTTGGCAACCGTCACGACAAACTGTCCCATCGAAGACGCACCACTTTTCGGTGTCAGGGTGAAGGTGTCGGCGGTTTGCGACACATTGTAGTTGGCCCAGTCAGCCGCGCTGTTACGGGTCAGCAACACAAACGGTGTCTGATCGGTGGCATCATTAAGCCACATCGCTGTGACCTGCTCGATAAACGGACTGTAATACCACAACGTCTTACCATCTGAGATCAGAATATTCTCATCCGGCGTTTCGGTATTCCAACGAAACAGGTTCGGCCGCTTGATCGATACATCACCGCTACCTTCCACCAGCAGGCTGCCCTCGGGGCTCACGACGGTTTGAGTAAAGTCGGCACTGAACGCATTCACTTTACCTAAGCGGGTGCTCAGTTCCTGCTGCGGATTTGCCAATGCCTGGCCTGCCAGCAACAGCGGGCTGGCTACCAACATACTCAAAAGCACTTTTTTAATCATTCTGTTAAACCTTTTCTAATGCCTGCCCTTTGATCGTAGCAGGCATGGTAATTACTGTTGTTTTGTTCTATTAAGTTAATCGCGAGGTGGCGGCGGCGGGGCCAACACTTCACGGTTACCATTGTGGCCCGGCGCACTGACAATGCCGTGCGCCTCAAGCTGTTCGACAATACGGGCCGCTCGGTTATAGCCGATCTTGAAGCGACGCTGGACACCTGACACTGAGCCGCGTCGCGATTCGGCAACAAAGGCCGCCACTTCATCAAACAGCTGATCCAAATCGTCATCGCCGCCGGTCGGGGTTTCTCCCGGCAACAGGCCTTCAGCTCCTTGGTCAGCCTCAAGAATACCCTCGATGTACTGAGGTTTACCGCGGGCTTTCCAGTCGTTGACCACGTTGTGAACATCTTCATCCGAGGCAAACGCACCGTGAACACGAACAGGGTGGTTACTGCCAGCAGGCAAGTAGAGCATGTCACCCATACCGAGCAAGGATTCTGCACCACCTTGGTCCAGAATGGTGCGCGAGTCCGTTTTGGTCGATACCGTAAAGGCCATCCGGCTCGGGATATTGGCCTTGATAAGACCGGTGATGACATCTACCGATGGACGCTGGGTTGCCAACACTAGGTGGATCCCCGCGGCACGTGCTTTCTGCGCCAATCGAGCAATCAGCTCTTCAACTTTCTTACCGACAACCATCATCAGATCGGCAAATTCATCGACGATGACCACGATACTCGGCATTTTTTCCAACAGTGGCGGATACTCATCCATGCTGTCACCCGGTTTCCACAACGGATCATGGATCGGGTGGCCTGCGGCAGCGGCTTCTTCCAACTTGGCGTTAAAACCGGCCAAATTACGCACCCCACAAGCAGCCATTAGCTTATAGCGACGTTCCATCTCACCGACACACCAGCGCAAGGCATTGCTGGCATCTTTCATGTCGGTAACCACTTCGGTCAACAAATGCGGAATGCCTTCGTAGATAGACAACTCGAGCATTTTCGGGTCGATCATAATAAAGCGACAGTCTTCAGGCTTGCACTTGTACAGCAAGCTCAAAATCATCACGTTGACCCCCACCGATTTACCGGATCCCGTGGTACCGGCAACCAGCAGGTGGGGCATCTTGCTCAGATCAGCGACCACGGCCTCACCGGCAATGTCGTAACCGAGCACAATCGGCAAAGCCCCCTTCTTGTGCTGGAAGTTATCGCTGGCGACGACCTCTGACATATAAACCGTTTCCCGGTTCACATTCGGCAGCTCAAGACCGATATATGGCTTACCCGGAATAACCTCAACCACACGGACTGCAGAGGCAGACAGGGCTCGCGCCAAGTCCTTGGCCAAACCGGAAATACGGCTGACTTTCACCCCCGGCGCCAGATCGAGCTCATAGCGGGTAATGACCGGCCCCGGGTACACCCCAACCACTTTCGCTTTGATCTTATAGTCAGCCAGCTTGGCTTCCACCAGCATCGCGGTTTGCTTGAGCTCTTCCTCGGTGGTTGACTGCACGTTCTGCTTTGGCGGTGCCAGCAGATCAATCGTCGGCATCGGCGACGTCGGTTTCGGCAAGTCAGCTTCGCGCTTCATCAAGAACGGGTTGTCCAGACCGGCCGCTTGCGCTTGGGCTTTCTGGGCATCACGGATTTTCTTGAGGAAGGCCTCTTCGTCGCTCAAGCCTTCTTCGTTACTCTCTTCAGCTGGTGCAATTTCACGTTCAGCCCGCTCCAACTCGGACATGCCATCCTGAACACCAATCTCGATATCGTGTGCCATTTCAGCATTGCCCCCAGACATTGTAGCTGTTGGCATCTCTGGCTCAGCCTCAACCATGGCGCTTTGCGCTTGGTACACAGGCTCTGATTCAACGACAGGTTCGAAAGTACCGGTTTCAGCAACATGAGACTCTGTTGTAACAGGGTCGAAATGAACCGGTGATGAATGCGATTCCGTTGCTTCAGGAACAAAATCATCATTGTTGAATGACATACCCGTTGAGAGTTCCGGCTCTAATGCAACTTGCGGGTTCGCAGCAGCCGTCGCTGCAATAGCTTGATCATTCACAGCAGTATCGATTACCGGGGAAGAAGCAGGAGGTGTTGGTTCTGCAACCGCACCGATTCCAGCAGTGATACCATCAGAAGATGGACCCTGCCCTTCATCAACATACACCGTGAAGTTCTCATCGATATCCAGCTGCCTTTCAAGCTCGGCAATCGTCATACCTTTGGCTTGCTGGGTAGATTGAACATCAACAACCTCTTCGACAATAGCTTCGCTCGTCTGCGCCTGTACATGAACTTCAGAGGCACCCGTCGTAGTTGGCTCAACAGGCGCGGTCGTTTGCGGCTGAACAGCCGGGGCGCTCTGTTGCGAAGGCGCTTGGGTATAAACAACAGGCTGGCTGACCGGTAGTTCTGCTAATACAGCTGTCGATTCGGTGCTCGCTTCAGCTAGTGCAGTTGCCGAAGCCGTCGCAGCCAAAGCTGTCGAAGCTGGGGCGGTCACTATCGTTTGTGCCTGGGCTTGGCGATGACGCTCCGGCATAACTATCTTCGGTTCACTGGAGTCCAGCAATGGATCGGCTTGAGGCCCGGCCCCATCCAGTAGCGGATCAGGCTGTTCCGACTGGCCGAAACTAGGTTCCTGGCGGGCAAATCGGTTTCTGTCATCGCCCGGCTCGGAA
This sequence comes from Photobacterium gaetbulicola Gung47, assembly GCA_000940995.1. Classification (NCBI taxonomy): domain Bacteria; kingdom Pseudomonadati; phylum Pseudomonadota; class Gammaproteobacteria; order Vibrionales; family Vibrionaceae; genus Photobacterium; species Photobacterium gaetbulicola. Next base: position 2,979,952 of record CP005974.1, read on the forward strand.
GAGGCGCGACTACTCGAAGCCAGCAGAACATCATCCGCATCGGGTTCGGATTCGGCTTGCTGCATGGCCAGTTGGCGGCCGAATTCGGTCTGGTGCTCATCGGGAATGTCTGCCGCGAACGGCGTCAACATCTCTGATTTATCAGCGCGCACTTTGTTCAGCAGCCATGCCATCGAGCCGAGTACCGTTTCGCCAATGGTATCGACGATGGTCAGCCAGGAGATCCCGGTAAAGAGAGTAAAGCCTACCGCCCAGGCAAACATCAGGATCAGGGTGGCCCCCAGCAAATTAAACAGAGGCAGGGCCATATTCGATACTACATCGCCAATCACCCCACCGGAGGAGAAATACCAGATGTCGTCAAAGTTAAGGTCGGCCAGTCCACAACTGGCGACAAAGATGATCAGCAGGCCGAGCAAACGGGTGCCGTAAATCATGTAATCCACGCTGAGTGGCTGCCGGCGCCTGCGGAAAAGAACCCAGGCAGCAAGAACAATGACCGCTGGCAGCGGGTAGGCCAGGGAACCAAACGTAAACAGCAAGGTATCGGCAACCAGTGCACCGAAGGACCCGGCCTTGTTCTGCACCGGCCCTTCCCAAGCAGTCTGGGACCAAGAAGGGTCAGCAGGATCGAAACTCAACAGCGCAACCATGATGAAAATCGCCGACAGGATGCCGATGATCAGAAAGCTCTCCAGTAAGCGCTGTCCCCCGGAAAGACGCATTTTAGGCTGCTTCTTGCCCTTTACTTTCCTCAAAAAAACACTCCGATGTAACAAATTGCGTCACGCCCACCCCATCCGGTCTTGGTGTAGATTCGTTGGGCGGATACGTCGACTCTTTTTTAACTGTCAGAACAAGGACGTCCCTGCTCGTTGTTATTATTGTGCCAATCGCTGGTGGCGTGTCAGACGCCAGTAAAAATAAGGCCTGTTGATCTTTTGAATTCAACCACAAAAGGTCAATAGGCCCTACAGCCTATCTTATACTAAATAGCGTCCAATTTTGCCATTTTGAAAAGGCGGGGAGCGAGAGGGATGGCGATTTTTTCCCAGCATGTGCTGAAAATCCCAGCGATATAGGTTAGCCTTTGCCAGCAAAGTGCCGATTTGTGGGGGTGAGCACCTGGCGATGCTTGACCCGAAAACAAATCAAGCGGCCAAGAGCCGCTCGATTGATATACCCAAGCAAATTGGGCTGTGACATATTTCAAATATGAAGCTTAACGTGTTTTGATCACCAGATTGTTTGTCTGCTTCACTTCTTCCATGACCACGTAGGTACGGGTATCGTTAACCCCAGGCAGACGCAGCAGGGTTTCACCCAACAGTTTACGGTATGCGGACATGTCAGACACGCGGGTTTTCAGCAAGTAGTCGAAGTCACCAGATACCAAGTGGCATTCTTGGATGTCTTCCAATTCTTGCACTGACTTGTTGAATTGCTCAAACACATCCGGCGCACCCCGGTTTAGCGTGATTTCTACGAACACCAACAGGGAGGCATCAAGATACTGCGGATTGAGAAGCGCGGTGTAGCCACTGATGTAGCCCTGACGCTCCAAGCGGCGTACACGCTCAAGACACGGAGTTGGAGACAAGCCGACACGCTTGGATAACTCTACATTTGAAATACGACCGTCTTTTTGAAGCTCATTCAATATGTTACGGTCAATACGATCCAATTCCTTGGATGGTTTTTTCTTGGTATCTACCATTTTTTATTCCACCTTCTTACTTCCTTGCAAAAAAATATACTACATCTTTCTATTTTTTAGAATCAAATACTCTATTAGTCAAACTATACTGCCATTAGATCTGCATTTACATCCTTGTCAATAGCCAATCCTACTAGATGCCAAGGGAGGAGCAGCATGATTATTGGTGTCCCCAAAGAAATCAAAAATCACGAGTACCGTGTTGGCTTAGTTACCAGCAGTGTCCGTGAGCTCACATCACTCGGCCATCAAGTCTTGGTCGAAACCCAAGCCGGTGTCGGGATCGGGCTGTCGGACTCAGACTATGAGAACGCTGGCGCTACAATTATTTCTACCGCTAAAGAAGTTTTTACCAGATCAGAGATGATTGTCAAAGTAAAAGAGCCCCAAGCAGTAGAAAGAGCCATGCTGTCCGAAGGACAAATTTTATTCACCTATCTCCATCTTGCACCAGATTTTCCACAAACAAAAGACCTAATAGACAGCAAAGCTGTCTGTATTGCTTACGAAACCGTCACCGATGCCTCCGGCAAATTACCGCTTCTCGCCCCGATGTCTGAAGTCGCTGGCAGAATGTCCATCCAAGCAGGCGCGCAAACGCTAGAGAATTCTAGCGGCGGGCGAGGTTTGCTGCTGAGCGGCGTCCCCGGCGTCGAGCCGGCCAACGTCCTCATTTTAGGTGGCGGGGTCGTCGGCTCCAATGCCGCTCGGATAGCCGTGGGAATGCGGGCCAATGTCACCTTGCTCGATCGCAATGTCGATACGTTAAGGGCGCTGGACATCGAGTTCAGAGGTGCCGTCAACCTGGTCTATTCAACTTCCGAGGCCATAGACCGCTTGGTGCCTGAAGCCGACATTATTATTGGCGCGGTGCTGATCCCCGGAGCCGCTGCGCCCAAGCTCATTACCGCGGAGCACGTCAAGCTGATGAAGCCCGGCTCAGCGCTGGTTGACGTCGCAATCGACCAAGGCGGCTGCTTTGAAACCTCACACCCGACAACCCATACCGATCCTACCTATATCGTCGATGATGTGGTCCATTATTGTGTCGCCAATATGCCGGGAGCCGTCGCACGAACGTCCGCTTTCGCTCTGAATAACGCAACGTTGCCGTATGTAATCAAGCTGGCCAACTTGGGATACAAGAAAGCCCTGCTAGACGATCCGGGATTCCTGGCCGGTATGAATATCATCTACGGCAAGGTCACCTGTAAGGAAGTGGCCGATAGCTTCAATTTGCACTTTACCGATCCAACCGTCGCTATTAGCATGCACTAGCACGAAAATTATATATAACCTATAGCTATTTCTTATAGCAAATCCATCTAAAAAATTATCCCTGCTGCCTGGTATTTCACTTGGCAGCCTGACCTTACGGGGTGAAAAGCTCGCGCTACAATCCCCTCTTTCCATAGCGCTTCAATTTACCTACAATCACCCTTCACAAGATTATAAAATCTCATTCAGCCTGGAGAAGTAATGAGTAACGTAAGACATTGTAAACTGCTCATCCTTGGTTCTGGTCCTGCTGGCTACACTGCCGCAGTGTATGCTGCGCGTGCCAACCTCAACCCGGTCATGATCACGGGTATGCAGCAAGGTGGTCAGCTCACCACCACCACAGAAGTTGAAAACTGGCCAGGTGATGCCGAAGGCCTCACAGGCCCTGGGCTGATGGATCGCATGAAAGAGCACGCTGAGCGATTCGACACCGAGATCATTTTTGATCACATCAACGAGACTGACTTCAGCCAGCGTCCTTTCCGCCTGAAAGGCGACAACGCAGAATACACCTGTGACGCACTGATCATCGCAACGGGTGCCTCAGCCAAATACCTGGGTCTGGAATCAGAAGAGAATTTCAAAGGCCGCGGCGTCTCTGCCTGCGCGACCTGTGATGGCTTCTTCTACCGCAACCAGAAAGTGGCGGTAGTCGGCGGCGGCAACACTGCTGTCGAAGAGGCGTTGTACCTGTCCAACATCGCATCGGAGGTTCACCTGATCCACCGCCGTGATACCTTCCGCTCGGAGAAAATCCTGATCAAGCGACTGATGGACAAAGTTGAACACGGCAACATCATCCTTCACACCGACCGTGTACTGGATGAAGTGCTGGGCGATGAGATGGGCGTAACTGCCGTTCGCATCAAGGATACTCAGTCTGATGCGACCGAAACACTAGACGTAATGGGTGCGTTCATTGCTATCGGCCACCAGCCGAATACTGGCATTTTTGAGGGCCAGTTAGAGATGAACAACGGTTACATCAAAGTACAGTCAGGTACTGAAGGCAACGCCACCCAGACCAGCGTCGAAGGCATCTTTGCCGCCGGTGATGTGATGGATCACACCTACCGCCAGGCCATCACCTCAGCAGGTACTGGCTGCATGGCTGCCCTTGATGCAGAACGCTACCTCGACGCGTTAGAAGAGCAAAAATAATAGTTTTGGCCACCTTATGGTGGCCTTTTAGCCTTCACCTTTTAGCCGGCTCCCCTTAGCGGCTCAAGAATTTAATATGGACAAACAATTACAACGCGATTTAACCAAGTGGTTGAAATCACAGAGCAAGCTGGCAAAACGCTGGCTCATGCTCAGTGTCGGCCTTGGGTTCTTGTCGGGGTTGCTACTCGTTGGCCAGGCAGCTTTGCTGGCCCATATCCTGCACCAACTCATCATTGAACACACCGATAAATACCAGCTGGTTTCCAGTTTTATCGGGCTATTTATCATTGTCGGCCTGCGGGCTGGCTGTAGCTGGGGGCGGGAAATTTTCGGTTACCGCTGCGGCGAGCAAATTCGACTCCACATCCGCCAGCTGATCCTACAGCGCCTGCAGCAGTTAGGCCCAGCCTACATTAAAGGTAAACCAGCCGGCGTGTGGGCCAGCCTAGTGCTGGAGCAGGTAGAAGAGATGCAGGACTTCTTCTCCCGCTACATCCCACAAATGTCGATTGCGGTTTTGGTTCCACTGGTAATTTTATTCGCCGTATTCCCTCTTAACTGGGCCGCGGGGCTGATTTTCCTGATCACCGCGCCACTGGTGCCTATGTTCATGGCGCTGGTCGGTTTGGGGGCAGCCGATGCTAACCGCCGCAACTTCAAGGCGCTACAACGCCTGTCGGGTCACTTTTACGACCGCCTGCAAGGCCTGTCGACCCTGCGCCTGTACCACCGTGCCGAGGCAGAAGCGGAAAACCTCCACGCCGCCTCCCACGTGCTGCGCAAGCGAACCATGGAAGTGTTGCGGATGGCCTTCCTCTCGTCGGCGGTGCTGGAGTTTTTCTCCGCCATCTCGGTAGCGATTGTTGCGGTATACTTTGGCTTCTCCTTTATCGGCGAGCTGAATTTCGGCCACTACGGGGTGCCAATCAGCCTATTTACCGGTCTGTTCATCCTGGTGCTGGCGCCGGAGTTCTACCAGCCGCTGCGTGATCTGGGCACCTTCTACCACGCCAAGGCCCAGGCCATCGGTGCGGCAGAGTCCATTGTCGAATTCCTCAACAGCGAAGCGGATGGCATGAGCCAGGGCCAGACCAACCTCGATTCGCCGGAAACTATCTCCATCAGTGCCGACCAGCTCGAGGTACTGAGCCCGCAAGGCCAGGTACTGGCGGGCCCGCTCAGCTTTAGCATCAATGCTCACGAACAAGTCGCCCTGGTCGGCCCAAGCGGTGCCGGCAAAACCAGCCTGCTCAATGCGCTGCTTGGCTTCCTGCCCTACCGTGGCAGCCTGAAGGTCAACGGCACCGAGCTCAGTGAGCTTGATCACAGCCAGTGGCGCCAGGCGATCAGCTGGGTCGGCCAAAACCCGCTGCTGCTGCACGGCACTGTCCGCGACAACATCACACTGGGCAACCCGCTTGCTACCGAGCAGCACATCAAGCAAGTCGCACAACAGGCCTACGCCGATGAATTCATCCAGCGTCTGGAGCTAGGTTACCAGCATCAGGTCGGGGATCGTTCCGGGGGGCTATCGGTTGGCCAGGCCCAGCGTATCGCCGTCGCGCGTGCCATGCTGCAAAGCGGGGCTTTCTGGCTGCTCGATGAGCCTACCGCCAGCCTAGATGCCAATTCGGAACACTTGGTGCTAGAGAGCCTGAAAACGGCAGTCAACGGCCAGACGACGCTGATGGTGAGCCATCGCCTCGACCAACTCGCCGCCATGGACCGAGTTCTGGTAATGGAAAACGGTAAACTGGTCCAGAATGGTCCATTCGAACAGATCCGCCAGCAAGGCCTGCTTGCTGAGATGCTGGCCCATACCGACAAGAGGGATCTCGATGCGTGATTTAATCCCTTATCTCAAGCTATATCGTAAACACTGGTTCGGCCTGACCCTTGGCATGCTGCTCGGGCTTGGCACACTGCTTGCGGCCATGAGCCTGCTGACCCTGTCGGGCTGGTTTATCGCCGCCTCCGCGGTGGCGGGCCTTACCATCGCCCGTGAGACCTTCAACTACATGCTGCCGGGTGCCGGCGTACGCGGTTTCTCGATCGCCCGTACTGCGGGTCGCTGGGGCGAGCGCGTAGTCAGCCACAATGCCACCTTCAAGCTGCTGGCTGATCTGCGTTTATTCTTCTTCCGCAAGCTGACCCCGCTGATCCCGGGTCGTCAGGCCAACCTGCGCGATGCCGACTTGCTCAACCGCCTGGTTGCCGACGTCGATGCCATGGACCATGTTTACCTGCGCTTGGTCAGCCCGCTGATCATCGGCGTGATTGGCCTGTTGGCGATTACCGGCTTCCTCGCTTGGTTCGATGTCACTATCGGCCTGACGCTGGGCGCAATTTTGCTGGCCCTGATGCTTACCCTGCCGGTTATTTTCTACCGCCTGGGCAAGTCCAACGGCGAAACCCTGACCATGGCCAAGGCCAACTACCGGGTGAAGATGCTGGACTGGATCCAGGGCAATGCCGAGCTGTTGCTGTTCAATGCCGAGGATCGCTACTACCAAGCAGCCCTTGATGAGCAGCAAGCCCTGCTGGCTGCCCAGCGCAAGATGGCTAACCTGACCGGCCTGGCCAATGCCATGTTGATGGCGGCAACCGGCTGGACCCTGGTATTGATCACCTGGATGGCGGCGGACGGGATTGCCGGCCTGGCCCCCGATCCGTTCGTGGCGATGGTGGCCTTTGCCACAATGGCCAGCTTCGAGTTGATGATGCCTGTGGCCGGTGCCTTCCAGTACCTAGGCCAGACCCTGACTTCTGCCCGCCGCCTCAATGAGATCATCGAGGCGACACCGGATACTCCATTTGATGCCAACGGCCATTGCGCCGAGGTTAAAGGGGCGCTGGATATCCAAGACATCAGCTACACCTACTACGGTAGCGATGAGCCGGTGCTGAAAAATATTTCACTGACAATCGGAGCTGGCGACAAAGTTGCGCTGCTTGGCCGTACTGGCTGTGGTAAATCAACCCTGTTGCAGCTGCTGACCCGTAACTGGGATCCGCAGCAAGGGCAAATTACCTTAGATAGCGTCCCGCTGCCCCAGTGGCAGGAAGCACCTCTGCGCCAGGCCATCACGGTTGTAAGCCAGCGTGTCGATGTCTTCAATGGCTCACTGCGTGAAAACTTGTTGTTAGCCAAACCCGAAGGCCGCGACGAAGAATTCTGCGAAGTACTTGAAAAAGTTGGACTTGGTGCCCTACTGGAAGAAAAAGGCTTGGATACCTGGCTGGGTGAAGGCGGTCGCCAGATCTCCGGCGGCGAACGTCGCCGTATCGGTATCGCCCGTGCCCTGCTGCATAATGCGCCAATCCTGCTGATGGATGAGCCGACCGAGGGGCTCGATCGCCGTACCGAGCAGCAGATCATGGCGTTGCTGCTAGAACACGCCCAAGACAAGACCGTGCTGTTCATTACCCATCGCCTGGTCGGCCTTGAGCAGATGGATCAGATTTGTTTGATGGACGAAGGTGAGATCATCGAGCAAGGCAAACACCACACTCTGCTTAGCCAAAATGGCCGTTACACCGAATTGTGGCAGCGCATCTAGCCCAAGCTGGAGCCTCATCAAACAGGACGAAACCAAAACGAGAGCCACTTGGCTCTCGTTTTTTCTGTCTGGCATATGGTACAGGGCAGCTAAACCGGCATGGTCCAGTCTGCATTGAGACGAGATGTCAGGATATGATCCTCCCATTTACCGTTGATTAACAAGTAATCTTTCGCTTCTCCCTCAATCACAAAACCACATTTTTTTAATACCGCCGCACTCTTGGCATTGCGGGGCATGTAGGCCGCCATGATCCGGTGAAAGGATTGATCCTCGAACATCCACTCATTGGTCGCGGCCAACGCCCGGCTCATCAACCCTTTTCCCTGGCAATCCTGATCCAGCGAATAGCCAACATGGCAGGCATGGAAAGGATGGCGGACGAGGTTGCTGTAATTGACTACCCCACATATCTCGTCACTGCCCTGTTGCTGAATAACGAAATAGTAAGCCATTTTGTGTCGGTGCAGCTGCATCAGTTGCTCCAGCCGTCGGTGCCAGCCGGTTTCAGTGAAAAAGGCTTCCTCGCGCAGCGGCTCCCAAGGCTGCAGGAACGCCCGGTTGCGCTGATAGTATGCGGTTATAGCCGCAACATCTTTAGTGGTAATAAGCCTCACCGTCGCATCACCAATATTGATCGACGCTGCTCGGCTGATAATAGAATGAAACAACAGCACATTATCCTTATGCTACATGCGATATTGAAACGTTAGCATAGCCCGCGGACGATGAATACACCCTCAAGGTAAACTTATTTCAGGACAAAGATTTGCCCGCATGTTTGAGCTATCATTGTGATAGCCGCGTCGCGCTTGACCTTAACCAACACAGTGATGATTATGTATTACGACTACCTTGATACGGTATTGGGAAAGATATATTTATTGGCAGACGAAAAGGGATTACGACAACTGACCATTGCCAGTGGCGGATTTACTCCAGACAGTCATTGGGAGCACAATCCAGCATTCATGGCCACTTACATCACCCAGCTCGCCGAATACCTCGACGGGAAAAGAAAACAATTCACCATCCCCCTCGCTCCTCCCGGTACCGACTTCCAGCAGCAAGTATGGCAAGCCATCAGTGAAATCCCCTACAACAGCCACCGCTCCTACCAACAGATTGCTACACACATTGCGCATTCCACCGCGCTTCTTGCTATCGGCATGGCCAAGAACGTCAACCCGATCCCGATCATTATCCCATGCCACCGCGTCGCAACCGAGGTTGAAGCCCAACAGAGCTGCCGCTACGGCCAAGAACTCATCTGCCAGCTCAGGGAGCTCGAACAAGGGAAACTGACGTTGTTGAAGTGAAAAAGTTAAGGGGCGAGTTTCTGGATCCTAGTTCCTAGATACAGATTTTCACTAATGACTAAGATGATTAGCTCTTTCTAGGATCTAGGAACTGCTTTATCTAGGATCCGCAGGAAACAAAACGCCCGATGACGAACATCGGGCGTTTGTATGTCACTGATGAGGCAGTACTGTAGAAACGCGTCTAGTGCTTGCCAATGCCGTACTCGCGCAGCTTGTTCGCCACGGCGGTGTGGGACACCCCAAGTCTTTTCGCCAGCTTGCGCGTCGACGGGTAGCTCCGATAAAGGCTATTGAGAATACCTGACTCATAGCGTTTCATGATTTCATCCAGCGAGCCGTCAAGGGTCTCTTCACTGATCACCGTGGCCGACTCGTTTTCCGGCAACTGGATATCGTTCACGCTGATTTCCGGCCCTTCCAGCTGTGTCATGGCGCGGAACAATACATTACGCAACTGGCGAATATTACCCGGCCACGCATACTGGCTCAGATACTGGGCAACCTCAGCCGAGATAGACGGCTTGGGCTGCTGCAATTCCTGGGCAAACTGGCTCAGGAACAAATCCGCCAGCGGCACGATATCGGCGGTTCTCTCACGCAGCGGCGGCACGGTCAGAGACAAGACATTGAGGCGATAATACAGGTCTTCTCGGAACTGTCCGGTCGCGACAAGTTCAGGCAGTTTCTTCTGGGTCGAACAAATCACCCTGACATCCACCTTCATCTCTTTCTCTTCCCCGACACGGCGGAAAGTGCCATCTTGCAGGAAACGAAGCAGTTTGATCTGTAGATGTTCCGACATTTCGCCCACTTCGTACAGGAAGGCGATACCGCCATCGGCCTGTTCGAAAATCCCTTTCTTACCCGGCTCGGTGGCAGTTGCGGCCATACCGAACAGCTCCGTTTCGGCAGCATTATCGGGCATCGACATGCAGTTGACCAACAGAAAAGGATTATCACGGCGCAGCGAGCGCTGGTGGCAGGCCCGAGCCAGCATCTCTTTGCCGGTACCGGTTTCGCCCTGGATCAGCAAAGGCGCATCCAGCATCGCCAACTTCTTGGCCTGAGACACCAATTGCTTGAAGCGGGAAGACTGGCCAACAAGATGCTCAAAGCCGTTGTCACCGCTGAGCTGACGCATCGCCAGCGGCATTTTGGCCTCGGACAGAGACTTGAGTAGGATAACTGCACTGGCCAGTACCTGCTCCTCCGTCTCATCGGTCACATACACCGGCATGATTTCCATCATGTAATCGAGGCCGGACAGCACCACCAACTCACTGCGGCGGCTGGCATTGTCTTTTTCAAGCCAATGGTGAATATTGAAACCGACAAAAGTCTGAATATGCTCGCCGACAATCTCTTCACGACTCTTGCCAAGCAGTACCTCAGCAGCATCATTGGCGAGATCGATCTTGCCTTGCAAGCTAATGGAGAAAAACGGATCAGGTAGGGCTTCGAGCAATGCTTTCAGTTCTTTGTGTTCACGCTCGCTCGGCATGAACTGGATCTTTCTGACATCTGTCACACCATCCAGCTGGCGGATCTGCGACATCAACTGACTGAACTGCTCGAACTCAACTTCGGGGCAATTCAGATAAATAATCCCAACCCGGTCAATTTCAATGCCCCGCAAGTCAATCTGCCGGCTCGCAAGGATATCCAGCAGCTCTCGGGTCATGCCAAGTCGGTCTTCACAAAAGACTTGTAGCCTCATATTTCTTATCTTCCAAGGTGTCAGGAATTGTTGACACAAGAAGTTTGCGCCTTCCCCGTATTGGAGTCAAGTCATTGACGTTCTGAGCTGAGAGGTTGCGCACTATCAATCCACCGGCAACCAAAAATCGGCGTAATGAATACACTCTTCGGAAAAGGAATACGGCTTAGTAAAGAAAAAAAGGCCCTAAACGGGCCTTCACGGTGTAGAAAAACTCAGTCCCGACGGTCTTTATGGGTCAACCGGCTAAGCAGGTCCTTGCGAATTTCACTCAACTTGGGTTGTTGCTCTGGCTGCCACGGTAACGGGCGCATCAAACTGATAGCCTTGAGTCCCAATCGGCCGGTTAGCAGGCCGACACCGACCCCTTGCGCCACCCGGGTCGACACCCGGCCAGCCAAGTCCATCGACAGCATATCCATACCGCTATCGGCGATTACTTCACTGGCCCCGGCGATCGCCATGTTGGCCAGCACCAGTTTAACCAGTTTGATGCGCGACCAGTAGCCCAGCTCGACCCCGTACACCTTGGAGACCTGGTCAATAAGCCGGAAATTACGCCAGGCCACCAGTAGCATGTCAGCCAAGGCTAACGGGCTGACTGCGACCATCACTGCCGCCTCGCTGGCATATTTGGCCACCAGTTGTCGCGCCAACTTATCTTGCTGGCCCAGCACCATGCGATCATAGAGCTGCATGACTTCGCGATCGTTATGGGTAGCAGCCAGAGACTGCAGCCACTTGTCGTAACCGGCATGCTCGTCAATCACCTTGCCTTGCTTCGCCAGCCGGGTACAGAAGGCCTTGGCTTGGCCGATGCCATCGGCCTCAAGCAAGGCCTGTGCCTGCTCCCGCTCGCTCTGGCGCTGCTTTAGCCGGCGCAAACTCAGTAGTTCTCGCCCCAGCGCGGTGATCCCCGCGGCGGCGATACCGGCCACAATCACGCTCCAACCAAGGGCCAGCCAGTCACCGCCCTGATAGGCTGTAACTACATAGTCGATCGTTTGCCACCCCACCATGGCTGCACCGCCAACCAGGAGTCCCTTGAGCCAGCCTGTGCGGCGTTTGGGCCTGCCCCTGAGGGCTCTGGCCAGCTCTTCTTCAACGTCCGACTGTTCATTATCCGCCGCCTCGGGCAAGAAGCTTTTCTCCTGCTCGGCAAACTGCAGCTGGGAGGTCAACTCACTCTCGCCGGAAGCCAGCTCGGGCTTGGCGGGCTCATCAAAGACAATTTTACTTTTCAACGGCTCACTCATCGTAATTTGTCCCCTAACAAGTACTCCATCGCCTTATCCATCCGGATATGGGGCAATGGCTCGTCGCTCTGCATTTCGAGCGGGCGGAAATTGATAAAGTCAAACCCCGATTGCTGCCAGAAGGCATCACTCGGCAACCGGCGCGGTACTTCTCCGGGAAACAGGGTCTTGGCCCCACCACCGATCTGATGCCCCCGCAGCGCCGGGACCTGGCGGCCTTGGTAGTCGACAAAACCCGGCTCGGTCGCCTGGATCGAGGACAGGCTGACACAGTCCATCTTGATCCCCTCAAACGAGGCGGTCTGCCATGCCTCATTCACCAGCTGCTGGAGCAAGCTGACCAAATTGGGGTGCTGCTCCGGCGTGACATGATCGGCCTTGGTCGCCGCAAACAAGACCTTGTCGATCCGCGGCGAGAACAAACGCCTCAGCATTGAACTTCGGCCGTAACGGAAACTTTGCATCAGTTGATCGAGCGCCTGGCGCATATCATTGAAAGACTCCGGCCCGGCATTGAGCGGCTGCAGGCAATCGACCAAGATGATCTGGCGGTCGAACTTGGAGAAATGTTCCTTGTAGAACGCTTTCACCACATGCTGCTGGTAATAGCGGTAACGGCTCCTGAGCATGCCAAGGTTGGTTTCTTCACTGGCATCACTCCACTGCTGCTCGGTCATTTTCTCAAGCCAGACCATAGGGAAAAACTGCAATACCGGCGCCCCGGCCAGCTCACCCGGCAGGACGAAACGCCCCGGCTGCACCCAGTGCAGCCCGCCTTCCGCCTTGCACTTGTACAAGTATTCGGTAAAACGGGCCGAGATCTGCTCAATCAATGCCTCGTCAGCCGGGGCCAGTGGATCAAACGACTCGGCCATCGCCAGCCATTCTGATGCCAGCTCCAGGCGCTTACCTTTCAGGATCTGGGCCTGCTGGCGCGACCACGCCATGAAGTCCAGCTCTAGCAGCGGCAAGTCCAGCAGCCACTCGCCGGGGTAATCCACAATGTCCAGGTACAAGGTTGCGGTATCTTGCAACAGTTTCATTGGCCCCCGCTGGGGCTTGTAGCGCAGTGCCAGCCGGGTCTGGCTGACATCCCTCGTCGGCTCGGGCCAGCAGGGCGGCTGCGACAGCAGCGCCGTCATCCCTTCTTCGTAGGCAAACTTGGGGACATGCATGTCAATTTGCGGCACCCGCTTGGCACCCAGTAACTGGCCGTCCCTGACGGCGGTAAAAAGCGGCAACCGAGGGTTAGTACTCACATGCATAAGTTGATTAACCAGCGAAGTAATGAAAGCGGTCTTCCCCGCCCGGGACAGTCCCGTCACCGCCAAACGGACATGGCGGTCTAAACTCCGGTTCACCAGTTTGTTCAACTCATTGCTAAATCGATTCATAAACTTTCCTGAAAAATTCATTCACTGCGCGAGGCGGGTTGCTCCCAAAAAACTAAGAAAAAATCCAGAGAAACCAGATACGGACTATACAGGCCAGCCGATTAACCCATGATGAATCGCCTCGTTAACCTTCCATTGGGCTGAAGGAAAAAGAAAAGCAGGCCATTGCCTGCTTTAGTGCGTGATCGGTCGTTACAAGTTGCGAAATTCGCGGTCGACCTTGAAAGCAGACGAGGTGACATAGGCCTCCATGTCTCGCAGCTCCTGCTCCATCTTGTCGAGTTCGGTTTCGACATTGTGCAAGATTTGACCGGCAGGTTTGCCCGCCTGCCAAGGCTTTTGCTTGACCTGGTGCTCGCGGAAAATCGTCTGCTGCTGGATTCGTTCCTCAGGCATCTTGTCGAGGATCAGCCAAGCGGCCACATAAGCCAAGGTGACAACGAAACCCACCCCGAGTAAAAATGCTGACACAGTGAGGATCCTCACCAACCAGATTTCCATACCAAAGTATTCGGCAACCCCGGCACAAACGCCACCCAACTTGCCGTTTTTCGGGTCGCGATAGAGGGTCTTATTCATAATTTGCGCCTCCACTGCGGCACTTCCGCATCGAGAATACGCTCCAGGGTCACGATCCGCTCTTGCATCTGCTCTGCGCGAGCCACCAGCTCCTGCAGTTTCTGCTGGTCTTCACCAGACAGCCCCTCACTTGCATGCTTCTTGCTACGATAGTGGAGGATCAACCACAGCGGGGCAACAAAGATCATGAATACGACTAACGGCCCAACAATAAACCCCATAGACATTATTTATCTCCTTAAATTCGCGCAGATTCAATTCTTTAGATTGTCACAATCGCCACAGCCATCATAACAACCAACTCCCGTTAAGGTGAATTACTCTTTGTCCTTGAGGTTGGCTTTCATGCGCTCAAGCTCTTTTTCAATTTCGTCCTGCGCCTGCAAGTCAGCAAACTCTTCGTGCAGGTTCTTGCCGCGCCCAATACTGTAGCTGTCCGCCTCCGCTTCCATCTCGTCGATCCGGCGCTCGTATTGTTCAAACTTCGACAGCGCCTCGTCGACTTTACCCGTATCCAATTGACGGCGTACGTCACGACGGGTATCCGCAGCCTTATGGCGCATTACCAGTGCCTGCTGGCGAGCACGGGTTTCTTGCAGCTTACGCTCTAGCTCAGCCACTTCGGCAGCCAGTTTTTCGATGGTTTCCTCCACCAGCTTGTACTCTTCGTGCAAGGTCAGTGCGACATCATTGAGCTTCTGCTTTTCAATCAGCGCTGCACGAGCGAGATCTTCACGGCCTTTCTGAATCGCCAGACTGGCTTTTTCCTGCCAATCACGGCTCTGGGACTCAATGGCCTGGATGCGGCGCTGCAGCTCTTTTTTGTCAGCTAGGGCGCGAGCAGAAGAGGTTCGAACTTCAACCAGCGTATCTTCCATTTCCTGGATAATAAGACGGATCATTTTTTGCGGATCCTCGGCCTTATCCAGCAAAGAGTTGACGTTGGCGTTAACAATATCGGCAAAGCGAGAAAAAATGCCCATAGTAATTATCTCCTAAAATAAATGTGGTCCTGGGTGGCTCTGTGGTGGTATCAAGCTGAGGCAATTGAAGAACCCGGTTTCCCCCCAAGGGCCATAGCACCGCTCTTCAACCATAGAACCGCTCTATCCTAGTTATATCAACATGCATGCCAACTTTTAGTCTTTTATATATCATACACTTAGCTTTACACCTTCATAGATTGCCTGCTAAGGTGTAAGTAATTACGCCAACTATTAGCGAGATTAACCATGCGCAAAACAGATAACCTGATCGGCGAGTCTGAGGCGTTCCTCACGGTACTGGATCAAACCTCACGCCTTGCCCCGCTGGACCGCCCTATCCTGATCATCGGCGAGCGAGGCACCGGGAAAGAGCTGATTGCCCAGCGCCTGCACTACCTCTCCCGCCGCTGGGACCAGCCGCTGATCTCGCTAAACTGTGCGGCACTGAGCGAAGGGGTTATCGACTCTGAACTCTTCGGCCACGAAGCCGGCTCCTTTACCGGTGCCAAGGGCAGGCACCAAGGCCGATTCGAACGAGCCGAGAACGGCACCCTGTTTCTCGACGAGCTGGCAACAGCTCCCATGGGGGTACAGGAAAAACTGCTTCGGGTCATTGAATATGGCGAGTACGAACGTGTCGGTGGCAGCAGAACCTGCCAGGCCAATGTCCGCCTGATCTGTGCCACCAACGAGAACCTGCCGCAACTGGCGGCGAACGGTAAGTTCCGTGCCGATTTGCTCGACCGGCTCGCCTTCGACATCATCCATCTTCCGCCCTTGCGCGAGCGCCAAGAAGATATCCTCCCTCTGGCCGAATACTACGCCGTGAAAATGTGCCGTGAGCTCAACTTCGCCTTTTTTGCCGGCTTTAGCCAGCATGCCCGGCAACAACTGCAGGCCTACCGGTGGCCCGGCAATATCCGCGAACTCAAAAACGTGGTGGAGCGCTCGGTTTTTCGCCATGGTCTCGAAGATGTCCCGGTCGACACCATCATCATTGACCCGTTCAGGCCACCTTGGTTGCAGGATGAGGCAAATCCCATCGACACCACGGCACCTCAACTTGAGGTCCCCCCGGCCAACGACAGCAGCCGCGAGCAGTGGGGGTTGCCCATCGACTTCCGCCAATGGCAGCAAGATCAGGAAGTTGCCATGCTGCGACTGGCCCTGGAACAAGCCCAGTTCAATCAGCGCAAAGCGGCTGAGTTACTCGGCTTGAGCTACCATCAACTTAGGGGCCTACTGCGCAAGTACCAGTTGGTCGGAAATGAGTGAGTTTGTACGGTTTTTGCTCATAAAGAACCCATAAATCACAGGTATTTTAATGAGGTGACTTGGTGGCGGAGTGGGATAGTGGTAAATTTATAATCTTGTTTCCAAAAAAATCCCTTATTCTATGAGCGCCTATACTCGTCTTTTGCTTGTGTGCGTCAGCCTAGCCAGCCTGGTTGGCTGTAGCGATGACCCACAGCAGGATAGCAATATTCGCAGCCAAGGCTTCGTCTATTGCGGACAAGATAAGCCAACAACCTTTAACCCACAGTTAATCGATGGTGGATTAACGGCTGATACCTTGGCTGCGCAACTGTTCGATCGCCTGTTACTGCTTGATCCGGTTAGCCACCAACCCCTGCCGTCGCTGGCCAAAAGCTGGAACATCAGTAATGATGGCCTGGCCTACACTTTCGTCCTGCGGGAAGGCATCGAATTCCAGACCACCGATTGGTTTAAACCTACGCGCCAGTTTAATGCACAGGATGTGGTGTTTAGCTTTAAGCGAGTCATCCAGTCTGACCACCCTTTCCATGCTGTTTCCGGCGGTCGCTATCCATGGTTTGACAGCCAGGGCTTTGCTAACCTGATTGAAGATATCCAAGTGGTCGCCCCCCTGACGGTAAAATTTGTCCTCAGCCGACCTGACAATGCTTTTTTGGCCAATCTGGCGACCACCTACGCAGTGATCCACTCGCAGGAATATGCCGAGCAGACGCTGCGTGCCGGTAAACCCGATCAGCTCGATTCCTTGCCGGTCGGTACCGGGCCGTTTTACCTCGACAGCTACCAGGCCAATGACTTTGTCCGGCTCAACCGCCATGAAGGATACTGGCTGGGAGCGGCGCCAATGGAACAAGTGGTGTTTGACATTGCCAGCCGCGGCACGGGAACGCTGGCCAAACTCCTGAGCCACGAGTGTGATGTGCTGTCATCTCCGGTCGCCAGCCAGCTTCCGATCATCAGCGCCAACGAAGATTTCAGCCTCAACGCCCAAACCGGCATGAACGTGGCCTTCTTGGCGCTGGACAATAACCAGCCAGAGTTGAGCGACATTCGCGTTCGCAAGGCGATAAACCATGCCATCAACCGTGAGAACCTGCTCAATTCGGTTTACTATGGAACCGGCACCAAGGCCCGCAGTATTCTGCCACCGATGTCATGGGCCTATAACCACGGCAGCCAGGCACTGGACTATGATCCGGCAAAAGCCCTTGCCCTGCTCAAGGAAGCCGGCTACGACAAGAACCTGGCCCTGACCTTGTGGGTACCGCTAGAGCCACGTCCCTACAACCCAAGTCCGCGCAAGACTGCTGAGCTGATCCAGGCCGATCTCAACGCGGTCGGGGTGAAAGTCGACATCATCACCCAAGATACGGTGAGCCGCTTTAGTGCCATTGACAAATTCAACAGTGATTTGATCCTGACCGGCTGGATTGCCGATAATGGCGATCCGGACAATTTCCTTCGGCCACTGCTCTCTTGCGATGCCAAGCAAGCCGGCCTCAATGTAGCGAACTGGTGCAACCTCAGCTTTGACAACCTGCTCGAGCTGGCTTCTCGCACCCCTAAACTCAACCAGCGGCTCAATTACTACCACCTGGCCCAAGATATCTTAGATACGGAGGTACCGATTGTGCCGTTGGCCCATGGCGTCCATTTCCAGGTCCATCACAAATCGCTGCAGGGGTTGCAGATGAGCCCATTTGGCACCCGCTCCTTCTCGACTGTATTCCGGAGCGAGATCTAATATGTTTATCTATACCATCCGTAGGCTGAACCTTTTTCTAATCACCCTGCTGATCCTGACCTTGATCGGCTACAGTATCTTGCGCCTCGACGGCACATCGCTGTGGAGTAGCCAACCATTCTGGTCAGGGTGGGTAAGCTATCTCGATAACCTGATGTCGGGCCATTTGGGGCTCAACCTGCAGGGCGATCCCATCGTCCATGAGGTGATCGCCGTTTTCCCTGCCACCCTCGAGCTTAGCTTCTTTGCCTTTGTACTATCGCTGGTCATCGGTATTCCAATCGGAACGCTGGCCGGAGTTAAACGCGGTAAATTCATCGACACCGCTATCTCGTCGATTACCCTGGTAGGGTACTCCATTCCGCTGTTTTGGCTGGCAATGCTACTTATCATGCTGTTTTCATTGGAGTTAGGCTGGCTGCCTGTTTCCGGCCGATACAGCTTACTGTATGAAATTGATCAGGTCACCGGCATTGCCCTGGTTGATGTGATGCTGTCTGACAAGCCGTACCGTGCGGAAGCCCTGATGGATACGATCAGGCACCTTGTGCTACCAACCGTGGTGCTGGCAATGGCACCGACCACTGAAGTCATCCGTCTAACCCGCGCATCGGTGTCGGATGTCATGGATCAAAATTTCATCAAGGTCGCCCAGACCAAGGGCCTATCGATGTTCGAAATCATCACCCGCCATATTCTGAGAAATGCCATTCCGCCAATTATTCCCAAACTTGGCATGCAGTTCTCAACCATGATGACCTTTGCCATGCTGACCGAGTCGATCTTCAACTGGCCGGGGATTGGCCGCTGGTTGCTCGATGCTATTTCGGCCCAAGACTATGTCGCGATCCAAGCCGGCGTGATCACTGTG
Organism: Photobacterium gaetbulicola Gung47; assembly: GCA_000940995.1. Lineage (NCBI taxonomy): Bacteria > Pseudomonadati > Pseudomonadota > Gammaproteobacteria > Vibrionales > Vibrionaceae > Photobacterium > Photobacterium gaetbulicola. The sequence continues at coordinate 2,998,821 of CP005974.1, forward strand.
GGCAGCTTTATCCTGATTGCCAACATCCTGTCAGATCTGACCGGTGCCTTTGTCAACCCTCTGGTAAGGAAGGAATGGTATGCTATCAAATAACATCTACCAGGAGACCAAGATCCCGACCCAGCTTGAGCGGGCGTGGCAGAACTTCAGAAACAATTCGCTGGCGATGTTCGGTCTGTGGTGCCTGTCTTTCCTCATTCTGATCACCCTGCTATCACCTTGGCTAGCACCTTATGACGTCTTTAGCCAGGTCGGCGAACTGCTGATGCCGCCGTCTTGGGATACCGCCGGCAAAGTAGAATACTTCTTTGGCACCGATGATCTCGGCCGTGATATGCTAAGCCGTCTATTGCTCGGTACCCAACTCACTTTTGGCTACGCGGTGTTGGTTGCCCTTGCCTCGGCGACAATCGGGATCCTGATCGGAGTTCTGGCCGGGATGACCCAAGGTCTGAAATCCAGCTTCCTTAACCACGTACTGGACACGGTACTCTCGATCCCGTCCCTGCTCTTGGCGATCATCGTCGTGGCTTACATGGGACCGGGCGAAACCAATATCCTGCTGGCCATCTGGCTGGCACTGATCCCGCGCTTTATCCGTGCGGTATACACCGCAGTACACAACGAGGTAGAGAAAGACTACATCATGGCGGCACGCCTCGATGGTGCCAACAACTTCTACCTGCTGTATAACTCGATCCTGCCCAATATCCTGACAGTGCTCACCAACGAGTTCACCCGGGCAATTTCTATCGCTATTCTCGATATTGCCGCCCTCGGCTTCCTTGGCCTCGGTGCCCAAGCACCGATGCCAGAATGGGGGGCGATGCTGGGCGATTCCATCGAGCTTATCTACCTCGCGCCGTGGACGGTCACCTTGCCGGGACTGGCCATTACGTTCAGTGTATTGGTAGTAAACTTAGTAGGAGAAGGACTCCGCCAAGCCATTAATGCGGGGATTGACTGATGCCACTATTAGATATTCGTAACCTGACCATTGAAATCGATACGCCACAAGGGATGGTGAAAGCGGTTGACCGCATGAGCCTGACAATTAACGAGGGCGAGATCCGCGGTCTGGTAGGTGAATCCGGCTCTGGTAAGAGCTTGGTCGCCAAAGCTATTGCCGGCGTGACCAAAAGCAATTGGCGTGTCAGTGCCGACCGCCTCCGCCTCGGGGATATCGATCTGCTGACCCTGACACCGCGCGAAAGGCGCCGGGTGGTTGGCCGCGAAATTGCGATGATTTTCCAAGAGCCGTCCTCGTGTCTGGATCCGTCAGAGAAAGTCGGCGAGCAGCTAGAAGAGGCGATCCCGTCATCGTCTTTCGACGGTTACTTCTGGCAGCGTTTCCACTGGCGCCAGAAACAGGCGATTGCCCTGCTGCATAAAGTCGGGATCAAAGAGCACCGCCGGGTCATGCGAAGCTATCCTTACGAGCTCACGGACGGCGAATGCCAGAAAGTGATGATCGCCATGGCTATCGCTAACCGCCCTCGCCTGCTGATCGCCGACGAGCCGACCAATGACTTGGATCCAATCACCCAGGCTCAGATATTCCGCCTGCTCAGCCGGATGAACCAATTGGGCAACACCACGATTTTGCTGGTCAGCCACGACTTGACCACCGTAACCCAGTGGGCAGACCGGATCACGGTAATGTACTGCGGCCAATCGGTAGAGTCCGCCAACCGCCAACAGCTGTTGGAGTCGCCACACCACCCGTATACCGAAGCACTGCTGCGGGCGATGCCTGACTTCAACCTCGACAAGCTCGCCCACAAGAGCAAGCTCGAAACCCTGCCGGGCTCGATTCCCCCACTTCAGCATTTGCCTATTGGCTGCCGGCTGGGCCCACGCTGCCCGCACGCCCAGCGTAAATGTGTCGAAGTACCGAAGCGCAGAAAGATCAAGAATCACAAGTTCAGCTGCCACTTCCCGCTGAACATGGAGAGCAGTACCAAATGAGTGCGTTACTTGAAGTCGAGAACCTGAAAAAAGACTACCACTACCGCTCAGGCTTATTCCGCCGCCGGACAATAGAGGCGGTCAAGCCGGTTTCCTTCAACCTGGAAGCCGGCGAGACTATCGCTTTTATGGGGGAAAACGGCTCGGGGAAATCCACCCTGGCTCGCATGCTCGCAGGCGTGGTCGAGCCGACCGAGGGCGTTATCCGGGTCAATGGCGAGCCGCTGGCACACCGGGATTACCAAACCCGCTGCAAGCTGATCCGAATGATCTTCCAAGATCCCAACACCTCGCTCAATCCGCGGATCCAGATCGGTAAAATCCTCGAAGGGCCGCTGAAGCGAAACACCAATATGACCCCGCAGGCCCGTGAGCGCCGGATCATGGAGACCCTAAAGCGTGTTGGCCTGCTGCCGGAACACGCTTATTTCTACCCGCAGATGCTGGCGACCGGCCAGAAGCAGCGTGTCTCGCTGGCCCGCGCCCTGATCCTGCAGCCCTGTATTATTGTCGCCGACGAAGCGCTCAACGGGCTGGACATGTCGATGCGCTCTCAGATCATCAACCTGCTCCTCGAGCTGCAGGAAGAAATGGGCCTATCATACATCTATGTGTCGCAGCACATGGGGGTGATCAAGCATTTCTCCGATAAAGTAATCGTGATGCAACACGGTGAGATTGTCGAACAGGGCACAACCAGTGAGGTTTTCAACAACCCGCAGCACGCGCTGACCCAAAAACTGCTCGACAGCCACTTCTCCGCCCCCTCACACGATCGGACAACCCGCCTGAGCAGGGCGACCCCGAAAATTGAATGCTAAGCCTGCGCAGCCTGAACGCGAAACGAAAAAAGCGGGCATCTTGCCCGTTTTTTGTTTTATCAAGACCACCACCGCAACCTGCCTCGAGACTAAACCAAGACTACCGCCAAGCCACCCAGTATCACAGCCCCCGTCACTGGCAAGGCAACATATTTGCGTAGACCGGGCTCACCGATGAACCACGCCATCCCCATCTTGACCAAACTGTTGACTGCCGCGGCAATAAAAATCCCCATTGCCGCCGTCGCGAGCATCTGGCCACTGGCGCTCTGGCGCCCCAGAGCAAGGGTGATGGCATCCACATCGGTGATCCCTGAAATCGCTGCCAGTGCCAGTGTCCCCGTATTGCCAAACCACTCCTGCAAGCCATTGGCCAGCAGGATGATCAGTAGCAATATCACACCAAAGCTCAATGCCGAGGTCAGTGCCAGGGGGTTCTGTTTCATCTCGGGGTTCATTTTGCTCTCCGCCTTGTTTCGCTGCCATATCCACCAAGCAGGCAAATAGAAGCCTAGCATCATCAACAACATAGGTAGCCACAGCAGTTCAATCAACTGCCTGTTGACTACAGAGCACACGAACAGGATACGGGGAAACATGGTACCGCAGCTGAGCAAAATTCCACTTGCCAGCAACCCGTTGAGCTGGGGTTGCTGCTTCGACAGGTGGGAAAACTGCAATGTGAGTGCTGTTGATGAACTCAAGCCCGCAAACAGGCATGTCAGCAAAATCCCTTTTTGTGCCCCGCCGATTTTCATCGCGAAATAGCCAACGAAAGAAATCCCGGCGATCAATACCACCATCCACCAGATCTCGTAAGGGTTAATCGCTCCCCACGGTCCCATCGGCTCATTGGGCAGCAGCGGCAGCAAAACCACGGAGATCAACAGCAGCCGCAGTGCCGCATCAAGCTCATATTCCTGCAGCCGCTGCAGCGCAGAGTGCAATTCTTGTTTATTATCGAGGATAATGGCGGTGATCACCGCGGCAGAAACCGCCAGGGCCGGCTCACCGACCACAGCCAGTGCTCCGAGCAGAAAGGTCAGCAACGCCCCTACCAAGCCGGTAATACTGAGGTTGGTTTGCCATTTCAATTTCAGGCGGTGGGAGTAGGCGACGGCCAGCAGGATGGTCAGTGCGACCAAAGACAAGCCGAGGAACAACTCGGAAAAGCGCTCGGACAACAGGCCGCAGATACCGCCAAGCAGGCCGACCAACGAATAGGTACGGATCCCGGCAATCCGGCTACCTGCCGCCTCGTTGCGCTCAACCCATCCGCGCTGAATACCTATGATTGCACCAAGCAACAGAGCGATGGCCAGCCTGATATAGGGAGAGGTTAACGCTAAATCCGATTCCATGGAGCCACCTAAGCCGATTACCTTAATCTAGTTTAGGATGACACCCGGCAAGCAACTGCCTGCTGCATCACGGAATTGATATCAACAGACAATAAAAAAGCAGGCCCTCACCGAGGGCCTGCCTGAAAAACTATCTACGAAACCTTGGCTTAGGCAAGTGTCTTGTTAATTTCAGCCAGTACCGCGGCAGGATCTGCCGCCTGGGTTATTGGGCGACCGATCACCAGATAGTCAGATCCGGCTTTTATTGCTTCAACCGGTGTCATCACTCGGCGCTGGTCACCTGCCGCACTGCCTGCAGGGCGAATACCCGGCGTCACCAACTTGAACTCGCTCCCGAGTTCCGATTTCAGCATAGTCGCTTCCTGGGCCGAGCAAACCACCCCGTCAAGGCCGCTATTCTTCGTCAGGCGGGCAAGGTTCAAGACATGCTCTTGTGGCTCGGCGGTAATACCAATCCCCTTAAGATCAGCCGCTTCCATACTGGTCAATACCGTCACACCGATAAGCAGTGGACGATCTTTGCCAAACGGCTCAAGGATTTCACGTGAGGCGGTCATCATCCGCTCACCGCCACTGGCGTGGACATTGACCATCCAGACCCCCAGCTCAGCAGCTGCAGCCACCGCACGGGAACAGGTATTCGGGATGTCGTGGAATTTCAAATCCAGAAATACAGAATGGCCCCGCTCATGCAGTTTACGCACAAAGTCAGGGCCAAAAAAAGTAAACATCTCTTTACCGACTTTCAATCGGCAACTGCCCGGTTCAATCCGGTCAACAAAGGCGAGCGCTTCGTCTTGGTTTGGGTAGTCGAGAGCGACAATTACTTTTGGATCTAACATGGCATCTCCTGCTTAGTTATAAGGTCAAACTAGCCCAGCATGCTGAGCGCGCTCAGGATTGTACAGCAAAATAGTTTTTTATCGAGCATTAATTGACAAAACGCACCAAACAGGCAAAAACCACAACCAACAGCAATAGCCAATCGTTTCATTCGCCAACTAAATTTATTGCCGCCTTTTCCGATGTTCAAAAGCTGCTCAAAAAAAACTAGTTGAGCAAATCACGTCAAAAAGGCCAAGTTTTGATACAAAAAAGCCCACTTGAATATCAAGCGGGCTTTTAATGGCAATTTAACCATGTAAACTTTAGCTTACTCACCGTCCAGACCACGAATTGGCTTGATCGAGCCCCACCCCTTACAGGAAGGGCACTGCCAATAGAGGGAATGGGTCGCAAAGCCACACTGGCGGCAACGGTAGTGAGGCTTAATCTTTATCTGCTCACCAACCAAGCCGCGAAGCGTCGTCAAGCTGTCTTTTGCCCGGCCTTCCTCCGCCTCGTCCAAGTGGTAATCCATCAGCTGATAGAACCCCTTCATGGTCGGGTTCTTCTGCAATTGACGGGTCATGAACGTCTGGGCCATCGTCGGGCCTTCACGCTTGGCAATCTCGTCGGCCAGCATTAGCTCGGCCGTTGAACCTGCCTTTTGCTCAACACAGTAGCGAAGGTACTTGAGCCAGCCGGACTCATTGTCCATCGCTTCGTAGCACTCCAGCAGCAGCGGCAATGCCTCACCGATAAACTCAATATCCTGCTCGGCAACACGCTCAAGCTGCTTGGCTGCCGATTTGAACTCGTCTTCGGCAATCAGAATCTTCGCCAACATGATGCTGGCCCTGACGCAGGTTTTATCCACTGACAACGACTTTTTGAGAAGCTGCTTAGCTTTATCCGGGTTCTGCGCACTCATCTCCAACATCGCCATTTCACACCAGTAATGGGCAATATCGTGCTTGAGCCTGCTCTTCCCCATCTTGACCAAGTGGCTAGCAATATTAATCGCTTTTTCCCACTCTCGCGTCTGCTGGTAAATGGTCAGGAGTTGCTGCAGTGCACCTTTGCGGTGGTCGGGTTCATCCAGCAGTTGTTCGAAGATTTTCTCGGCACGATCAAAAAATCCAGCCGCCATATAGTCTTGGGCAAGCTGCTGCAAAGCGAGGTTACGCTGGTCAATGGTCAGGTTTGGGCGGGCAATCAGATTTTGGTGGATGCGAATCGCACGATCAACCTCACCCCGGCTCCGGAAAAGATTTCCCAAAGCCAGGTGTGTATCGATGGTTTCACTATCAACCTGAAGCAGCTCAATAAACACATCCACGGCTTTATCGGACTGGTCCGATAATAGCAGGTTCAGGCCTGTCACGTACTGGCGTGACATGTGATGAGACTGCTCTTGTTGCTTGTTACTAGCGCTCCTGTTACCCATGTACCAACCGTAGGCGGCAGCAATAGGTAATAACAGGAACAACAGCTCTAGCATTAAATGTTATTCCTTAACTGGTTCGGCTCGTAGCTGATCCAGTTCTTGTTGCTGCTTTTGTACTTTCTTGCTCAGGCGGTTTTTGGTGAAACGGGCCTTAAGGTAAAGCAGGCCACAGATCAGCCAACCAATAACGAACCCGGAACCGAAGGCAATACCCAGCAATGTCGACAGCTGGAGTTCTCCCTGGGCAATCAAATAGTCAAAGTTCACCAACTGCTGATTTTGGGCACCCAGCGCAAGGGTAACCAAGAAACACGCAGCCAGTAAGAGTACGGTCAGAATTTTCATCGTGAATCCTTCTCACTTGAACGAAATATAGATGATACCTATCTGGTAAAGGCAATGCCCCAAAACCGAAAAAAACATCTGGTATAAGCACAGACGGGTATGGCCTGATTATGCAAGATTTTGCCTCATCAGACCATGATCAATACGCATAAAAAAACGGCATACTTAACAGCATGCCGTTTTTTTGTTCTAAACGTGCTTAACTAGCAATAGACTGGTTAACACGGTCGCGCAATTCCTTGCCAGGCTTGAAGTGAGGAACGTACTTGCCGTCCAACTCAACCTTGTCACCTGTTTTCGGGTTTCGACCTACACGTGGAGCGCGGTAATGCAAAGAGAAGCTACCAAAGCCACGGATTTCGATTCGGTCACCCTCAGCCAGGGTCGTAGCCATATGCTCAAGGATTTCCTTAATAGCATCTTCTACCTGTTTGGCAGAAAGATGTGTTTGTTGACTACACAGTCTTTCAATTAATTCAGACTTTGTCATAAACACTCCGTTTTTAGTATGTTTCTCAATAGTATAACCGCTTGGGGGGAAAAGTGATCCCCCCGAGCTCAATTATTCGCCTTTAGCCGCTTTGAAAGCGTCAGCCATTGCGTTACCGAAAGAAGCATCTTCTTGCTTGTTCAGGTTAGCCATAGCTTCTTGCTCTTCAGCAACGTCTTTAGCGCGTACAGATAGGTTGATTACGCGGTTCTTACGGTCAACGCCTGTGAATTTAGCTTCAACAGAATCGCCAACAGAAAGAACTAGAGTTGCGTCTTCAACACGGTCAACTGATGCTTCAGAAGCACGTAGGTAACCTTCAACACCTTCAGCTAGCTCGATAGTTGCGCCTTTAGCGTCAACTGCAGTAACAGTACCAGTAACTAGAGCACCTTTCTTGTTAACTGCAACGTAGCCGTTGAATGGGTCTTCTTCGATCTGCTTGATACCTAGAGAGATACGCTCACGCTCAGCGTCAACCGCTAGAACAACTGCAGAGATTTCGTCGCCTTTCTTGAAGTCGCGAACTGCGTCTTCACCTGCAACATTCCAAGAAATGTCAGATAGGTGAACAAGACCGTCGATGCCGCCTTCAAGACCGATGAAGATACCGAAGTCAGTGATAGACTTGATCTTACCAGTTACGCGATCGCCCTTAGCTTGCATTTCAGCGAATGACTGCCATGGGTTAGCTTTACACTGCTTAAGACCTAGGCTGATACGACGACGCTCTTCGTCGATATCAAGAACCATAACTTCAACTTCGTCGCCCACGTTAACAACTTTAGATGGGTGGATGTTCTTGTTAGTCCAATCCATCTCAGAAACGTGTACAAGACCTTCAACGCCTTCTTCGATTTCAACGAAGCAGCCGTAGTCAGTTAGGTTAGTTACGCGGCCAGAAAGCTTAGTACCTTCTGGGTAACGCTTAGCGATTGCTACCCATGGATCTTCGCCTAGCTGCTTAAGACCTAGTGATACGCGAGTACGCTCACGGTCGAACTTAAGAACTTTAACGTTGATCTCGTCGCCAACATTAACGATTTCAGATGGGTGCTTAACGCGCTTCCAAGCCATGTCAGTGATGTGTAGAAGACCGTCAACACCACCAAGGTCAACGAACGCACCGTAGTCAGTAAGGTTCTTAACGATACCTTTAACTTCCATGCCTTCCTGTAGAGAAGCAAGAAGTTCATCACGCTCAACGCTGTTTTCAGATTCGATAACTGCGCGACGAGAAACAACTACGTTGTTACGCTTCTGGTCTAGCTTGATTACTTTGAACTCTAGCTCTTTGTTTTCTAGGTGAGCAGTGTCACGAACTGGACGTACGTCTACTAGAGAGCCTGGTAGGAACGCACGGATGCCGTTAAGTTCAACTGTGAAGCCGCCTTTAACTTTACCGTTGATGATACCAACAACAGTTTCAGCGTCTTCGTAAGCTTTCTCAAGAACGATCCAAGCTTCGTGGCGCTTAGCTTTCTCGCGAGAAAGTTTAGTCTCACCGAAGCCGTCTTCTACTGCGTCTAGAGCAACGTCAACTTCTGCGCCGATTTCGATTTCGATTTCGCCAGCAGCGTTCTTGAATTCATCAGCAGGGATAGAAGACTCAGACTTAAGGCCTGCGTCAACTAGTACGTAACCGTTTTCGATAGCTACAACAGTACCTTTAACGATTGCACCTGGACGTGTTTCTAGTTCGTTTAGAGACTCTTCAAAAAGTAGAGCAAAAGATTCAGTCATTATTTAATCTTCAATGTGATTAACAACCATGGGTATCCTACCGCATGGGGTTGGTAGTAAAGTCAGTTATCTTCCGTGACACCGACGCCATCATGCCGAATTATTCGGCTGATAATTTCGTTTCAATATGGGCCAATGCCAGTTCGATGACTTGATCGATAGACATCTCTGTAGAGTCTAGCACCAATGCATCAGCCGCGGGACGTAACGGCGCGACCGCACGGTTGCGATCTCGGTAGTCACGTTCCTGAATTTCTTTCAAAAGGTGGTCAAAGTTAACATCTAACCCTTTCTGTTGCAACTGCTTCATGCGACGATTCGCACGTTCTTCGGCACTGGCATCGAGAAAGATCTTGACTTCTGCCTGAGGGAACACCACGGTGCCCATGTCACGACCATCCGCAACTAGTCCCGGCGCTTCGCTGAATGCACGCTGGCGACGAAGCAGAGCTTCGCGCACGCGCGGCAGTGCTGCCACCTTGGAGGCTGCCATGCCGGTTTCTTCCTTACGAAGCTCACCCGACACGTCTTCCCCTTCAAGAATCACCTTTACCAACTCACCTTCAGCGATAAACTGCACATCCAGGTGAGCCGCCAAAGGTACAAGTGCGTCTTCAGACTCCAGGTCAACACCATGGTGCAGCGCCGCCAGGGCGAGTACACGGTAGATGGCACCAGAGTCCAATAGCTTCCAGCCCAGTTTATCTGCCAATAGCATGCATAGCGTGCCTTTGCCAGCACCGCTTGGTCCATCGACAGTGATCACTGGCGCGTGAGTAGACATAGGTAATCTCCAAACTTGTTTAAATCTAAGCAGTAATACCCATCGAGACGACATCGGGGCATACCGATACGTATTACCGCTCTCAAACGGGGGCATATTATACGAGAAAAAAGTTGTGATACCAATCAGTAATCGGTCTTCAGGCCAAATAGACCTGAAGATAAAATACAAAACCCGCCAGACGGCGGGTTCTGCTTAACTAATGACAACCTAGACAGTTAATGACTCAGAATGGCCAGCTTGTCGAAGTAATCCGGGAAGGTCTTGGAGGTACACTTAGGATCATTGATCGTCACCGGCGTATCGCTCAGTGCCACCAGCGAGAAGCACATCGCGATGCGGTGGTCATCATAGGTGTCAATGGCTGCATGGGTAAGCTGTGCCGGCGGGGTAATCGTGATGTAGTCTTTGCCTTCTTCTACCTCGGCACCGACCTTGCGTAGCTCAGTTGCCATCGCCGCCAGACGGTCGGTTTCCTTCACCCGCCAGTTATAGACATTGCGGATAGACGTGGTGCCTTCGGCAAACAAGGCGGCGGTGGCGATCGTCATCGCGGCATCGGGAATATGGTTAAAGTCCATATCGACCGCCTTGAGCACGCCCCGGCGGGCAATCACGTAGTCGTCGCCCCACTCAATTTCTGCCCCCATCGCGGCCAGGGCATCGGCAAACTGCACATCCCCCTGGATACTCTTCTTGCCGATACCGGTCACTTTCACTTCACCGCCCTTGATCGCGGCGGCAGCCAAAAAGTAAGACGCCGACGAGGCATCACCCTCGACCAAGAAGTCACCCGGAGCCTGATAGGCCTGGCCCCCTTTAACCACAAATTCCTGGTAGTCGCGGTTTTCCACCTCGACACCGAACTGGGCCATGATATGCAGGGTGATATCAATATACGGTTTCGAAACCAGTTCGCCTTTAATGCGGATCACCGTATCGGCCGAGGCTAGCGGCGCCGACATCAGAAACGCGGTCAGGAACTGGCTCGAGATAGAACCGTCGATTTCCACCTCGCCGCCTTTCAGGCCTGTACCTTTGATTTTAAGCGGCGGGTAGTTGTCATTTTCCAAATAGGTAATATCCGCCCCTGCAGTACGCAGGGCATCAACCAGGTGACCAATAGGACGCTCTTTCATGCGTGGCTCACCCGTGAGAACGAACTCGCCCTCCCCCAGACACAGTGCCGCCGCCAGCGGGCGCATGGCTGTACCGGCGTTACCCAAGAAGAGTTCCATCGCTTCGGTTGGCTGGAATGCGCCACCAAGGCCTGTTACTTCACACACGGTCTTGTCGTCAGACAATTGATAGCTCACTCCCAGCTTGGTCAGGGCTGTTAGCATGTGACGGATATCATCACTATCAAGGAGGTTAGTCAGTCGGGTCGTACCGCTTGCTAACGCCGCCAATAGCAGAGCTCGGTTCGAGACGCTTTTGGAACCTGGCAGATTCACGGTGCCATTAATCTTACTGATCGGCTGTAACGTTAAACTTTCCATCTGTTTTTTCATTAATCCTGTTTGGTCGCAGTCATTGCAGAGTAACCAATAATGCCTCAGTTCGCTAGTACTGAATGCGTCAGCCATTTTCCCCCGGACCGTAACGACAAAAAAGCGCCCGCAGGCGCTTCAATAACCGATATCGTTTCTGCTCAGCTTGGCTCTAGTCGTCGCAGCGCGATAGCGTTGTACCGTTGAAGTCACAGTCGAGATCGACCCAGCGGCCCTCATATTTCGCCAGGGAGTTATCCGTTGCCGCATAGCCCCAGATCGTCCCGCCCTTGACCGGCCCTTCAAGCTCGATTTCATCGTCAAAACGGTCTTCGCGTTCAATTTCGATCGCCACGTAGCGGCCCACACCGCTGCCGTCTTCAAGGTAGCGCCCTTCAACCTCGACCCAACTGGTATCCAGATTGTCGTGGTTCAGGCCATCGTCGAACTCGGTCTGGCCATTGATTTCGATTTCAATGCCATTGATGGTGAAGACACCCGCTCGGTATCTCGCTTCGCCAACCGCCTGGAACTCCTTGCCCGATACGCTATTGCCATCGTCTTCAAATTCAATCTCAGTCGCGACCAGGCGCCCTGAACGATAGGCCATTTCTACCTCGACCCAGCGCCCCGATGCCAGATCCTCGCGACGGCCGTCGTCAAACTCGGTGCGATCGTTGACTTCGATACGCAGGCGGCCGTTGAGCTCAATTTGGGTCAGGTTGTTATTGACCCAGGAGATGACCCCTTCGATTTCGGTATCGTCGTAATCGAGATCATCTTCCACATCAACCTCAGTGGCCACCAGCGTCGTGCCATGCATATCACCGTAGACTTCGACCCATGCCCCGTTGGCCAGCTCATCGTCGTCATCCACTTTTGCCTGGCTGTAGTCCACGGTCACCGTGCCTATCTTGAAGGTATAGGCAGTGCTGTCGAGCTGGGAAACCGGCCCCTCGATCTCGACAAAACCAAGATCGGGGACTTTCTGCACCGCAACCACTTCCACCGAGCCGTCAGCCAGCGGGTAAGTTGTCACCATCACCCAGTCGCCGACATTGATCTCCGCCAGCCCCGCAAAAGTCATCGTGATACCGTTAACCGTAAACTGATCGCCGTTGATGGCGGTAACAACGCCTGTCAGGGAAGGATCGAGTTTCATCGTTTCAATCCGGTTATCATCAGCATCGATCTGCACTCGCATGCCGTTGACCAGTTCACCAAACGGCAAGGTCACGCCATCACGATAGATGACCGGGGCACCTTCACTGCGCAGCGCATACCCGTTTACGCTCAGGGTCTTGTTGCTGTGCGAGATATCGGCAACCTGTCCGTCAAGGCGACCGGTTTTGACCTCCGCCGACGAACCGCCCGAACCGGAACTTCCGCCGCAACCGGCCAACACCATTGCAGCTAGAGAAGCTAGTGCCATTTTTTTCATACTTTACCTATGATTAATTGCGCATAATTACTAACTGGCGGTATGTTATTACGCTGCCTGTGAAGCAAGCGTGAAGAAATGTCTGACGAGGATAAATAAACTGGCTTATGAAAGTGCTGATTGTCGAAGATAACTACCATGTCGCCGAAACACTGGCTGATTATCTCGAGCTAGAAGGCCATACCATTGACTGCGCATACCATGGCCTTGGCGCAATCCAACTGGTTAAGGACAACCATTACGATGTCATCATCATGGATATCATGATGCCCAAAATCGACGGTATTTCAGCCGTTAAGAAAATACGCCAAGAAGTGCTGTGTGACACCCCGATCCTGTTTTTGACCGCCAAGGACAGCCTGGAGGACAAAATTGCCGCCTTCCAGGCCGGCGGCGATGATTACCTCGTCAAGCCCTTTGCCATGGAAGAGCTGTGCCTTCGTCTGCAAGCACTGGCCAGCCGGGGGGCACGCAAAGATGTTGGCTTACTGCACTTTGCCGACATTACTATCAACCAGTCCACTGGCGAGGTGCTCCGGGCCGGCAAGCCGATCAAGCTCAGTCGTATCCAACTGAAAATCCTATCGCTGCTGGTGAAAAAGGCCCCCGCTATAGTATCCCGCCAGGAAGTCATAGACAGCGTGTGGGGAGACGATGCGCCGGGTAGCGATGCCCTGCGCAGCCATGTCTATGGCCTGAGAAATGCTATCGACAAAGACTTTGTAGAACCACGACTAGAGACGATTCATGGCCAAGGATACCGACTCAAAGCCTAAAGCCTACCCCAGCATTTACCGCAAGATCCGCTGGAGCTTCGGCATTCCCACGCTGATTATGTTTACCTTGTTCTGGTCGGTGATCTATTTGGCCGAGAATGAGCTTGAGATCATCAGCCTCCACCACTGGCTCGATACCGAGGCAAGCCGCTACAGCCGCGACTACCAGCGCTTTGGCGATCAGGCCCAGCTCCCCAATGAGCATGAGTTCTACAGCTACTGGAGCAAGGAAAGCCCACCGGCTTGGCTTGATAACTACCGGGAGCCCGGCTTTTATGAGCACCTGCTGGGCAAAGAGGACAAGCACTTCCTCGTCACCGCGCACCCATCCGGTGACGGCCTGTTCTACATCGTGTTCCAGGATGATGCCGACGACTACCTCGACGAATACGAAGCCCGCCTGCACTTCATGACATTCAGCTTGGGCGGGGCCGTCTCCCTCGCGGTACTGATCTACAGCTGGTATTTCGTAAAGAGTGTCTCTCGCCCGCTCGAAACCATCGAGCACAAAATCCGCAATATGCCGCCTGACCAGCCGGACTTTTTGGTCGAGACCGACTACAAAGAAACCCGGGAGATCGAGCAGGCACTGCATGAGAGCAAGACAAACATTGCCCGCTATTTTCAGCGCGAGCACGAGTTCAGCCGCTTCGCCTCGCATGAACTGCGAACCCCGATTATGGTGATCCAGGGTTCGGCGGAGCTGTTGGGCAAAGTGCCTAACCAGCCGCCAGTGGCCATCAAAGCCATCAACCGACTGCAGCAAGCCAGCGAAGAGATGCGCGAGTTAACCGAAGCATTCTTGCTGCTGGGTAAAGAAAGCATTGACCGCCACCATTTCGGGACCTACCCGCTGGAAGATAACCTCCGCCGGCAACTCGATGCCATGGCCCCTATTTTCGCCAAACAGGACGCCAGTTACGTCTTGGAGACGCACTCGGCGAGTACGATCTCCGCACCGGAGAGCTTTATCAATATTGTCATCAACAACCTGATCAAAAATGCGTTCAATTACAGTGTCGGCGATATCCAGATCCGGCTGGTCGAGAATCAGCTGACTATCACCAATTATCATACATGGTCGCCCCGGTTTGCCAAGTACCCACGCTCTAAAAAATCAAACTGGTTAAGATTGCAGTCATACATCCGGACTTAGTTCGGCATGTATGCCGCTGTCCCTAAAGGATTCCGCTGACCCAAGCCTTATCATAATGACGCATTAGCAAAATCACTATGCCATGTTAAATGCAGGTTCATTGAGTCTCGGTCTTACCTGTTTGGCCTTTAAATCGTGTTTACCTCTAGCAATCGGTTTGGGTATGTTTTTGCCTGCTTCACCGTCGGATTTCGCCGACAGTCTGTTGGTAACACTGATAACATTCTTACAACGTGCTATCAGGCTCTAAAGTCACTCTGTTTTCATTGGTTTTTACCTTGTTCAGCCGCTTTTTGTCGCGAAAATTTTTTCGTGGTGCGGATTAGGTATCATATGTTAAATACAGCCCTGTTTGACGAAATTACCCGGCAAAGGCATCCGGGTACCGCTTGGGGTTGTAGTCTTCGCCACGTGTCAGCATTGCCCATAACGTCCGGGCATTTTTGTTGGCCAGTGCTACCGCCGCCACGTTTTTATTGCGCCGGTTGATAAGCCCGCCCAACCAACTCTCTGGCGGTACCTGGTGACTTCTGGCTATCAGGACGGAGCGGGCGCCGTGAATGAGCAGGGTTCGGAGGTAGGCATCGCCTCGCTTGCTCATGCCGAGTAAGATATTTTTACCCCCGCTGGAGTGTTGTCGGGGAACCAGTCCTAGCCAGGCGGACAGCTGCCTCCCGTTTTTGAATTCAGAGCCGTCACCAATGGTGCCGACGATCGCGGTGGCACTGATCAGGCCGATGCCTGGTAGTGACGCTATCCGTTGGCTCAGTTCGCAATGCTTGAAGTGTGCTTTGAGTGACTGGTCAAATTGCTCAATATGCTCACTCAGTTCGGTTAAATGATCATAGAGTCGTGACAGCACCTGGCGGAACGTATCGGGCAAGGCGTTCTCGGCATCTTCTAAGATGGTGGGGACATGTTTGTGTATCGCGACTTTACCGGTAGGCAGGACAATCCCAAACTCGGTCAGCAGTCCCCTGATTTGGTTGATTTGTGCAGTTTGGGTTTTGATAAAACCGGCCTGGCCCGGTGAAGGGAAAGCAATGCCTGCTGATCCGGTGATTTTATCGAGACAAAGCGCATGTTCGGCCGGGTTACCGCCTCACAAATGGCTTCGGCATCTGCGGCATCATTTTTGTTGGTTTTGACGTAGGGCTTAACAAACTGAGGGGCCATTAGCTTCACGGTATGGCCCAGGTTCCCTAAAGTCCGAGCCCAGAAGTGAGCACCACTGCAAGCTTCCATTCCAATCAGGCAGGGCTCTACATTAGCGAAGAAGGTGGAGAGTTGATGTCGTTTCAGTTTCTTTTTCAGTACGGTCTTACCATGCTGATCAACCCCATGAAGCTGGAATACGTTTTTCGCTAAGTCGATACCGACAGTTGTCATCGTCATGCTCGTTCTCCTTTCCCGCAGTTACCGCCATAGTAGACGGCTGAGAGAGGGGCGACCATTCCATTATGATGGCCATGCTACGTTTAATGCAGGATACGGTTGTGGGCTGGTGATCGTTGAGCGAATTTGCGAACGTATGGGATGGGAGTTTACCCCCGTCGACGACAGCGCGAAATTCACCACCACATTGGTCTTCACTTCCCCACCTCAGGCAAGGAGCGAGGAACATGGTAAGCATTTTGGCGCGGTGTAATTTATCCAGGCTAACTTTAGCAGGGCTATGGGTGCTACTGTCGGGCTGTACCGGGATGCCGCCGTCGATCGAGCCCGTGTCACCGTTTGATGTACAGCGCTACCTCGGTACCTGGTACGAAATCGCGCGGCTCGACCATAGCTTCGAGCGTGGCCTCAGTAATGTCAGTGCCGTCTATAGCCGCAATGATGACGGCTCGATAACGGTACTCAACCGAGGGTTTGATACCGAAGAGCAGCAGTGGCAGCAAGCCGATGGCCGGGCGGTGTTTGTCGATGACGATAGCCAGGGCCACCTCAAGGTCTCTTTCTTCGGCCCCTTCTACAGCAGTTATGTGGTGTTCTTTCTCGAGCCGGACTACTCCGTTGCCCTCGTCAGCGGCTACAGCACTGACTATCTGTGGTTGCTAGCCAGAGAGCCCGTATTGGATCAGACACAGGTATCCCGTTACGTCGCGATTGCTGACAAGGCCGGGTTCGACACCGATAAACTGATCTATCCGAGGCAATCTCGCCATCCGTGATGACAAAAAGCACGCTGCAAATACAAACAAAGCCGCTATTCGCGGCTTTATTCGTCATTAGCGATAGCCCGTTAGACACGGCGACTAAGCATTCTCCAGCTCGAATTGCTTCATGAAATCGACCAATGTCTGAACACCTTCGATCGGCATCGCGTTGTAAATCGAGGCACGCATACCGCCGACTGCGCGGTGGCCCTTCAGCGCTTTCAAACCGGCGGCATCCGCTTGCTCCAGGAACAAGGCATCCAGTGCTGGATTCTTGAGCTGGAACGGTACATTCATCAATGAGCGATTGTCCGGGTGGACATCGTTGCGGTAGAAGTCCGACTGGTCGATGTAGTCATACAGTACATCGGCCTTGGCGATATTGCGCTGCGCCATGGCTTCCACACCACCGAGCTCCTTGAGCCACTTGAACACCTCGCCAGCCAGGTACCAAGCAAAGGTCGGCGGGGTATTGAACATCGACTCTTTGTCGACCTGCACGCTGTAATCCAAAATGCTCGGCAGGATAGATTTCGCCTTACCGAGCAAGTCATCACGCACAATCACGATGGTCAGGCCAGCAGGACCGATGTTTTTCTGCGCCCCGGCATAAATGACACCGTACTTCGACACATCGATAGGGCGAGACAGGATAGTCGACGACATATCCGCCACAATAGGCTTGTCCGTTACCGGCAGATCGCGGATTTCAATACCATCAATGGTTTCATTGGGGCAGAAATGGACAAAGGCAGCATCGCCAGACAGTGGCCACTCGGCCGCTGGCAGGATCGCTTTCTTGCCGTCGCGATCGCAGGTGATATCAACAATGTTCGGCTGGCAGTATTTCGCCGCTTCCTCGGCGGCGCTGTGCGCCCAGTAGCCTCCATCCATATAGTCGGCGCTATCTGCCTCACCCAACAAATTCATCGGTACCGCTGCAAACTGGGCACGAGCACCACCATGGCAGAACAAGACATGGTAGTTGTCAGGGATGGACAGCAGGTCGCGCAGGTCTTGCTCGGACTGTTTGGCCACCGCAATGAACTCCTTGCCGCGGTGGCTGATTTCCATCACCGAGGTACCAAGATCATTCCAATCAACAAGTTCTTGTTGGGCCTTTTTCAATACGTCTGCCGGGATCATCGCTGGGCCGGCGCAAAAGTTATAAACGTTGTCCATGGTGTAAGACGTGCTCCTGCTGGAAAAACATAAGGTTGTGGTCAAAGTTGTGACTTAGGTCTGTTTTACACCTTTATAGCGGTGCTGAAAAGAGGCTAAGGGAAATTAGTCTGGCTTTGCCTTGCCGGTGAGCTTCGGACATAAAAAAACGCAGCCTAGAGGCTGCGCTTTTGTCAGAGTAACTAACTACTTAGTTATTACTGCTCAGAAGAGTCGTCTGCTTCGCTGTCGGCAGCTGGCGTTTCGCCCTCTGCTGGTGCTTCACCTTCGACCAGTTCCGCATCTTCGATAAGCTCGTCTTCTTCCGGCTCGTCGATACGCTGCAGACCAACAACCTGCTCGTCTTCTGCGGTACGGATCAGGGTGACACCCTGAGTGTTACGGCCGACACGGCTCACCTCAGCCACGCGGGTACGAACCAGCGTACCACCGTTGGTGATCATCATGAACTCGTCGCCGTCTTCGACCTGAACAGCACCAACTACGCTACCGTTACGCTCAGAGACCTTGATAGAGACAACGCCCTGGGTCGCACGGCTCTTCGCTGGGTACTCTTCCAGCTCGGTACGCTTACCGTAGCCATTTTCGGTTACGGTTAGAACGTCGCCTTCGTTGTGCGGAACAATCAAGGAGACAACCTTGTCGCTTTCAGCCAGCTTGATACCGCGAACACCCGCCGCCGTACGGCCCATGCCACGCACCTGCTCTTCAGAGAAGCGAACAACCTTACCGGCTTTCGAGAACAGCATGATGTCATCGCTGCCTTCGGTGATATCCACACCGATCAGCGAGTCACCGTCACGAAGGTTAACGGCGATGATACCTGCGCTACGAGGACGGCTGAAGTCAGTCAGCGGGGTCTTCTTAACGGTACCGTCAGCAGTCGCCATAAAGATAAACTTGTCGGCTGCGTATTCCTTCACTGGTAGGATAGCGGTAATACGCTCACCTTCTTCCAGCGGCAGGATATTGACAATCGGCTTACCACGGGCGGTGCGGCTTGCCAGCGGCAGCTGGTACACCTTCAGCCAGTACATACGGCCGCGGCTTGAGAAGCATAGAATCGTGTCGTGGGTATTGGCCACCAGCAGACGCTCGATGAAGTCTTCATCCTTCATGCGCGTTGCCGCTTTACCTTTACCACCACGGCGCTGTGCTTCGTAGTCGCTCAGAACCTGGTACTTAACGTAACCTTCGTGAGAAAGGGTGACAACCACGTCTTCCTGGTTGATCAGATCTTCCAGATCGATGTCGTGGCTTGCTGCGGTGATTTCAGTACGGCGAACATCATTGAACTGCTCTTTAACCAGTTCAAGTTCTTCGCGGATCACTTCCATCAAACGCTCAGAGCTTGCAAGGATGTGCATTAGCTCAGCGATTTCTTCCAGCAGCGTTTTGTATTCGCCAAGGATTTTCTCGTGCTCTAGACCAGTCAGCTTGTGTAGACGAAGGTCCAGAATCGCTTGTGCTTGCTGTTCGGTCAAGTAGTACTGACCGTCGCGGATACCGTATTGCTCTTCCAGCCATTCTGGACGAGCGGCATCAGTGCCCGCACGCTCAAGCATCGCGGCAACGTTGCCAAGATCCCAACCGCGTGCAACCAGGCCAGCTTTCGCTTCTGCCGGGGTCGGCGCGTTTCTGATCAGCTCGATGATTTCATCGATGTTGGCCAGTGCCAGTGCCAAACCTTCAAGGATATGGGCACGTTCACGGGCTTTGCGTAGTTCGTAGATAGTACGGCGAGTCACCACTTCACGTCGGTGGTTCACGAAGCACTTCAACATCTCTTTCAGGTTGAAGGTCTTCGGCTGGCCGTTGTCCAGTGCCACCATGTTGATACCGAATGTGGTCTGCAACTGGGTCTGTGCGTAAAGGTTGTTCAGCACTACCTCACCCACAGCATCACGCTTACACTCGATAACAATGCGCATACCATCTTTATCAGATTCGTCGCGCAGGGCACTGATCCCTTCTACCTTCTTGTCTTTCACCAGCTCGGCGATCTTTTCGATCAGTCGGGCTTTGTTGACCTGGTATGGGATTTCAGTAACAACAATGGTCTCTTTGCCATTCTTGTCAGCTTCAATTTCCGCTTTCGAACGCAGGTAGATCTTGCCGCGGCCAGTCTTGTAGGCATCAACGATACCCTTGCGGCCACTGATCATCGCGGCAGTCGGGAAATCGGGACCCGGGATGTATTCCATCAGCTGATCAATGGTGATGTCTTCATCATTGATATAAGCCAAGCAACCATCGATCACTTCACCAAGGTTGTGAGGTGGAATATTCGTTGCCATACCAACGGCGATACCCGATGAACCGTTAACCAGCAGGTTCGGGATCTTCGTCGGCAGTACCGCAGGGATCTGCTCGGTACCGTCATAGTTAGGAACGTAATCTACCGTCTCTTTGTCCAGATCAGCCAACAGTTCATGGGCGATCTTGGCCATACGTACTTCGGTATAACGCATTGCCGCGGCAGAGTCGCCGTCAATCGAACCGAAGTTACCCTGACCATCTACCAGCATGTAACGAAGAGAGAAAGGTTGCGCCATACGTACGATGGTGTCGTAAACCGCGCTATCACCGTGCGGGTGATATTTACCGATTACGTCACCAACCACACGGGCAGATTTTTTGTATGCTTTATTCCAGTCATTGCCCAGTACGTTCATCGCGAACAAGACGCGACGGTGTACCGGCTTAAGGCCATCACGCACATCAGGAAGAGCACGACCCACGATAACTGACATCGCGTAGTCGAGATACGAGCCTTTCAGCTCTTCTTCAATGTTTACGGGCGTGATCTCTTTTGCAAGATCGCTCATGGAGCCAATATCCCTCAGGTAATTTCTGTCGTATACGTATACCAAACGGCATAGTTAGCGCTAAAACGGGCTGAGAGCCAGCCTAAGGCGATATCTATAACGTCTGGTACCATACGTGCAAGGTGCGAGAATATAGCATATTTCAGCCCAGATAGGCACACCTTTCACCATTATGTTGTGAGTAATTTAGCGGATTGGAAAAAAATCGAAAGCACTTATCTTAGTATTACCGTTCTGACAGCCTGTTTTTTGCTCAAAGCCTGTTTTTTATTACTTTTCTCACTTTTTATGCCAACCACACCAAATTGCAACCAATTGTAAATTATTGACCAAGATCGGAAATGCACCACTTCTCTATGACCCTGACCAAAAGCTGAACAAAAAACTGATCATTATCAATTTTGCTTCTATGCATTTAGGTACAATTAACCCGCAAGAACAAAATCTAAGATTTCAAAAATCACGAATTAGCAGTTAAGCGAGGTCAATTATGTTAGGCAGAGTAATCACCACATTAGGCATGTGTATCATCGGCGGCAAATATCTTCTTATGCTCATCATCGCAGGTATTGCAATGGCTACAGGCGGTGCACAGCCTGATATGATGCAGCTAGCCATGATAGAACCAGCTGAGTAATCCTTATGCAAACACGGAACGTTTACCAGGCTTAGAAGCGAAATGCGAAGTTAGCGCAAACAGCTCCTAAGCCTGAATTGTTTTAGGGACAGCAAAAGTTTTTTACTTCCCCCTTTTCAGCGCTGTTCTTCCTTCACCGCCCGGCTACCGCATTCTCTATTCTGTCGCTCTACTTTCTCCGGAGCGGCAGCGGCACATTAAGCCTGCCCTCCTCCACCCATTTTCAACAACACCACCATAACAAGACAATAAATTATTGCTAATACCTGCACCTTATAGAGGCTTAGGGTTATAATGCCGCTATCAGAAAGGAATATGGCAAAGATACATGACCAAGCAGTTGAATGTAGACCCAGCTGAAATCAGCAAATTCGAAGAAATGGCATCCCGTTGGTGGGATTTGGAAGGCGAATTCAAGCCGCTGCACCAGATCAACCCACTGCGTCTCAACTATGTGCTAGATAAAGCCGAAGGCCTGTTTGGCAAAAAAGTATTGGATGTCGGTTGCGGCGGTGGCATTTTGGCCGAGAGCATGGCGGTCGAAGGTGCCGAGGTTACCGGCCTTGATATGGGCAAGGAGCCATTGACCGTGGCCCGCCTGCATGCACTCGAAACCGGCACCAAACTCGAGTATGTCCAGCGCACAGCCGAAGAGCACGCCGAGCTGCACCCTGAGACCTATGATGTCGTGACCTGCATGGAGATGCTCGAGCACGTACCCGATCCGGCTTCGGTGATAGCCTCCTGCGCCAAAATGGTCAAGCCTGGCGGCCATGTTTTCTTCTCGACCCTCAACCGCAACTTTAAATCATACCTGTTTGCCATTGTCGGTGCCGAGCAATTACTCAAGCTGGTTCCCAAAGGAACGCACGATCACGAGAAATTTATCCGACCGTCTGAGCTGCTGGATATGATCGATGCCACCCCGCTACAAGACCGCCATATTACCGGTCTGCACTACAACCCGCTCACCGACCGTTACTGGCTCGGCAACAATGTCGACGTCAACTATATCGTCCATACCATCAAGCTGTAGCCATAGGTGATAGCCAATGCCCCTCGCTAGGGTATCTCGACCCTAGCGAGCTTGATGCTATTCCTGCGCCCTCCTTCCCATAGCCTCCCGCCAGTTTACCGTTGATAGCGCCGCATGCCTGGCATGGGATAATTATGACAATTAGCTGCTGGGATCGCTTTTTCGCCGGTCGCCATGTATATACTCATGGTAGATACATTAAAGCCCGCTGTTTTTGATACAAGGACATGTAGCTATGACAACCAAGAAAAAAGCGATTTTGTTCGACCTCGACGGCACCTTGCTTGATACCGCCCCGGATATGGCCGATGCCGCCAACCGGGTTCTCGCCGACTACAACCGGCCTCCGCTGTCAGAACAACAAATCCAAGCCAATACCAGCATGGGGGCCAAGGGGTTGCTGACCGCAGGGTTTGGAACGATTCCCGAGCACCTCGATTTTATGGCGCTCAGAGCGGAGTTCTTACGCTATTACCAAGAAAAAATCTGCGTCAACACCTCGCTCTACCATGGGGTAGCAGCCTTGCTGGAGCAACTGGAGGCGCGAGACGTTGCCTGGGGTATTATGACCAACAAGCCCGGTTTCCTGACCGATATGCTGCTGCCTTTCTTCCCTCCCTTGCTTCGTGCCCAAACTATTGTCTGCGGTGATACCCTCGCCGTCGCAAAGCCTCATCCTGAGCCGCTGCTCCACGCCAGCAAACTGTTGGGGATCGATCACCGAGACTGTATTTATATCGGTGACATCGAAAAAGACATGATCGCCGCCAAAGCCGCCAATATGACCGGTTATGTTGCCGGGTGGGGCTACATAGGCGACGAACACTCGCCATCAGACTGGCACGCCCGCGGTATATTGAATCACCCGAGTGATATCATCACCGTTATCTGCGACTGAAACGTGCTACTAACTAACCAAGAAATAACCAAAAAATATGAAGTTTGTCAGCACGTCCAACGCCTGCAAAAAATCAAGGATTTTTTTTTTGCAGGCGTTTTTGTTGGCCTTAAAAAATTTTGATTTTTGCTATGATATTGTCATACCTGCGCAAATCAGTTAGTAGGCACCAACTTAATTTTATGAATCCCCATGTTATCCACAGCCGGTTAAAAATTACCGTCTTGCATTACCCTGCCCTCACCACTATCTTGTAACACTACAAGCTCAACACCCCAATATGTAGTGTTTTAATCAGCAATCAGAAACCTAACAAAGATCACAATCTTTGCTAACCTTATTGCTAAAACTTACAAAAAAGCACTGCTACTGATGGAAATCTGGGAAAACGACCAAAAATGAATCAACAGCTCACTGTTACCAAGCGTGATGGACGCAAAGAAAGTATCGATCTAGACAAAATCCACCGAGTCATCACTTGGGCCGCCGAAGGCCTAGAAAACGTCTCGGTGTCTCAGGTCGAACTCAAATCTCACATTCAGTTCTATGAAGGGATCAAAACTGAAGATATCCACGAAACCATCATTAAAGCAGCAGCTGATCTGATCTCTGAAGAAACGCCGGACTACCAGTATCTGGCAGCCCGTCTGGCTATCTTCCACCTGCGCAAAAAAGCCTACGGCCAGTTCGAACCACCAAAGCTGTATGACCACGTCACCAAGCTTGTTGAAAAAGGCAAGTACGACAAGCATTTGTTGGAAGACTACAGCAAAGAAGAATTTGATCTGATGGATAACTACATCGATCACTGGCGTGATATGAACTTCTCTTACGCTGCCGTTAAGCAGTTGGAAGGTAAGTACCTGGTTCAGAACCGTGTAAGCGGTGAAATCTTCGAAAGTGCCCAGTTCCTGTACATGATGATCGCCGCTTGCCTGTTCGGCAAATACCCGCGCGACACCCGTATGGACTACATCAAGCGCTTCTACGATGCCGTCTCCCAGTTCAAGGTGTCACTCCCGACACCGATTATGTCGGG
Source organism: Photobacterium gaetbulicola Gung47 (assembly GCA_000940995.1). Lineage (NCBI taxonomy): Bacteria > Pseudomonadati > Pseudomonadota > Gammaproteobacteria > Vibrionales > Vibrionaceae > Photobacterium > Photobacterium gaetbulicola. The sequence continues at coordinate 3,023,244 of CP005974.1, forward strand.
TGTTCGTACCCCAACTCGCCAGTTCAGCTCATGTGTTCTGATCGAGTGTGACGACAGCCTGGATTCGATCAACGCAACATCAAGCGCTATCGTGCGTTACGTGTCTCAGCGTGCCGGTATCGGCATCAACGCTGGCCGTATCCGAGCCCTGGGCTCAGAGATCCGAGGTGGTGAAGCTTTCCACACCGGTTGTATCCCGTTCTACAAGTACTTCCAGACTGCGGTTAAGTGCTGTTCTCAAGGTGGCGTACGTGGCGGTGCCGCCACGTTGTTCTACCCAATGTGGCACGGCGAAGTGGAGTCCCTGCTAGTACTGAAGAACAACCGTGGTGTTGAAGAAAACCGTGTCCGTCACATGGACTACGGCGTACAGATCAACAAACTGATGTACACCCGCCTGATCAAGGGCGAAAACATCAGCCTGTTCTCTCCATCTGACGTTCCGGGCCTATACGATGCCTTCTTCGCAGACCAAGACGAATTCGAGCGCCTGTACGTGAAATACGAGCAGGACAGCAGCATCAAGCGCAAGAGCATCAAGGCGATCGAGCTGTTCTCGCTACTGATGCAAGAGCGTGCTTCAACCGGCCGTATCTACGTACAGAACGTCGACCACTGTAATACTCACAGCCCGTTCGACCCAAGCGTGGCACCAATCCGCCAGTCTAACCTGTGTCTGGAAATTGCACTACCGACCAAGCCACTGAACAACGTGGAAGACGAAAACGGTGAAATTGCCCTGTGTACGCTATCTGCGTTCAACCTTGGCGCAATCGACTCACTGGACGACCTTGAAGAGTTGGCTGATTTGACCGTACGTGCGCTGGATGCACTGCTTGACTATCAGGATTACCCACTGCCTGCAGCTTACCGTTCAACGATGAACCGCCGTACTCTGGGTGTAGGCGTGATCAACTTCGCTTACTACCTGGCGAAGAACGGTGTTCGCTACTCTGACGGCAGCGCAAACAACCTGACCCACGAAGCGTTCGAAGCGATCCAGTACTACCTATTGAAAGCGTCTTTGGGGCTAGCGAAAGAGCAAGGTGCATGTCCGGCATTCAACGAGACTACCTACGCTCAGGGTATTCTGCCTATCGATACCTACAAGAAAGATATTGATAAAGTATGCACTGCCGAGCTACGTTACGACTGGGAAACGCTGCGTGAGGAGATCAAGACCCACGGCCTGCGAAACTCAACGCTGTCTGCACTGATGCCATCAGAGACATCTTCGCAGATCTCGAATGCCACCAACGGCATCGAACCACCACGTGGTTACGTATCGGTGAAAGCATCGAAAGACGGTATCCTAAAGCAAGTTGTGCCTGAGTACAGCAAGTACAAGGACAACTACGAGCTGCTATGGAATATCGGCAGCAACGACGGTTACCTGCAGCTGGTTGGTATCATGCAGAAATTCATCGACCAGGCGATTTCGGCAAACACCAACTACGACCCGAGCCAGCAGCCAGGCGGAAAAGTGCCGATGAAACTGTTGCTAAAAGACCTGCTAACAGCGTATAAACTCGGCGTGAAAACCTTGTACTACCACAACACCCGTGACGGCGCTTCTGATAGCCAGGGCGATGTGGGCGCAGACGACTGCACAAGCTGCAAGATTTAATGATTTGAAACGGTGGGAGCTTCGGCTCCCATTGATGTTGAGGATAAGATGGCATACAGCACTTTCTGTCAAACCAATAACGACCAACTAAAAGAGCCAATGTTCTTTGGCCAGCCTGTCAACGTTGCGCGTTACGACCAACAAAAATTTGAGATTTTCGAAAAGCTGATCGAAAAACAGCTTTCCTTCTTCTGGCGTCCAGAAGAAGTGGATGTGTCCGGCGACCGTATCGATTACAACAACCTGCCGGACCACGAGCGCCACATTTTTATCAGCAACCTGAAGTACCAGACGTTACTGGATTCAATCCAGGGCCGTAGCCCGAACGTCGCGCTGCTGCCGATTGTCTCTATCCCTGAGTTGGAAACCTGGATTGAGACCTGGTCTTTCTCCGAGACGATCCACTCGCGCTCATACACCCATATCATCCGTAATATCGTTAACGATCCGGCGGTTGTATTCGACGATATCGTCGGTAATGAGCATATCATCAAGCGTGCTGGCGATATTTCCAAGTACTACGATGCTCTGATCGCCGCAACCAACGATTACCACCGCTTGGGTGAAGGTAGCCACACCATCAATGGCGAAACCATCACGGTCAACCTGCGAGACATCAAGAGAAAACTCTACCTTTGCATGATGTCGGTGAATGCGCTGGAAGCGATCCGCTTCTATGTTAGCTTCGCCTGTTCGTTCGCGTTCGCCGAGCGTGAATTGATGGAAGGTAACGCGAAAATCATCAAGCTGATCGCCCGTGACGAAGCGCTTCACCTAACCGGTACCCAGCATATCCTGAACCTGCTGCGCACCGGCCAGGACGATCCTGAAATGGCGGAAATTGCCCAGGAGTGCAAGGAGGAGTGTTTTGCCATCTTCCGCGATGCTGCCGAGCAGGAAAAAGAGTGGGCTGAGTACCTGTTCAAAGACGGTTCGATGATCGGCCTGAACAAAGACATCCTGTGCCAGTATGTTGAGTACATTACCAACTTGCGTATGGCTGCTGTTGGCCTAGAGCACGCCTACCCTGGTGCGACACAGAACCCGATCCCTTGGATCAACTCTTGGCTGTCATCTGACAACGTCCAGGTTGCCCCTCAGGAAGCCGAGATCAGTTCTTACCTGGTTGGCCAGATCGACAATGATGTCAGCGCCGATGACCTAGGTGACTTCGAGCTATGAGCCGAGTCGCCATTCGCGTCAATGGTATTGAGGTTCACGGCAACAGCCGTGAGCCTCTGCTCACCCAATTGGAAAAAGCGGGTTTTCAGCCTGAATACCAATGCCGTAACGGTATGTGCGGCGCCTGCCGCTGCAAATTGCGATCCGGCGCGGTCGACCAGCAAGACTCGATGGCGTTTATCGCCCCCAACGAAGTACTGGCCTGTTGCTCAGTGCCCAAAAGCAATGTCGAGGTCGAGTTCGATTACCAACTGCAACAGCAAGCACGACAAGCCAACCTTTGATCCCCGCCTTAAGGGGGCTTATCTCCCAGACAACGGCCGTACCCGCCCAGCCGATACCCAATAGATAGCAATCAGTTTTTATTTTCTATCTGCGCGATACGCTGCAGTGATTCCGAATGGCCAAACACCGGTTTTCCTTCCAGCCAGCGACGGAGCATGTCGAGGCCGAGGGCAGCCAACACATGGCGGTGATCACGCTCGGCATAGCGGCGTTTGGTCGTCACTTGCTGCGCCCATTCCCCTTCGGGAGTCACCAATGCCACCACCACAGCACCGTCTTGCCCGGTCCCCACAGCCAAACCAATATCCGCTTGATTTTTCTCCCGAGCAGCCTGCGCCAGTGACAAAGCAGCCTCTAGCGGTAACTTGGCGGTATGCTCAGGAGCATCATCTCGCCCCAACACCCAGGACTGCGCGATTTGCTCTGCAAATCGTATGTCATCATGCAGCCAACTGGTCAGAAAACCGCCGGTATAGTGCTCGGCTAGCGCAAGCGAATACCCACTTTTTTCAATGAGCTCGCCAACCGCCCCCAGCAAAGGCTGGTTATGGCCAACCAGGTTATCACCTAGCCGGCTGGCAATGACTGCCACCAATGCCCCGGTTTGTCGGTGCTCTGGCGGACAGAACACCTTCACTTCAATAAACGGGATCGCTGAGCGGTAACCTAGCTCAAAGCCTTCTGGCAGCGCAATGGGTTGCAACGACTGGCCAATGACCGATTCCGACAAACCAAACGTGTACAGCCGAACACATTCCCTGGCACTGGTGGAATAACTTTCCTCCAGCCGCGGCAAGACTTGCTCATGGGTCATTTTCTTAAACTCGCTTGGCACGCCGGGGGTAAAGAAAACCCAGGCCCGGTTAATCTGCATCGCAAACCCGCAGGCAGTGCCGATAGGGTTATCCAAGACTTCCGCCCCCTCCGGCAGCATAGCCTGCTTGAGGTTGGTCTCGGGCATCTCGCGCCCCAAATTGGCATATTTCTGTTCCATTGCTTCGACCCACTCGTCGACCAACGCCAGCCCAACGTTGGCCGCAATAGCTGCGGCTTGAGCGGTCAAGTCATCGGTTGTCGGCCCCAAACCGCCATTGACAATCACCACATCGGCAGTGAGGCTGCAATGCTCAATTTCTGTCGCCAAAACCTCAAGCTGATCGCCCACCGTAGTCCGCCGCAACAGAGGGAAACCGCGCTGAAAGAACAGTGCCGACAACCAAGCGGCATTGGTGTCAGTAATATCGCCGTGAAGCACTTCTTCACCCGTACTTATCATTGCTACTTTCAGCATATCTGCTCCTGTGATATCACCGGCGGCAGCCTTGCTCACTGACCAAAGGTGCCACGTATCATTATTCTTACTTCACCCGACTTGCTATTACCGTAAAGGCTTTCCAACTGGCAACTCCAACGGATACTGCTTATTCAAGCATATCTCCTGCTATTTCAGCACGTTATTTTTCACCAAGATCATCCGATGCCGGACATTATCGCATCAAGACAGAATAAAACGCCACAACCGTAAACATTACATTACACCAAAAAACACAAAAGTTGACAGTCATATCCAATCGCTATATTGTTCACAACCAGAGGTAAGCCTTACCAAAAGGCTTTAAACCGCCATTTATTACTACTGGAATTGAATTAAGCCATGAAAAAACACCCAACAAGCACTTTCTATCGATAGCCGCAATGGCTAAGTAGTGTGTAAACAAAAAATGACACCTCATTGCCATTGTGGCCCTCTTGATGGATGAAAAGGGAGTAACCACAGGTGCAAACACCGCCTCCCGAGCACAAACCTATTGAATACTCGGAGCAATTAACCCCATGTCTATGAACAAGACTTTCGGCAGTATGCTGATCATCGCCGGTACAACCATCGGCGCAGGCATGCTAGCCCTTCCCCTGGCCTCGGCCGGACTTGGCTTTACCACTGCCACCTTGATCATGTTCGGTATTTGGTCATTGATGACCTACACCGCACTGTTAATGTTAGAAGTGCATCAGTACGCCGATCACCAAGCCACACTGAACTCACTGGCCCGCGATCTACTTGGCAAAAAAGGCCAGTTCCTGGCCAATTTTGCCGTATGCTTTCTGATGTACTCGCTGTGTGCGGCGTACATTGCCGGCGGAGGTGGTCAACTCAACGACAAACTCAATAACTGGGTAGGGTTGGAAGTCTCGGCACAGACCAGCACCGTATTTTTTACTCTGGTGATTGCCAGCATTGTGGCGATAGGTACTCACTCGGTCGATATGGTTAACCGAGTACTGTTTACCCTGAAGGTGATTGCCTTAGTGGTCATGCTTAGCTTGCTGGCGCCAAATGTCGAAGGCGGCTACCTGGTCAATATGCCGGTTGAAAAAGGCCTGATCATTTCGGCACTGCCCGTCATCTTTACCTCGTTTGGTTTTCACGGCAGTATTCCATCTATCGTGCGCTACATCGGCTTGGATATCAGAGCCCTAAAAAAAGTGATGATCATTGGCTCATCGCTACCATTACTGATTTACATTTTCTGGCAGCTCACAAGCCAAGGCGTACTTAGCCAGCAGGATCTGATGGCGAGCAACAGCCTAGGGGCATTCATCGCCACATTAAGTGAAATGCTACACAACCCGATGGTTAGCCAGTCTGTCTCAGTGTTCGCTGACTTGGCATTGGCGACTTCGTTCTTGGGTGTCAGCTTGGGTCTGTTTGATTTTGTCGCCGACAGCTTTAAGCACAACGATAAAAAGCATGGCCGGCTACAAACGGCAGCGATGACATTTGTCCCACCACTGGCTTTTGCTTTGTTCTACCCGCAAGGTTTTATCACGGCGCTAGGCTTTGCAGCTATCGCTCTGGTGATCTTGGCAATTTTCCTACCCGTGGCCATGGTCAGTGCCCAGCGTAAGCAGCTCAAAGCGGCAGATGGCTACCAGGTAGCCGGTGGTAAGCCCGCCCTACTTGCTGCAACCGGGGCCGGTATCCTCATTATTACCGCCCAGCTTCTGCAGATGGCAGGCGTGATCCCGGCAGTAGGATAACAGCTGTCCCAGCGGCAAGCGTCTTCGCTTGCCGCTCGCAGGCCTTACACCTGAAAATAAATTGAACAAAATAATTTATTCTGGCAATCATTCATATAAATTGGTGTTTTTTACAATTTTTTTGCACAAACTTGTGCGATTTTAATCCATAGCCACTAGGAATTTTTTATCATTTCAGTGATACTTCCCACACTTTTTATCCTATCCACCTTGATCTATTGCGGAGCGTATCTTGCGCACTTCACTTCTATCAACTCTAGCCTTGGGGATTGCCGTTAGCACCCCCGCATTCGCATGGAATGAGAATGCCGACTTGGGTGCTTACCAGCAGCACACCTTTTTAAACAGCTATGCGACCCAGCCAGCTCAGCAGCTGGGATTTGCCAACGAATACCAGTACGCAGCCATGGATCAAGGACTGACGCTGCAAGCTGCGCTCGCCGAACCGACGACCTACAATTTGCCGAAACATTTATCCGTCGCGCCGGAAAAAGATTGGGATTACCTACTGGAGCAGTCATACACCATTTTTGGTTTGAGCGTTGCAACCGTCGGGTTGATGACCCTGTTGCCCGAGAGTGTCACCAACTGGGACCCAGAAGATACCAACTTAAGTGGCTTGGGCAGAAAGTGGTGGGACAATGTTAAAGCCGGGCCCGTGTGGGACAAAGACGATCACTACCTGAACTACATCATGCACCCATACTTCGGCGGTGTTTACTACACGGCAGCCCGCCATTCCGGGTTTAACGAGTGGGAGTCATTCCTGTATTCGGCCACCATGTCGACGTTCTTCTGGGAGTACGGGGTGGAAGCCTTTGCCGAAGTCCCATCCATCCAGGATATCATTGTCACACCGCTATTCGGTGCGGCGGTGGGTGAGTGGATGTTCCAGACAGAAATGGAGATCACCGCCAATCGTGGCAAAGTCATGGGTTCAAAAACCATGGGCGACGTCAGCCTGTTCCTGCTCAACCCTGTTGGCCATATCCACTACTGGGTAACTGACTGGTGGCGAGGCGACGCCGATGTCAGCCTCACTTACACACCGTGGTTCGGCAATACCGAGGCCGCCAGCTTCGCCCTTGATGCCGGGGCTGCTTACGATCCGGTCTTCGTAGGCCTAGAACTAAAACTGGCCCTGCAGTAAGCAAAAATGACGGATAGCAAAAAAGTGCGACCTCTATCGCCTTTTTTGCTATTTTTCAAGAAATTACATATTTTATTTCATATTTCGTGAAGAAGTGTCACGATTTTATACCGCATGCATATTTAGAACGCCGTTTTTGATATAGCATCTGACAAATATCACAATAAATAACAAAGCCTTGGTGATGAACCAAAATTTTTCTCTGTTAGAGTTCCTGCAGATACCTGTATGGATTTTCGATATTCACCAAAAACGCATTCTCTGGGCAAACTCCGCCGCATTGCCATTGTGGGAAGCGAAAAGTACCGACGAACTCACGGCCCGTGATCTCAGCCTAGACATGTCCGAAGCAGTTGATGCCATACTGGATGGTTACCTCAGCCGTTTTCAGCAGGGTGAGAAAATCAAGACCTGGTGGTACTTCTCACCTAACGATGTCATTAAAAAAGCATTATGTTATTTTTCAGGCATGCCTGGTCCTGATGGCAATACTGTCATGCTGGTCGAGGTGATCGCTGAAGAAGCCAGCCTACGCCGTGAACTGGCGTTCTCAGGCAGCTCAAACCTCGCCTTGCTGTTCGATGAAAGCGGTCACCTGATCAGTGCCAACAACTCTTTTACCCACTCTTTTGGTGAAGATCTCAAAGATTTGGCCAGCTTTTTAGGTGATGCCCAACTAGCTGATAAATGGCTCGCGGCGGCCCGCCATGAAGGGATTCTCAAAGCCAAGCGCCTGTGCTGGACCGGAAAAAGCCACCACTGGCTCAATATCGACGGCAAGTGGCTCACTGATAAGCACCAGTTACTCCTGAGCTTGATCAACATCAGCCAAGAAAAAGAGCAACTCCACAAAGCCAAATACAATGCCGAGCATGATTTTCTGACCGGGCTCCTCAACCGCCGCGGTATCACCAACGCCATTGTCGAAAACCAGCACAGTCAGCATCCCTATAGCCTATTATTCCTCGATATAGATGGCTTCAAACTGGTCAATGATACCTACGGCCATGCCATTGGTGACAAACTGCTGCGGGCCATCGCCATCCGCTTGCAAGAAGAGGTGAAATTCAAGGGATTACTGGCGCGATTTGGCGGCGATGAATTTATCGTTCAAGCTGAGCACCGGAATATCGAGAACTCGGCAATGTTTGCCAAGCAGCTGATCAAAGCCCTTAACCGTCCTTTTCACCTCAAAGAGGTAGGCGAACTATCCATTGGTTGCAGCATCGGCACCTCAGACTACCCGTCTGATGCCAAGGATATCGAAACCTTGGTAACCCAGGCGGATATGGCTATGCACCGTGCCAAGCTGCGCGGGCGCAACCGCAGCCATCACTTCTCGCCCGATATGGCAGATGCTCTCTATCGCAAAATGACTCTGCGTCACCACCTGACACTGGCCCTGGAAGCAGACGCTTTCGAACTCTACTACCAGCCGATAGTTGATATTAAGTCGAAATCACTCAAAGGTTTCGAAGCCCTGATCCGCTGGCACGACGAGGAGCTGGGGCAAGTCTCCCCCGGCGAGTTCATCCCGTTGGCCGAAGAGACCGGCCAAATCGTCCCGCTGGGTAAATGGATTCTCAAAACGGCCTGTAAGCAACTGGCATTATGGCGGGAGAAATATGGCAAGGCGTTTATTATGAGCGTCAACCTTTCCCGCGCCCAGCTACAATCGAGTCTAGCCCCCACCATCGAAGGATTGCTCAATCGCTACCAGATCCCCCCTTCGCAGCTGGCCTTGGAGCTCACCGAGTCCACCATGCTGCAGGAGTACGATGAAGCCAAGCAATGCCTCGATGATCTGGCCTCTCTGGGCATAGAGCTTTATCTCGACGACTTCGGTACGGGCTACTCTTCCTTGTCGCAGCTGCAGGATTTGCCTATCAGTACCGTTAAGCTGGATCAGAGCTTTGTCCAGGGGGAACATAAAGGCAGCCAGGCCATTATTGAGGCGACCCAGGCTATCTGCGAAAAACTGGCGCTCAAAGTGGTGGCTGAAGGTGTCGAGACCGAAGCGCAACTGCGTTACTTGCAGCAGTGCCGCTTCGACTTCTGCCAAGGCTACTACCTTGGCCGCCCAATGCCAGCCCATGAGCATGAGGATCGCAATTTCTCATTGCTCAACACTATTCCGGAAGCCCCTCTACAAGAGCAAAAGCCAGAGGTGGTGCAGTAGTATTTCGCGCCTGCCAAATTAGTAATAAGGCCAGTCAGTGACTGGCCTTATTACTGTTTACCACCTTGTGCACAAGGATTGTCCAAGCCTTCCCGTGCCGCTAGACAAATTTCGGTGCCATTCCCTGCCAAATGGCAATCACCCCAGAGACCGAGCACAGCACCAGCAAGGCATAGCGCAGCCACTCGGCCCGGATCAAATGCTGGATCCGGTAGGCAAACAAACTGGCCAAGATAGGCGCAGGCATGATCATCATGCCGTATTTGAAATGCCACCAGCTAAAGTGCCCTGTCGCGGTCAGGGCGAGCAACGAAAGGATGCTGCTAAAGGTGAAATAGCCCGCCAGATTGGCCCTGAGCTTGCCGGCCTCGGCATGTTGCAGTACCAGAGCCATAGGCGGACCACCGATGGCCGTTGACGTCCCCATCAGACCCGAGGCAAACCCAGCCCAAAACAAAGCCTTCGGCGTTGGCCTGATCCTCACTTTGAGCAAACTGATCACCACCGCCAGTAAGACCCCAGCGCCGAGCACCAAGGCCAGCGACTCGGCAGTGATATACAGTAACAACCCCCCAGCAACAATCGTCCCCGGTACCCGGCCAACAAATGCCGCTCCCAACCCGCGAAACGACACCTGAGAGCGGTACTGCCACATGTTGATCAATGCCAGTACCAAGCCAACCAGGGTAATGGTGCCAGGCACAAACCGGGGCTCAAAGAAATACACAATGGGTGCGGCAACAATGGCCATACCGAACCCCACGGTACTTTGCACAAAGCACCCAGCCGCCAGGGCCATAGCGCAATAGACTAATGTGCTGGTATCCATTTAATCCTGTCGCTCCGCATGAATCATAATATTACGTGGGGTAGTTGGCTTGTCGCAGAAAGTTCCGACCGTCACTGTATAGCCCGCCTCTTCCATAAAGCATGCCCGGTCATAAACCAGCCACATCTCCAAAGGTCGGCGGAACAGCTGGCGCAGCAACTCCAACCGCTCGACCCAGTCAAAGCGCTGCTCACCGACACGCTGCCAATGGGCATAGTCAATCGTATCCGGCAGTACCACCCCTTTTTGCTCTGCAGCCCAACGGCAGAAAGCCTCAAAGCCCTCATTGAACAAGGCCTTCTGGACATTGGGGACCGGCAGGTAATCGTCTTGCCCGGTCACGCAGCGTTGCAGGCTGTCAAAGCCAAGTCGGAAACTCACCTCAACAAAGCGGAGATTTCGAACTCGGTTGCCCGCGGTCACCGTCTCCTGCAGCGGCAGCCGGAGATCATGCTTGCTCAGTATTAATTCGCTTTGTTGCGCCAGCGTCGACATCGGCTGGTAGGCTCGCGCCCGGATAAGGTGATAACAGCAAGGGGAAACACTGACTGCTTGCCCCCGGCACTCGGCCACGCGCTGCAACAACGAGACGTGCAGATCCCCACAGGCATGCAAAGCAACCGCATGCTGCTTGGATAAAATATATTTGCCGCTCTGCGGTGAAAACGCATCGCCATGGACGAAGGTCATCGGCAGCCCCAGCTTCCGGGCGGCTGCATCACCGCTGTCACACAGTGCCTGCTGCCATTCCAGGCTGGTTACCGGCGTGTTGTGCGTCGCGGCCAGCACCCTTCCGAGAAACCCTTTTCCGGCGCACCACTCCAGCCATGGCAGCGACAATGCCGGCAGTACGCCGTTGAACGCCTGCAGCTGCTGCCATTTGCGGCCCGGGATCCCAGCTTCGAGACCTCGGGGCGTAGCACGCTCGACCTGAGGCAGAGCCTCAAGCGTGGCCAATTGGTGCATCGCGGCAGCCTGCGGGATCCAACGGCTCAGTGCCCCCGCGAGCAAGCCGGCATCCTGCCGAAATAGGGCGAGTTGCTGTTCATCCAACCCCAGCAGCCATTGTGTTAATACGGGGTGACGCTGCTCCCATTCGGACTGCGACGTGGAAAAGGGCATAAACTGCCACCATTCACGGGTATCCGTCAGTAGGCGATCAAGTTGGGAAAAACGCGGGGCGTGCATGGTGTACTCTTGGGTTAATCAGACAGCCCGATATTGTAAACCTAAATAGAGCAAATGGGCAGAAAGAGACCCTTTCAAGATAAGAAACAAACAGGCTGCCGAATAGCAGCCTGAGAAGGGGCTACTTCACCGGCAGCGGCATGTTGGCGAACATGGCCTCGATTTCGGCATTGGTTTTCAGCGCCACCGCCTGATCGACCACTTCCCGAGTCAGGTGCGGGGCGAAGCGCTTGATGAAATCGTACATGTAGCTCCGCAGGAAAGTCCCTTTCTTGAAACCAATCTTGGTGGTGCTGGCTTCAAAGATGTGGCTGGCGTCAATCGCCACCAAGTCACTGTCTGTTGCCGGATCCATGGCCATGCTGGCTATCACCCCAACCCCAATACCCAGCCGCACGTAAGTTTTTATCACATCCGCGTCGGTTGCGGTGAATACGATTCGCGGGGTTAAGCCCGAGCGATTGAAGGCACTGTCAAGCTCCGAGCGCCCGGTAAACCCAAACACATAGGTGACCAGCGGGTATGCAGCCAGATCATGGATGGTGATCTCCGCTTTCTGAGCCAATGGGTGATCGGCCTTGACCACAATCGAGCGGTTCCAGTGGTAACAGGGCAGCATGATCATATCCTGATACAGGTGCAGCGCCTCTGTCGCGATGGCAAAATCGGTGGTGCCTTTGGAGACCGCCTCGGCCAGTTGGCTCGGTGTACCCTGATGCATGTGCAAGGTCACTTTGGGATAACGGGCAGTGAAGCCCTGGATCACCGGCGGCAGGGCATAACGTGCCTGGGTATGGGTGGTCGCGATATTTAACGTCCCAATTTCTGGATGGGTATGCTCACCCGCCACCGACTTAATGCTATCGACCCGGGCCAGGATATCACGGGCAATTTTGACAATTGACTCCCCTGCGGGTGTCACCTGGGTCAAATGCTTGCCGCTTCGCTCAAAAACCTGCACCCCCAGCTCATCTTCCAACAGCCGGACTTGCTTACTGATCCCGGGCTGGGAAGTGTACAAGCTCTCTGCCGTGGCAGAAACGTTCAGGTTATGGTTAACAACCTCTACGATATATTTAAGTTGCTGTAGTTTCATGGTCCTGCCTAATGATCGTCCGTTATCATCTGTACCCCAGCCTTGTAGTGATGCCCGGCGCAGTTCTGTGCGGGGTTATATAACATTATGTTATATAACTTATAGACCGAGTTTCCCAGCATCGTATGTCAAATTTTCAGCCGTTAAGCGACATTTCACACAAAAAGGCATGGTTCTCTACGCTCGCCCGTACGTTTGCGCCGAAAAACTCGCCGGCTCCCGGACAGATCTCCGAGAAAGCGATTTCGCCGCTATGACCCTTTATCGATATGGTGTATCTTATAGGGCTTGATGTAAGCACGGATGGTCTTCTACCCCATGAGCATGCCACTAATTATTGGCCTGGTAAGCCTGTTGCTGATCTTGATCGTTGGCTACAACATCATTATTCAGTACCGACAGAAACTCGAAAGCACAAAGCAACAGGAATTAGCAAAATTCATCGCCATTATTGATGCAACCGAAGAGTTGATCAGTAACGCTCACCACCTTCCCTACAGTAAGGATCTGCTGGTCTGCCTAAACAAGCGGGTGCTGTTCTCGCTTCAGGCCATGAAGGAAACGGACCCATCGGATAAGTCACTACCGCAGCGAATTACCAATGTCACCGAGCAAATCGGCCAGCTCCAAGCCAACTACTCTCAGGCAGATGTGGCTAGCTTCAAAGTGCCGAGTACCGACAAGCAAGCGCTTGGCATGCTTCAGCTTGTCAAGCGACTGAAAAATGTCATCAAGAGCGAGCACAGCAAAGGTCGGATGCCGACCCAGGCCTTTGTCACCGAGAATGCCCGACTCGAAGGTATCCAGCTGAGGATCAATATCGAGAACGTGATCAAGCGCGCCAATGATGCCCGCTTAAAAAGACAGCTAGGTACAGCCAAGCAGTTGCTGAAAAAAGGCATTGATGTGTTATCAAGCAAAAATGACGACTATGCCAACCAGGCCCGCGAGAAGCTGCAGAAGATGCTGCAAGACGTTGATAGCAGCCAAAACATGAGCCACGAGCAGCAGCGCCAGCAGATGATTGATAAGGAGCAAGACGAGCTTGATGTCCTGTTCCAGCCCAAGCGCAAATGGTAACGCTGTTTGCGATATGGCAAGCAGGCTGAGACGCGCTCCAGAGACCAGGCCACCGTTACGGTGGCCTTTGTTTTTTTGGCGATTGGCACTTTCATCCCCACCGTTGGTATACTGGCTGAATATCAACAACAAGACTCAACAAACCTAACCGATGAATACAAGCCAACAGATGATCGACACGCTGCTGGAACCGATCAAGCGGTTCCTGCACTGTGAGACCCCAGACGCCTGGATCGACCAAGCCAAACAGCCACAAAACCTCACCGCGCTGCTGGTTGACCACTGCAACTGCGAACTGAAAGCCAGCCAGACTGCCATGTTTTTGATCCGCAAGTATGCGGTCGACGCCGACAGCGGAAAAGCGTTGCTGGAATGGGCCAAGCCATACGAGGAGTTCGTCTATGGTATCGAGCGAGATACCCGCAACTTTCACGGCAAGAAAAACGGTCTGGCCGCCGAGCTGAAACCCAAGGCTGATTTCGCCCACGGCCAAGAGCTCATCGACAAGATGGTTCGCCTGATCAAAGAAGAGTTCCACCACTTTGAGCAGGTACTGGACATTATGGGCAACCGCGGTATCCCCTACTCCAGCCTACGTGCCGGCCGCTATGCCAAAGGCCTGATGAAGATTGTACGCACCCATGAGCCAGGAACCTTGATTGATAAGCTGATCATCGGCGCCTACATCGAAGCCCGCTCCTGCGAGCGTTTTGCCAAGCTGGCCCCGTACCTCGATGAGGAGCTGAAGAAGTTCTATGTGTCCCTGCTGCGCTCCGAGGCCCGCCATTACCAAGACTACCTCAAACTGGCCGAGCAAATCGCAGGCGTCGATATCAGCGAGCGAGTCAAAGCCATTGGCGCGCGCGAGGCGGAGCTCATCAACAGCCCCGACGACAGCTTCCGTTTCCACAGCGGTGTGCCGGCATTCGCTATCGCTTGAGGCGATTGGCCTATAGCCATAGACTAGAAAACAAAAAACCGCCTGTCGGCGGTTTTTTATTAATCCTCAGCTTTTTCTTTCTTCGGCTTCTTGCGCTTATCGGTAATTTCCCACTTACCGTCAATGTACAGCCCCGTCCAGCCAGATGGTTTACCATCAATTTCCGAGCGGATGTAGTTCTCTTTGGTCTTGCGGCTAAAGCGAACCACGGTCGGGCGGCCATCCGGATCTTCTGTTGGCGCCTCGGTCAAATACAGGAACTTCGGTGACAGGCGGTCTTTGAAACGAACCAGCTCCTCTACCAGCGGCGCACGGGTCTCACGCGATTTAGGGAAGGTACTGGCCGCCATGAACAAGCCGGAAGCGCCATCTCGCAATACGAAGTAAGCATCAGGATCCTGGCTACATGGCAACTCAGGCAGATGAACCGGATCTTCCTTCGGCGGTGCGATTTCACCGTTCTTCAAGATCTTACGGGTATTCTTACAGGTCTCGTTGGTACAACCCATGTACTTACCGAAGCGACCGTTCTTGAGCTCCATGTCCGAGCCACACTTGTCACACTCGATAACCGGGCCATCGTAGCCCTTGAGCTTGAACTCGCCTTTCTCAACCACGTAGCCATCACAGCTCGGGTTGTTACCACACACGTGCAGCTTACGCTCGGCATCGATCAGGTACGCGTCCATCGCCGTGCTACATTTCGGACAACGCTTCTTGGCACGCAGGGCGGCCGTTTCAACGTCTTCCTCCAACACATTGACGATACCGTCCTCGTCACCTAGGTTGATGGTCGTCTTGCAACGCTCCTTCGGCGGTAAGGCATAGCCGGAACAGCCAAGGAACACACCGGTCGAAGCGGTACGGATCCCCATCGGGCGCTCACAAGTCGGGCACTTGATATCGGTCAACACAATGTTGTTCGGCTTCATGCCACCTTCAGCCTCGTCCAGCTCGGCTTTTTCCAGCTCGGTGGTGAAGTCGCTGAAAAACTTGTCCAGCACCGACTTCCAGCTCGCTTCACCCTCGGCGATTTTATCGAGGTTGCCTTCCATCCGGGCGGTAAAGTCGTAGTCCATCAGGTCTGCGAAGCTCTCGTCAAGACGATCCGAGACAATCTCACCCATCTTCTCGGCGTAGAAACGACGCTGGTCAACACGCACATAGCCTCGGTCCTGAATCGTCGAGATAATGGACGCGTAGGTTGAAGGTCGGCCGATGCCTCGTTTTTCCAGCTCTTTAACCAGCGCGGCTTCGGTAAAGCGTGCTGGTGGCTTGGTGAAGTGCTGCTTCGGCTCCAGCGATTCCAGCTTGAGCGTGTCGCCCACATGAACCATAGGCAACGTAGTATCTTCATTCTTACCCGACGGACGCTGAACTTTAGTCCAACCGGCAAAACGCAGGGTGCGACCTTTCGCCTTCAGGGTAAAGTCGCCGGCTTCCACCGTAATCGTGGTGGAATCGTATTTCGCCGGTACCATCTGACAAGAAACGAACTGACGCCAGATCAAGTCGTACAACTTGATGGCATCCTGCTCCATGCCCTCGAGGTTTTCCGCTTTCACGTCAACGCTTGATGGACGGATCGCTTCGTGCGCTTCCTGGGCATTGCCCTTGCTACCGTATACGTTCGGCGAGGACGGTAGGTAGTTATCACCATACTCGCTAGCAATAAACTCTCGCGCCGCTTCAACGGCTTCCTTCGACAGGTTGGTCGAGTCGGTACGCATATAGGTAATGTAACCGGCCTCATAGAGGCGCTGGGCCAAGCCCATGGTGCGTTTAACGCCATAGCCTAAACGAGTACTCGCCGCCTGTTGCAGCGTCGAAGTGATGTAAGGTGCTGACGGCTTACTGCTGGTTGGTCGGTCTTCACGGTCTTTGACCTGGAAGGCCGCCTTTTCCAACAGGGCTTTTGCCGCCATGGTGTCAGCTTCGTTTTCCGGACGGAACGTCTTGCCCGCCTGCTGGGCCACCATCAAACGTAGGGCATCGCTGCCGGCGGTCTGGGTGTTGGCATGCATGTCCCAGTACTCTTCTGGGTCAAACGCCTTGATTTCGCGTTCACGCTCAACAATCAGCTTAACCGCGACCGACTGTACACGGCCCGCAGAAAGACCACGCGCGACCTTTTTCCACAACAGAGGGGAAACCATAAAGCCGACCACGCGGTCGAGGAAGCGGCGTGCCTGCTGCGCATTCACGCCATCCATGTTCAGCTCTCCCGGCTGCTCGAAAGCCTGCTGGATAGCATTTTTGGTGATCTCGTTGAAAACCACTCGCTTGTAGCGCTCATCATCGCCGCCGATGATCTCACGAAGGTGCCACGCAATAGCCTCCCCTTCGCGGTCCAAATCGGTTGCGAGATAAACATAGTCAGCATCTGCCGCTAGCTTCTGTAGTTCATTGACCACTTTCTCCTTGCCAGGAAGCACCTCATATTGGGCTTCCCAGTCATGGTAAGGGTCAACGCCCATTTTATTGATTAGCGCTTTTCGTTCTTTTTCTTTTTTAATGCGCGCTTTTTCTTCTGCGCTCAAGCCCTTGGTTGAAGTAGCCGCCGCTTTTTTTCCAGTGCTACGTGCACCGGTCGGCAAATCACGAACGTGACCGACGCTTGACTTAACAACGAAGTCCTTACCCAAGTACTTATTGATTGTCTTCGCCTTGGCTGGGGACTCCACAATAACGAGAGATTTACCCATAATAATTCTATTACGTCCTCGTGCTCACAAAACTTAAAATTAAAACAACTAGTTGCACGCTAAAAAAACTAGAGCTAGCACGGCAACGCTGGTACACCAAACTGATTAAGTAACTATTTAAATCTCGAAATCCAACCGGTTGAGGACTGCTCCGGATAACTAGTTACGTAATGTGATTGGTATTTACATATTGGGCTACAATCGGAGAAGGTCAACTGCTTTTTAACAAATTGGACCCGTTTGGTTGTCCCTTCCCCACTTGTTAACAGCTGGTTACGCCATTCAATAT
This sequence comes from Photobacterium gaetbulicola Gung47, assembly GCA_000940995.1. NCBI lineage: Bacteria > Pseudomonadati > Pseudomonadota > Gammaproteobacteria > Vibrionales > Vibrionaceae > Photobacterium > Photobacterium gaetbulicola. The sequence goes on from CP005974.1 coordinate 3,040,833, forward strand.
CAGGAAAAAAGCGTGCCGACAAGACGTGCTGCAACGCGATATTCCCCTCATTTATTCCGCAATGCTAAAAACAACTGCCACAATGGGCGCTAATCATTACCACCTCAGCAACACTTTGACTATAAAAAACCGCGATTTTTTGCCGTTGCTCACAGATTTTCGGTAATTCAAACAGTTAATGCCTATTCTTTGTACCTTGCCGCTTTCTCGCCCACTTTATTTCAAGATATAGCCAGTCTCCGATAAAAATCAACAACGCCAAAAAAATGGCAGCGCCACTTGCGGACAAAATTTGTCATCACCCGACAACTCCAATACACTTAGCGACCTCGGCCGGAGACATTGCCGGCACCTGCTGTGAGATGAGAGAGACACAATGAGCACCAAACAAACCATTTCAACTGATGACCTGCTAATGATTGCCAACCAGCAAATTCAAGATCATGAAGCCTACATCGACGGTATGCGTGCCACTTCCGTTGAAGAGCGTGGCGGGGTACTGATTTTCAAAGGCGAGTTCTTCCTCGATGACAAGGGCCTGCCAACCGAAAAGACCACGGCAGTCTTCAACATGTTCAAATACCTCGCCCACCAGCTATCGCCAAAATTCACCCTGGGCAAATAATCCCGCACGGCGTTCATGGCGAATAAACAGCCCCGCTAAGGCGGGGCTGTTGACTGTCCGATGCCAAGAAAATGATCACATATCGATGGTCATGGTTTCTTTGCTGTCCTTGGACTGATCATCAGGACTCGGCGGCGGGGCTCCCCGCCCCTTAGGATCAGCACCATACTGGTTCGGCCCCGGCGTCCCATCCAAAATGCCCAATTCGACAATGACAAAGATCGGGCCGATAAGAGGCATGAAGGTCAGAATGATCCACCACGCACTCTTATTGCGATCATGCAGGCGTTTGACATTCAGTGCCACCGAAGCCCAGAACACAAACACCAAGACCACAATCGACAAAATATTCAGCAATGGGTTGCCCGCATTTTCCGGCGTCGAATAAAGAAACACCGGCAGCGATACCAACAGCACCGGGATACTGTAGATCCAGTAATCGCGACGGCGCATCCGTCCTTGAAATGAGAACAAGGCCCACTTTTGATCCATCGTAACCTCTTTATACAGCTGGATGTTTAAACAATAGGACGCTGGCCGCGACTGATCCATTTCAGCAGCAAGTTATCAGCGGCATCACCGGTGGCACCAGCCAGCTTTTCAGCCAGTTTTTTACGCTGAACGTAGCGAACCTGCAGGACTTCACGCTCCTGGCAAGAGCGGCTGATGTAATCATCGCTGGTACCAATTTCATCCACTAGACCAAGCTCAAGCGCCTGCTTGCCGAACCAGTGCTCACCGGTCGCAACCTTGACGAGATCCAGCTCCGGGCGGTGCTCAGACACGAAGGCCTTGAACAGGCCGTGGGTTTCTTCGATCTCGCTCTGGAATTTCTCACGGGCCTTGTCGGTATTTTCACCGAACATGGTCAGGGTGCGCTTGAACTCACCCGCGGTAATTTGCTCAAACTCAATATCGTTTTTCTTCAGTACCTTATTGAAGTTTGGCAACTGGGCAATCACGCCGATAGAGCCGACGACCGCAAACGGGGCTGAGATAATTTTATCGGCAACACAGGCCATCATATAGCCGCCGCTGGCTGCGACTTTATCGACAGAAATGGTTAGCTTGATACCCGCGGCTTTGAGACGGTCAAGCTGGGAAGACGCCAAACCGTAGCCGTGGACCATACCGCCGCCCGTTTCGAGGCGCAGCAACACTTCATCACCTTCCATTGCCACAGCAAGGATCGCCGTCACTTCCTCACGCAGTGAAGCCACTTCACGGGCATCAATGCTGCCATGGAAGTCCAGCACAAACAGCCGGGGCTCACGAGAGTGCGACAAGTCACCTTGTTTGGCCGCTTGCTTGACTTCGTTCTGTCGTGCCTTGTGCTTTTCCTTGTCCGCTTTCTTTTCCGCCTTGTCACGCGCCTTGAGCAAAGGCTTATCAAACAAGTGAGACTCCAGTTGATGCACGGTGTGCTTGTACTGCTCAGTCAAGTCAGTGACTTCTAGCTCACCTTTCTGGTTCCCATGATGGCCTTTCACTGTTTTAGCCACCACCAGAATCGCGATGAAGGCAATAACCACCGTGGCAATCTTGGCTAGGAACAATCCATAATCAAACAAAAAATCCAATGTCGAGTCCTCATTTTTTGACATTCAGCCATTGTAACCAAGTTGTCACCCATATCGCTATCGCAATATAGCTAAACAGCGTCAAGATGCGCGTTTAAGCGGGAATAATTTGGGTATACAATGGGCTGACGAAAAAACCAATAAGGAAGTACACAGTGGATTATCAAATCGCTGAAAACTCACTGAAAGATAGAGTTATTCTGGTAACCGGAGCGGGTGATGGAATTGGCCGCCAGGCAGCCATCAGCTATGCCGCCCATGGCGCAACCGTTATCCTGCTCGGCCGCACGGTTGCCAAGCTAGAAGCCGTTTATGACGAGATTGAGTCTCTGGGCTACCCGCAGCCAGCGATTATCCCGATGGATATGATGGGCGCCACCAAGCAGAACTACCTCGACATGGCAGACACTATCGAGGGACAATTCGGCCGCTTGGACGGGGTGCTGCACAATGCTTCGCTACTGGGTGTGCTCAGCCCGTTTGACCAACTTGGCGAAGATACCTACGACGACGTGATGCAGGTCAACGTCAAAGCCCAGTTCCTGTTGACCCAAGCGATAATGCCACTGGTGAAAAAAGCCGAAGACGGCCGCATTGTCTTCACCTCATCGACGGTGGGCCACCAGGGCCGCTCGTTCTGGGGGGCTTATTCGATGTCGAAATTTGCCACCGAGGGCATGATGCAGATCCTGGCCGATGAAATGGCCAACACCAATGTCCGAGTCAACGCCATCAACCCAGGCGGTACCCGTACCGGTATGCGCGCCAAAGCCTTCCCGGCCGAAGACCCATCACTGCTGAAGACCCCGGAAGAGATCATGCCATTGTATCTTTATCTGATGGGCCCGGAGAGCAAAGACGTCAACGGCGAGTGCATTGACGCCCAGCCAAAGCGCAAACCTGGCGCTGCTAGCTAGTAGGCTTCCCTGCCTCAGATAACAAAAAAGCAGCCACTGGCTGCTTTTTTCATTCTTGATCCCAAGCGGGCTTCATTTTATGTACGCGCTATTTACGGGTACGAGGCTTGGCCGGCTTGTTCTTCAGTGGGTTACGACGGTTCGCGGCGTTACCTGACGGCTTGCGACGAGAAGCGTTGTTACCCTCTTCACCTTGGTGACGGCGGTTCGAGGTGTTGCCAGCAGGCTTACGACGTGGTGCCTGATTGCTGTCTTCACCTTGGTTACGGCTCGATGAGCGGCGCTGATCCTGACGGCCACGGCGACCGCGACCGGTATCTTCGTTCAGGCGCTCTTCATGACGGCGCACGGCACGGCGGATCTGACGAACACCGCGTTTACGCTTCTGGCCTTCAACCGTCAACATGGTCTCGGTTTCAGCTGGCAGCTCAACTTTCTCACGCAGGTAGTTTACCTCGTTAAGTTCAAGCTCCATCCAACCGCCACGAGGCAAGTCTTTAGTCAAGAAGATATCACCGTAGCGAACACGCTTCAGGCGGCTTACCGTTACGCCCTGTGAATCCCACAAACGACGAACCTCGCGGTTACGACCTTCAGTGATCACCACGTAGAAGGTATGGTTCATACCCTCACCACCGGCGTAAACCACGTCTTCGAAACGTGCCATGCCGTCTTCCAGCTCAACACCCTTAACCAGGTTGCGCACCATCTCTTCGGTCACTTCACCGAATACACGCACCATGTACTCACGCTCAACGCAGCGGCTTGGGTGCATCAGGCGATTAGCCAGCTCACCATCAGTGGTGAACAGCAGCAGACCCGCGGTGTTGGCATCAAGACGGCCAACCGATACCCAACGACCGCCATTGAGGCGAGGCAGACGATCAAATACCGTGCGACGGCCTTCTGGATCGTGGCGGGTACACAGTTCACCTTCAGGTTTGTTGTACGCCAATACTCGGCAAACTTCTTCTGAAGACGATACCAACTGGATTTTGTGGCCATCAATGCGGACATTGACTGACAGATCTTCCAGTCGGTCACCAAGCTTGGCTACCTTACCGTCGATACTGACTCGACCCTGCTGGATCATTAATTCGATTTCTCGGCGAGACCCCTGGCCAGAACGTGCCAGTACCTTCTGTAATTTTTCACTCATTAGACAAACCTTTGTCGCCTTCACAGGCGTCGAAATATCATCGTGCTTTAAGCCATCTTAAAGCGATGGCGGATTATGCCAAAAGCTTAGCTGAGATACCACAGAAAACACCTTGTTAGCCCGGTATTTCCCCTCACACCCCAACCCGATAGCCAACCTTGCGCATATCACTCAAACGGCGACGGATCACCGGCACCAACGCGGGCGATTTCAATATCGTCATTACTGAAGTCGATCACCGTGGTCGGCTGCTCACCAAGATAACCACCGTTGATGATCAAATCCACCGCATGCTCAAGCTGGTCGCGGATCTCATCCGGATCGGATTCCGTGTTTTCGTTGCCCGGCAGGATCAAAGAGGTCGACATCATCGGCTCACCCAGCGCTTCGAGCAGAGCCAGCGCAATGGCATTGTCCGGTACACGGATACCTATGGTCTTCCGCTTCGGATTCATCAGGCGGCGCGGCACTTCCTTGGTCCCTTTGAAAATAAAGGTGTAGGCACCCGGGGTGTTATTGCGGAGCAAGCGGTACGCGGCGTTATCCACACGGGCATACAGCGAAAGCTCAGACAAATCGCGGCACAGCAAGGTAAAATTATGCTTATCGTTCAAGCGACGGATCTGGCAGATCCGCTCCAGTGCCGATTTATTTTCCAGCTGACAGCCAAGCGCATAGCCCGAATCGGTCGGGTAGACGATCACCCCACCATTGCGAATAATGGCTACCGCCTGATTAATCAAGCGGACCTGTGGTGTTTCAGGGTGAACATAAAAAAACTGACTCATTCTTCCTCCATCGGGAGTGCAACCTAGTCGCGCACTTCCTCTTCAATGCGTTTCTTCTCAACGCTCCAGTCCTGCCAGACTTCAGTCGCGCCCTTGGGTAACCACAAGTTGCGGCCAAGTTCGGTCCATGGCGAGGCATAATGGAAATCAGAGCCCTGCGAAGCGAGTAATTGGTAATCGATTGAATAGTCGCCAAGCAAGCGCCTTTCCTGAGGTGACTGCTGCGGCTGCGCCACTTCCATCGCATCCCCATTGGCTTCGACAAAAGCGGTAAGTAAGCGTTTTTGCCATTTTGCGGTCATATTGTAACGGCCGGGGTGGGCAAGCACTGCCTGGCCGCCAGCTTGGTGAATGGCTTCCACCGCCTCAGCCATCGAGCACCAGTTAGGTGGCACATAGCCAGGGTTGTTGCGGGTCAGGAACTTCTTGAAGACCGCCTGCATGTTCTTGGCATAACCCTGCTCAACAATCCATTGGGCAAAATGGGCACGGGTAAGCGTCGCCCCATTGGCTATGGCCTTGGCCCCTTCCAGTGCCCCCGGCATCCGGTTCTTTTCCAACCGCTCCCCCATCAAGGCGGCACGGTCGGCACGGCGCTGCGCCTGCGCTTCAATCATCTGGACAATCGCTGGGTGCTCGGGATCAATATTCAACCCGACAATGTGAATATCAAAATTTCGCCAAAGTGTCGATATTTCAATGCCTTTGATGAGAGTTAAAGGCAGATTTTCTGCTTCAATCAATTGCTCGGCAGCCGCCAAACCCGCCACCGTATCGTGATCGGTGATCGCCAGCACATCGACCCGGCGCTCGACAGCGCGCAACACAAGTTCTTCTGGCGACAGCCGACCATCCGATGCGGTGGTGTGGCTGTGTAAATCAAACAACATAAATTATCTTCTTGACTTTACTCTATCGAACTAGTTTACTAGTACGCAGTTACCCAGTGCTACACGGGTGATCCAGTATATTCACTGAGAGCCGGTATAACACTGAAAGGATATTTACATGGTACAGCAAATTCACCGTCAGCTCTGCGCTTTCTCATCTTGGTGGTGGCACTTCCCAACGCGGGTGGTGTGATTGGCTGTGCCTCAAACAGATTACACAAACCCGCCATGACGCGGGTTTTTTTATACCCAATTCTGCCAAAAAACAAATTTTACCGGTGCGCCCCGAGAGAGCAGCGCCTTGAAAGGAAAAGATTATGATCATCGTTCTCAAGCCAAATGCCACCGAGCAACACGCCAAAGAAATCCTTGCCCGTATCGAAGGCGCAGGCCTAAAACCGCTGTACATGCCAGGCGTGGAACGCATCGTCCTGGGGGCATTGGGTGATGAGCGCGTTCTCCAACAATTGCACCTTGATGCTTACCCTTGTGTCGAGAACGTCAAGCCAATCCTCACCAAGTACAAAATGGTCAGCCGTGAAGTACAGGCTCACGATACAGTGGTTCGCTTCGGTAATGCCTCCGTCGGCGGCGACAAGTTTGCGGTGATTGCCGGCCCTTGCTCGGTTGAATCTGAAGAGCAACTTTTGAGCGTGGCCGAAGTAGTGAAAAAGCACGGCGCCGTGGCGCTTCGCGGCGGCGCTTACAAGCCGCGTACCAGCCCATATGATTTCCAGGGCATGGGGGTAGAAGGGTTGAAGCTTCTGAAAAAAGCCAACGAGCAGCTGGGTATTCCGACAGTCTCTGAGGTGATGGAAGTCAGCCAGATGGATTCAATGTGTGAATACATCGACTGCCTTCAGATTGGCGCACGCAATATGCAGAACTACGCGCTGCTAAAAGCGGTAGGTGAAAGCAAAAAACCGGTCTTGCTCAAACGCGGACTTTCAGCCACTATCGAGGAGCTGTTACTCGCGGCGGAATACATCTACGATGCAGGCAACCCAAATATCATCCTGTGTGAGCGAGGGATCCGTACCTACGAGACAGCAACACGTAACACATTGGATTTGAACGCTGTGGCTTACCTCAAGCAACGCACCCACCTGCCGGTGGTCGTAGACCCTAGCCATGGTACGGGCGTGCGTGAGTTGGTGATCCCACTATCACGCGCCGCCGCCGCGGTTGGTGCCGATGGCATTATCGTCGAATCGCACCTTAACCCGTGTGAAGCCTTGTCGGACGGCCACCAGGCCTTGACCGGTCCAATGTTTGAACAGTTGATGCAAGAGTTGAAACCGTTTGTAGAAGCGGCAGGGAGAACGCTGTGAATACCAACCCCCTAGGCGTCGGCGAGCTGGAACTGCTCAGCCTCGATGTCCCCTATGTTGCGGATCCGACGGAGCTGTATTACTCCGTCTGTGGCGACCGCCCATACAACCTATTGCTGGAGTCGGCCGAGATCGACTCCAAACAAGATCTCAAGAGCCTGATGCTCATCGACGCGGCGGTGCGTATTGTCTGCCGCGGCAAAGTGGTCACCCTGGAAGCCTTGACCGATAACGGCCTCAATGTACTGCAGACCCTGGAGGGCAAGATGCCCGCCGATATCACCGCAGAACGTCAAGGTCGCCAACTCGCGTTGAGGTTCCCATCGGCAGAACGCGCTCTGGATGAAGACAGCCGTCTGCGCCAGACTTCCTCGTTTGATGCATTACGCATGATCCAGCACGCCTTCAATATTGCTGGTCACCCGCGTGAAGCGCTATTTATTGGCGGCCTATTCGCCTACGACGTGGTTGACGGTTTCGAGCCGTTGCCAGGTGTCAAACAGGACAACCGCTGCCCGGACTACCTATTCTACATTGCCGAAACGCTGCTAGTGATTGACCACCAGCGCCGCAAAGGCAAATTGCAGGCCACCCTGTTCGGGGGTGACGAGTACACCTCGAGCTATTTCGAACTCAGCCGCCGCCTGCAGCACATCAAGGAGGCCTGCCTCGAGCCGATGCCGCTGCCAGCCGCACAGCTCCTTGATGAGTGCGAACCAGTTGCCAGCGTGAGTGACGAAGACTTCTGTCAGCAGGTATTGGACCTCAAACAACATGTCATCAATGGAGATGTGTTCCAGGTGGTGCCGTCGCGACAGTTTACCCTGCCGTGCCCGTCTCCACTTAATGCTTATAAAGAGCTTAAAATCGGCAACCCGAGCCCGTACATGTTCTACCTGCAAGATGCCGACTTCACCCTGTTCGGCGCGTCGCCGGAAAGTGCGCTTAAATACTGCACCGAGAGCAACCAGATCGAGATCTACCCGATTGCCGGTACCCGTCGTCGCGGCAAGAACCCGGATGGTTCAATCAATCTGGATCTCGATGGTCGAATCGAGCTTGAGCTGCGCTGCGACATGAAGGAGAACGCCGAGCACATGATGCTGGTTGATTTGGCCCGTAACGATGTTGCTCGTATCAGCGAGCCGGGTAGCCGCTATGTCGCAGATTTACTTGCCGTCGACCGCTATAGCCATGTGATGCACCTGGTATCCCGTGTTGTCGGCCAGCTGCGCGGCGATCTGGATGCCTTGCACGCTTATCAGGCCTGTATGAACATGGGCACCCTGACTGGCGCACCAAAAATCCGTGCCATGCAGCTTATCCGTGAGGTCGAACAGCGCCGTCGGGGCAGTTATGGCGGTGCAGTCGGCTATCTGACGGGCCACGGTGATATGGATACCTGTATCGTGATCCGCTCGGCCTATGTCGAAGATGATGTTGCCAGCGTACAAGCCGGTGCCGGTGTGGTTTACGACTCTGTCCCTCAGGCAGAAGCCGATGAAACCCGTGGTAAGGCGCAAGCGGTGATCACCGCTATTCGCAAGGCACACAGTGCCCCTGACCGTCAATCGCACTAAGGAGTCGCTGATGTCCCTACCCCATATTGTATTGCTTGATAACTTTGACTCCTTTACCTACAACTTGGTTGACCAGTTCCGCTCGCTGGGCTGCGAGGTAACGATTTACCGCAACAGCCTGACCGTCGAGCAAATGGAACAAGCACTAGCTGAGAAAAACAATCCGGTACTGGTGTTGTCACCGGGCCCGGGTGCCCCTGCCGATGCGGGCTGTATGCCTGAGCTAATCAAACAGGTTCGCGGCAAAATCCCGATGATTGGCATCTGCCTCGGCCACCAGGCCATTGTCGAAGCCTATGGCGGCAAAGTGTCGGGCGCAGGCGAAATCGTCCATGGCAAATCGGCCATGATGAGCCACAGCGGCCATAGCGTCTTTGGCGATCTGCCCAGCCCGCTGTCGATTGCCCGTTACCACTCGCTGGTTGCCGAAACGGTACCCGAGAGCCTGAATATTATTGCCGATGTTGACGGCCTGGTCATGGCGGTGACCAATGATGAGGATCGGGTGTGCGGTTACCAATTCCACCCGGAATCTATCCTCACCACCCAAGGTGCCCAGCTACTGACCAATACGCTGGCGTGGGTCACGTCGCCAACGACCAACCAATAATGAGCGAACCAAGAATCAGCCGGTATAGACAACAAGGATTTTTATTATGGATGCGACCATCTACACCATTGCCAACAAGCTTTACGATCAACAGGCACTGAGCCAAGAAGAGAGCCAGACCCTGTTCGATGCCATCATCAAGGGTGAAGTCGAACCCGTACTGCTGTCTGCGGTACTGACAGCATTGAAAATCAAAGGCGAAACCCCGGCTGAAATCGCCGGTGCCGCCAAAGCATTGCTGGCCAATGCCAACCCGTTCCCGAGCCCAGAGTACGACTTTGCCGACATCGTCGGTACCGGTGGCGACGGTGCCAATACCATCAATATCTCGACCACCGCGGCTTTCGTCGCTGCCGCCTGTGGCGTGAAGGTCGCCAAGCACGGTAACCGCGGTGTCTCAAGCAAGTCAGGCTCTTCAGACTTGCTAGATAAATTCGGTATCAACCTGGCAATGAAGCCAGAAACGGCCCGTGAAGCCCTTGATGACCTGGGTGTCTGCTTCCTGTTCGCTCCTGAATACCATGGTGGCGTACGCCATGCGATGCCGGTTCGCCAAACGCTGAAAACCCGTACCATCTTCAACGTGCTGGGACCGCTGATTAACCCGGCTCGTCCTAACATCGAGCTAATGGGGGTCTACGACGCTTCGCTGGTTCGCCCGATTGCCGAGACCATGGCAGCGATGGGCATGAAGCGTGCTGCGGTTGTCCACGGCAGTGGCCTGGACGAAGTGGCAATCCATGGCGAAACCACGGTGGCTGAAATCATCAATGGTGAAATCACCGAGTACACCTTGACGCCTGCTGACTTTGGCCTTGAAAGCCACCCGCTCGAAGCGATCAAGGGTGGTGAGCCAGAAGAAAACCGTGCCATTATTACCAATATCCTGACCGGTAAAGGCACCGATGCCCAGATGGCCGCCGTGGCTGTCAACGTGGCCCTGCTGCTTCGCCTGTTCGGCCAGGAAGATCTCAAAGCCAATGCCGAGAAGGCCATCAATATCATGAAGTCTGGCAAAGCCTTTGAGCTTGTCGGCCAACTTGCAGCACGAGGTTAAGCATGGAAACAGTTCTAGCCAAAATTGTCGCCGACAAACGTATTTGGGTTGAAGCGCGCAAAGCCGAGCAGCCATTGGCATCGTTCAAAGACAGCCTAGTACCGAGCGACCGTCGCTTCTACGAGGCGCTATCGGGCGATCAGGCGGCGTTTATTCTGGAATGCAAAAAAGCCTCACCGTCCAAAGGCTTGATCCGTCAGGATTTCGACCTCGACATGATTGCCCGGGTATACAACGGCCATGCCAGCGCCATTTCGGTACTGACCGACGAGAAGTATTTCCAGGGCAGCTTTGACTTCCTGCCCGTGGTCCGCGACCAAGTGACCCAACCGGTCTTGTGCAAGGACTTCATGATTGATACCTATCAGGTCTATCTTGCTCGCCACTACCATGCCGATGCCATCTTGCTGATGCTGTCAGTATTGAACGATGATGAATACCGTGAACTGGCCGAGGTTGCCGAGCAGCTCAACCTGGGGATCCTGACCGAAGTCAGCAACGAGGCGGAGCTTGAGCGCGCTATCGCCCTCAAGGCCAAGGTGGTGGGGATCAACAACCGTAACCTGCGCGATCTCAGCATTGATCTCAACCGTACTAAAGAGCTAGCCCCACGCCTGCCGGAAGGCACGATTGTGATTTCCGAGTCGGGGATCTACAACCACCAGCAGGTGCGCGAACTGGCGGCTTATGCCAACGGCTTTTTGATCGGCAGTTCACTGATGGCCGAAGACAACCTTGAACTGGCCGTCCGACGGGTACTACTGGGCGACAACAAAGTCTGCGGCTTGACCCATGCCGACGATGCAGCCGCCGCCTACCAGAGCGGGGCGGTGTACGGCGGCCTGATCTTCGTCTCCTCCTCCCCTCGGGCTGTCGATATCGAGCAGGCGCGGATGATCATGAGTGGTGCGCCGCTGAAATACGTCGGTGTTTTCCGCAACGCTGATCCCCAAGCCGTTGCCAAAGCCGCCAAAGCCCTGTCGCTGGCTGCGGTCCAGCTGCACGGCGACGAGGATCACGACTATATTGCCGCCCTGAAGGGACAATTGCCTACAGAGTGCGAGATCTGGAAAGCCCACGGCGTTACCGACCACGCACCAGAGCTGGAAAAATGGCAGGTCGACCGCCACCTGCTCGATAGCAAAGTCGGCAGCCAGTCTGGCGGCACCGGCGTCGCATTTGACTGGAGCCTGATCCCTGACGAGCAAAAGCAAATCACCATGCTGGCCGGAGGCCTCACCCCAGACAATGTCTGTGAAGCGGCCAGCCTTGGCTGCCGGGGGCTGGATTTGAATTCCGGGGTAGAAAGCGAGCCCGGCCAAAAAGACCCAACAAAATTGAAAGCGGCTTTCGCGGCTATTAGAAAGTATTAAGGAAAATAAACCATGAGTAAGATAAGTGCCTACTTCGGCGAGTTCGGTGGTCAATATGTACCGCAGATCCTCGTCCCAGCGTTGGACCAGCTAGAAGCCGCCTTTGTGGAAGCCCAGCAAGATCCAGCCTTCCAAAAAGAGTTTATCGATCTGCTGAAAGATTACGCAGGCCGCCCAACGGCCCTGACCTTGTGCCAGAACCTGACCAAGGGCACCAAGACCAAACTTTACCTCAAGCGAGAAGACTTGCTCCACGGCGGTGCCCACAAGACCAACCAAGTCCTTGGCCAAGCGCTGTTGGCCAAGCGCATGGGCAAAGAGGAAATCATCGCCGAGACCGGGGCCGGCCAGCATGGTGTGGCAACCGCATTGGCTTGTGCTCTACTTGGCCTCAAGTGCCGCGTCTACATGGGGGCCAAAGACGTTGAGCGCCAGAGCCCGAACGTATTCCGGATGAAACTGATGGGTGCCGAAGTGATCCCTGTCCATTCAGGCTCAGCAACGCTGAAGGATGCCTGTAACGAAGCCATGCGTGACTGGACGGCCACTTACGACAAAGCGCATTACCTATTGGGTACGGCGGCGGGCCCGCATCCTTTCCCGACTATCGTGCGTGAATTCCAGCACATCATCGGCGAAGAAACCAAAGCGCAAATCCTTGAAAAAGAAGGCCGTCTACCCGATGCCGTTATCGCCTGTGTCGGCGGAGGCTCGAATGCTATTGGTATGTTCTCCGATTTCATTGACGAAGAAAGTGTTGGCCTGATTGGTGTCGAACCTGCCGGTAAAGGTCTGGATACCGACATGCACGGCGCGCCGCTAAAACACGGCAAGCTGGGGATCTTCTTTGGTATGAAAGCCCCGCTAATGCAGGACGAGCATGGCCAGGTCGAGGAGTCTTATTCGGTATCTGCCGGTCTGGACTTTCCATCAGTCGGCCCACAGCATGCCCACCTCAATGCGATTGGCCGCGCGACATACGAGGCAGTAACCGACGATGAAGCGCTGGAGGCTTTCCAGGAGCTTGCTCGCAGCGAAGGGATCATCCCGGCCCTTGAGTCAGCGCACGCACTGGCCCACGCCTTAAAGATGATTAAAGCCAACCCTGAAAAAGAACAGCTGCTGGTCGTTAACCTATCTGGCCGTGGCGACAAAGATATTTTCACTGTACACGATATTCTAGATGCAAAAGGAGTGCTGTAATGGATCGTTACCAAGCCCAATTTGACCGCCTGGCGGCGAAAAACGAAGGCGCCTTTGTTCCTTTTGTGACTATCGGTGATCCGAATCCGGAGCAATCACTGAAGATCATTGAAACCCTGGTCGAAGCCGGAGCCGATGCCCTTGAGCTGGGGATCCCGTTCTCCGACCCGCTGGCGGATGGCCCGACCATCCAAGGCGCAACCATCCGTGCCATGGAATCTGGCACCACCCCAGCAGTCTGTTTTGATTTGCTGAGCCAGATCCGAGCCAAGTACCCAGAGATGCCAATTGGCCTTTTAATGTACGCCAATTTGGTATTCACCAATGGGATCGAAAACTTCTACCAGCAATGCGCCGAAGCCGGTGTCGATTCGGTACTGGTTGCCGATGTACCGCTGAAAGAGTCCGAAGAGTTCCGGGCTGCGGCGGCAAAGTACGGTATTCACCCTATTTTCATCGCCCCACCCAATGCCGATGAGGAAACGTTGAAAACCGTATCTGAGTTCGGTGGTGGTTACACCTACCTGCTATCACGTGCCGGCGTAACAGGTACCGAGACCAAAGCGGGAGCCCCTATCAATCACCTGCTCGAGAGCCTGAAAGCGCACAATGCGCCACCCGCTCTACTCGGTTTTGGCATTTCCGAGCCACGGCAGGTTGCCGAGGCGATCGAAGCAGGCGCGGCTGGGGCGATCTCCGGCTCTGCGGTGGTGAAGGTGATTGAAAACAACCTTGATGATAATGACGCCATGCTGAGCAACATGTACAGCTTTATCAGCAACATGAAGGCTGCAACCCGCAAGGGCTAATCTCTTTTCCGATGACGCAAAAGCCGTCCCCGGTCACCCTGTGGACGGCTTTTTTTATTTCCCTGCCGCTTTTTGGTTCAAGATCAAAGATCTCTTTGCCCTTCCCCCATACAGTAACCAACTTGTTAACACCCAGTAGCAACAAATTGCAAGATTGAAAGACAATAATGCTACTCTGGTAAAAGAATGATTGATCAACGTGATATTTCCGTGTAAAAACACACGCACAGAATATTGGATTAACAATTAGTACAATTACAAAACAAATATCCGATATTTTTGCGAACAATATCAAACACAACTGAGGTATCTAACCGTGTTAAAAGAAAAAGGACTGTTTGGCAATATCGGCGTTCAAGTCGTCATAGCCATGTGTGTGGGAACCCTCGTCGGTGCGATGATGGGTCAGTCTGCAAGTATGTTTGCCCCGCTAGGCAGCATCTTCATCCACCTGATCAAAATGTTGGTGATCCCACTGGTTGCCGTGGCCATTATCTCCGGTGCCGCCGGGCTTGGCAGCAGCCAATCCGCCGGGAAAGTCGGCCTCTCGACATTGGGCTTTTTCGGCCTGACCTCCGCCGTGGCTGTTGCCTTGGCCCTGTTTATGGGCGTAGTGTTCCAGCCGGGTGTCGGCGTCGACATGACAGGCGTCGAGGGGATGTTCTCCAACGTCTATGCCGACAAGGGTGAAATGCCGACATTCTGGGCAACCGTACTCGGTATGATCCCAACCAACGTATTCCAGTCACTGAACGAAGCGAATATCCTGCAAATTTTGGTTTTCTGCCTCTTCTTTGGTATTGCGGTTTCTAAGCTGGAAAAAGAACGTCGTGATCCATTGATCAATGGCGTGAATGCCATTGTTGATGCCATGGTATGGATGATCAACGTGGTGATGAAGGTTGCACCTCTAGGCGTATTCGGCCTGATGGCAGATGCCGTAGGTACCTTTGGCTTCAGTGCCTTGATGGTCGTCTTCAAGCTATTTGTGGTCTACGTCGTGGCTATCCTGATCTACGGCTTTATCTTCTACCCAGCCATGATCAAAGCATTCAGCAAAACCTCGCCGCTTAAGTTCCTGTCGGCCATGAAAAAACCCCAAGCCGTTGCCCTGTCTACCGCTTCCTCCATGGCCACCCTGCCGGTCACGATGGAAGTGTGTGAGGAAGAGTTGGGCGTGAAAAACTCAACCGCTTCGTTTGTACTGCCGCTTGGCGCAACCATCAACATGAGTGGTAATGCGATTTACTACGGTTTGGTTGCTATCTTCTTTGCCCAGATGTTCAACGTTGAACTGGGTATGGGTGCCTATATCGCCATCATCGTCACCTCGACGCTGGGTGCTGTCGGCCAGGCCGGTGTTCCGGGGCCCTCTTTCTTGGTGGTGGCGGTATTGCTTGCAGCCGGTATTCCAATTGAAGGCCTTCCGCTGCTGTTTGCCCTAGACCGTATCTTCGACATGATCCGTACTGCGCTCAATATTACCGGTGATGCCGCTTGTGCCGTGATTGTCGACAACATGATCAACGACGGGCCGCAGGAGACACCGGAGCCGGAATCCAGCCATCATGCCTAACGTTGCGCTAACCTAATGGTAAAAACACCAAAGGCTGTAGGGTTAATACCTGCAGCCTTTTGCTTACTGGTGTACTATGTAGCCAAGTAGCAAACATGTGTGATTCTTGAAATGAAGCAACTAATTGATTTTATTCCTCTGGTCGTATTCTTTATTCTCTATAAAACTCATGATATCTATGTCGCGACCGGGGCATTGATTATCGCCACGGCGATTCAGGTGGCTGTCACCTGGATGCTGTATAAGAAGGTCGAGAAAATGCAGTTGGTGACGTTTGTCATGGTTGCCGTGTTTGGCGGGCTAACCCTTTTCATGCACGATGACAACTTCATCAAGTGGAAAGTCACCATTGTTTACGGCATTTTTGCTGTTGGCTTGGCCATCAGCCAGTACCTAGGCAAGCCATTGATAAAAGGCATGTTAGGCAATGAGCTCAGCCTTCCGGACAACGTCTGGAACCGAATAAACAGCGCCTGGGCACTGTTTTTCGTTGTATGTGCCGTCGTGAATGTCTATATTGCCTTCCGCCTGCCACTGGACGTGTGGGTTAATTTCAAAGTCTTCGGGCTATTGATTCTGACTTTGATCTTCACCCTTGCCACCGGCGGCTATATTTACCACCATATGCCAAAAGAACCTGATTCAGAATAGTACAGAGTCGCATCATGACATCAGAAAATAATATTCCTCGCGGGCAGTTACTGCTTCGCACTCTTGCAATGCCAGCCGATACAAACGCCAACGGCGATATCTTTGGTGGCTGGATTATGTCTCAACTTGACCTCGCTGGTGCCATCTTGGCGAAAGAAATTTCAGGTGGCCGTGTCGTAACTGTGTCTGTAGATAGCATTGCTTTCAAGGCGCCTGTCAGCGTGGGGGACGTTGTATGCTGCTACGGCGAATGCTGCCGGATCGGTAACTCTTCGATGAGCGTTGCGCTAGAGGTATGGGTCAAGCCTGTTGCCATTGATGCTGTCGGTGAACGCTACCGCGTATGTGAAGCAACATTCAACTATGTTGCCATTGACAGCAACGGCCGCCCTCGTCCAGTTAAAAAGTAAGCTCACAGTGCCAATCTTTATAAGTCATTGAATTATGAAATTTGCGTTATAAATTTTGCTCACAGACTTATGTAGACTGGTATGCAACACCATCGAGTTCCGCAAAAAAGCCCTAACATAATGCTAGGGCTTTTTTTTTCATTTATGATAGGAAAAATTTATCACTCATTGTCACCTCACCTTCCGTTTCACCAGCGTATTGTGGGGCCGGCAGTTACATGGAGAGAGCTACATGTGGTACGTTATTTTTTCCCAGGATGTCGAAAACAGCCTTGAGCGCCGCCTTGGCGTGCGTGAAAAACATCTAGCACGCTTGAAAGACTTGCAAGAGCAGGGTCGCCTGCTGGTCGCCGGACCGATGCCGGCAATCGACAGCGAGAATCCTGGTGAGGCAGGCTTTACCGGCTCGACCGTGATCGCCGAATTTAACTCTATTGACGACGCCCAGGCATGGGCCGATGCCGACCCGTATATTGAAGCCGGTGTCTACGAAAAGGTTATCGTCAAGCCGTTCAAGAAAGTACTCCCATAATCCGTCATATGAGATAACAACGTTATGCTAAAACGCACCCTCGTTTTATTAGGCGCTGTCTTGTTGGCTGGCTGCGCGTCAAACTCCGAGCAGCAGGCAATCATGGATCTGGCAAAAGCCCGCGCCATGGCCATAAACAACAAGGCGCCATACGAGAAGATCGACCAATATCAGATCATGAAAGCCCAGGCGCGGGAAAACATTGTCGAGATCACCATTTTATATGGTGGTGGTGGTAAGACGCCGCCAACGCGGGCCGCCAAGAGTGCTGCGCTCAACTATTGCAACAGTGCAGAGTTAAGCCCGATGGTGAGCGAGGGTGTGAACTACAATATCGTAATTATGGATATGCGTGGCCGCCCGATGGTGACGCAGCCGATCACTGCTGAGGTTTGTAGTCAATTAGCGAATTAGTAACGGGCGATTGGCGTTTTTTACCCGCAATCAACCCAACCAACTGAAGCTTTATACAGCTGGATAAAATTTCAAAACTTAGCCTTCAGGGAAGAAGGCTTAGAGCTACATGGACGTACTCGTGCGCTTTTGAAATTTTCATCCTGATGATTTAAAGCCCTCGAAAAAACGCCAGCTTTGCTGGCGTTTTTCTTTTGGAACTGGGGAATTACCCGCGCTCAAACAGCAGTACTTTCAGACCACCTTCCGGGTCGATATCCTTGAACTCCGGCGGATTTTCCAAGCGGTGCTGATAGGCAAGCTCCGGCGCTTCGGCAGCCATTCCCTCAATCAAGAAGGATGATGACACACCCGGGTCATTCACGCAGGCCAATACTTGGCCATTCTCGGTCAGCAATTCCGGCAAGCGGCGCAAGATTTTCTGATAATCCTTAGTCAAGGCAAAACTGCCTTTTTGGAACGATGGCGGATCGATGATGATCAGATCATACGGCCCAAGCTTGCGTACCTTACCCCACGATTTAAACAGTTCATGGCCAAGGAAACTCACCTTCGACAGGTCGTGCTTATTCAGGTGGTGGTTGTCCCGACCACGGCTCAAGGCTGCCTTGGCCATATCCAAGTTGACCACATGCTCTGCCCCACCAGCAATTGCAGCAACAGAGAAACCACAGGTGTAAGCGAACAAATTCAATACTCGCTTGCCTTCGGCATGACGCATTACCCAATCACGGCCGTAGCGCATATCTAGGAACAGGCCGTTATTTTGCTTGCGGCCAAGATCCAACTTAAACGTAAGGCCATTCTCTACCACATCCTGGTACTCTCGGCTTTCGCCCCAAAGCACTTCCATTGGTGAGCCTTGACGGTCACGGTGCTGCAAAAGCAGAGAAGTCGCACCGGATTGTTGCCAAACTGGCGTACCGGCCAAGGTTTCAAGTATACGGTGCAGCTGTACCAAAAACTCTTCTGATGGCTCTTTGAACAATGAAACCAGCACCTGGCCACTTAGCCAATCCACAGTCAACTGTTCAAGCCCCGGCCAACAGCGGCCACGGCCATGGAATAACCGACGCACTTCATTTGGCGGTGTCGCCAGCTCTGCCATTAGGTGTTGCTCAAGGTTTTTTACTGCACTCGGTTCCATAGTTCTACTGCTTTGGGAAATTCAGGGGCGGTAGTATACCAAACACCGTCGCGGCAAAGATAATATTAAGCCACGAGCTTAAGGTTTTCTTGTTCGGGTTGACGATAGCTGGCGAGGTGGACGTATTCGGCCTGAAGGCGGACTTGGCGTTGGCGGCGAGTGCGGTGTTTGACTAATTTGCGTTGTCGACGAAATGACGCCAGCCCCCAAAAACGTGATTGATTCTTTTTTTTCTTTAATCGCATACGAAGCGACACGGAGCGGGTAAGGCGCATATTGAATCTCAGTCTAGGTAAATCCTAGACCGATATTATAAGGGAAACTTTTCTGTAATGTAATTTCAAACGGTTAAAATAACAGCAGCTAGTCGCGAATTAACAATGAAAAACACAAGGCTTGTACAAGTTATTATCATTAAGCTCTATTTTTCCACATAACTTCGCGAAAAACCGGTTACTTGATAACCAACTGCCCCACGGAAAACCTTGCATAGACGCTATTTGCTATTATCTTTTTCCTGGCAATACGGGCCATGCCAGCGCCCAAGGCGTAGCCCACTCGGCCAATACCAGCTGAGTCTCTGCCAGGTGCCAAAGTTCACCCTGCTCCGGAGGACAAATAAACTGCCACTGGTACCCAGCATACTCGAAGCACAATGCGTAAGCATGCAGATAACCACGATCCGCAAGCTCATTGCCATAGATAGTATCACCGGAGATCCCGGAGCCGACACTGCGCAGTGCCACGCGGATCTGATGGGTCTTGCCGGTATGCGGTTTGCACAGAAACAGCCGGCGCCCCTGGCCGGCCGCAGCCGAAAAGAACTGGGTGATCGCCGGATTCTCGCGGCTGTTTTCCAGTTTCCAGCTACTCCGGCGAGAACGGGTCATATCACCGATCACCACCCCTTGCTTCTTCTTCGGTTTCTTGCTGCCAATCGCCACGTAGAACTTCTCAACGTCACGCTCAGCAAAATTCGCTGACAGCTTGGCGGCGGCCTCGCGGTTGCGGCCAAGCAATAAGATCCCCGA
Source organism: Photobacterium gaetbulicola Gung47 (assembly GCA_000940995.1). Classification (NCBI taxonomy): domain Bacteria; kingdom Pseudomonadati; phylum Pseudomonadota; class Gammaproteobacteria; order Vibrionales; family Vibrionaceae; genus Photobacterium; species Photobacterium gaetbulicola. Next base: position 3,060,516 of record CP005974.1, read on the forward strand.
GGTCATCTTATCCAGGCGATGGATCAGGTAGAGCTGCGCATCCCCACTTTGCTTTGCCACTTCTTGCAACAGCATCACCTCACCATCGTCTTTATGTACAGAGACGTCGGGATGTTTGTTGATCACAAGAAAGTCTGGATGGGTGTGGAGAATATCGAACATAACTCACTCTTCGTTGTTTGGCGCTTCGCGGATTGGCTCTTGATTGACAGCTTTAGCCGATAAGGAGTGCGAAGTATACCGCTATTCGGCAGTATTTCCACACCGCCCCAACCGAGCAATAAAAAGCGGGAGCCGATGGCTCCCGCAGTTAATCATTGACGCTATAGACAGAAGTTACAGCTTCTTGGAAATCAAGGCACCGATACCGATGATGGCAAGGCCCATCACCATAATCTCACCTTTACCGCTGTCAAAGCCCGCTTTCACACCTGCGATAGCAACGATAGCGATAGCAAATGGGATCACGTATTTAACTAGGTTGTACCATAGGCCAAACAGTGGGAATTTAATTTCACCGTCGTTGGTGATTTCTTTCTCTAGCTCACTGCGGTTCAAGCGCCAGCCGGCAAAAATACATACCAACATACCGCCTACCGCTAGGAAAATCTTGTCTGTAAGCAGGTCGAAGATATCAAATGCACCTGTCTCGAACAGTGTTGGGCCCAAGCCGCCAAGCGATAGCGAAGCGAACACACACAGGAACGCCATTAGAGCACTTGCCGAGAACACTGCTGTTGAACGCTTCATGCCTTTTTCGTCAATCAGGTATGACACAACCACTTCAAGTAGCGATACAGAAGAAGTCAGTGCCGCTACACTTAGGCCGATGAAGAACAGTAGCGCAAGCAAGAGGCCAACAATGCCGCCCATTTCAGCAAATAGCTGAGGAACAACAACGAAGATCAGGCCAGGACCAGCAGCTGGCTCCATGCTGAAGGCGAACATGGCAGGGAACATCGCCACACCTGCAAGGATTGCAACAGCGGTATCCATCGCCGTTACCATTGCCGTGGTTTGTACTAGGTTCTCTTTCTTCTTCAGGTAACTACCGTATGTGATCATACAGCCCATACCCAAGCTGAGTGAGAAGAAGGCCTGACCAAGCGCAGCCAGTACCACTGTGCTGTCCACTTTCGAGAAGTCTGGTTTGAATAGGAACTCAAGACCTGCCGTTGCCCCTGGAAGGCTCAGGCCTTTAACTGCTACCAGAATAAGGATGGCAAACAATAGAGGCATCAGGATCTTACCGGCTTTCTCGATACCGCCTGAAATACCCTTGATAACCACCAGAATGTTGAACACCAGGTATAGACCCATCCAGAACAGCGGCTGGATTGGGTTAGAGATGAAGCCACCGAAGCTATCACCGATTGCTTCTGGTGTGCTTAGTAGACCTGTTGCAATTTTATAGATGTACGCGATTGCCCAGCCACCAACGACCGGGTAGAAGCCCATGATCAGTAGGCCACTGACAACACCGATAACACCGACGAACGACCAACGGCGATCAGTTGATTTGAAAGCACCTACAGCGGAAAGGCCCGTTTTACGCCCCACGGCAAATTCAGTCAGCATCACGCTGAAACCGATAACGATCACGAACAATAGGTAAATAGCTACGAAAGCACCACCACCACTCTCACCAGCTGTGTATGGGAACTTCCAGATGTTACCAAGACCTACTGCGGATCCTGCCGCGGCCATAACGAAGCCTAATTTTGAACCCCAGCTATCGCGGGGTTGTGTGGTTGTATTAGTAGTAGCCACGTTCTCTCCAAGGTTCTGTTGTGTTTGCTAGAGTTTGCTTACGTAGGCGTATAAAATTGTTGTGTAAACGTAAATGTAAACCTACATGTACACTTATAAGGTTCTCAATAACGCTCTACATATGGCAAGTAAAACAGGTTGCGATTAGAATGTGAAGCCCGCGCATCTACTTTTTGATCATTTACTGCTTTTCGGCCTCATTTCTTTCTTTTTTGCTTATTTTTTGCACTCTCACTGCGTGCAAATTTTACATTACTCATACAATTCAGTGATTTCTCCTTATCAAACATAGCACATAAATGGCAGAAAATTTCGCTGGTATTCCTCTAGTTTCAATGCAAAATAGAGTAATACATCCAACTCATTAAAAATAAAGATGGAACAGTTTTATCAAGTCCTGGCTTGGGCAAGCGTCTTCTTCTATTGGCTGATAATTGCTGCCGTAACCATGCGCATTGTCTTTAAGCGCAGAGTGGTCGGCGTCTCCCTCGCCTGGCTCATGATTATCTATATCATCCCAATTGGCGGGGTGATCGCATATCTATTATTCGGTGAACTCAATTTAGGCAAGAAGCGCGCCCAGCGTGCCGAGGTCATGTTCGAGCCCTTTGCCGACTGGTTCCAGCGACTCAATGACTGCCCCGGCCACCAGCCGGAACTGATGAGCGAACATGCCCGCCCTATCAGTGATTTATGCGAAAATCGCCTGGGTATCCCGGCACTGAGCGGCAATATCCTGTCACTACAGGATTCGCCGCAGACCATCCTGCGCTCCCTCATCGATGACATTCACCAGGCCAACAACTCCATTCAAATGGAATTTTACATCTGGCACCCCGGCGGGCTGGCCGACGAAGTGGCGACCGCGCTGATCATGGCAGCCAAGCGTGGGGTCGACGTCAGAATATTACTCGATGCTGCAGGCAGCATGCGTTTCTTCCGCTCCCATTGGCCAAAATTGATGCGTCATGCTGGTATCGAAATCGTCGAAGCATTATCTGTTACCCCATTTAGGATGTTCCTGCGCCGGATGGACTTGCGCCAGCATCGCAAAATCGTCGTCATCGACGAGAAAATCGGTTATACCGGCTCGATGAACCTGGTCGATCCGGCCTATTTCAAAACGGATGCCGGCGTCGGCCAGTGGATCGATGTCATGGTCAGGGTTACGGGGCCATCCGTCGCGGTCCTTAACGGCATCCAGGCCTGGGACTGGGAAGTGGAAACCGGGGAGCGCTTCTTGCCTAAATTGCCAGAGTGTACGTTGCCAAGCTCAGTAGAAGCCTCCGATATGATCCAGGTGATCCCATCCGGACCGGGAATGCCCGATGAAATCATCCACCAAGCTCTGTTGCTAAGCATTTACCAAGCCAAGGAGAGCGTGGTCATCACCACGCCCTATTTTGTACCGAGCGAGAATTTGCTGCACGCGATGAAAGGGGCTGCCCACCGTGGCGTCACCGTAGATATCATCATTCCCGATAAGAATGACTCCATCATGGTGGAATGGGCCAGCCGCTCTTTCTTTTCCGAGCTACTTGCCGCCGGAGTTCGCATCCACCGCTTTCATGGCGGGTTGCTGCACACCAAGTCGGTAGTGATTGACAATACCCACTGCCTGATCGGTACGGTCAACTTGGATATGCGCAGCCTGTGGTTGAACTTCGAAGTCACCCTGGCAGTGGATAACGCCGAGTTCACCAAGCAGCTGAACTGGCTGCAAAAGGAATATATGAGTGACGCGAGTGTGGTCGACAGAAGAGAATGGGAAAAGCGGCGGGTCAGCAACAAACTGATTGAACAGTTCTTTTATATGTTTAGCCCGTTGTTGTAGAACTTACCGACTAACCGATATCATCAAACTGTATCAAATTTCAATTTGGCAGAATGAATTTTCAAAACGCATAAACACATCCATGTCGCTCCACCCTGGAGCGACAGCCCGTGCCTTCCCTGGCGGGTAGGTTTTGAAAACCCAAACTGCCAAATCTACAAATCAAATCAGGTTTACTTTCCCACCCGCTTTGCCAGCAAATCCAGCACCAAGCGGCTGTCTGCATCGCGGATAGTCGGTAACTGGAATCGTGCCTCGCGGGTATCTTTGAGAGCGACTTTGGCACTAATCAACGCTTCCTCACCACCGGCTTCTGCCAGGCAGTTACCGAATGCATCAAGAATTCGTGAGCCACCCCAGAAACGGCTGTTGCCTTCAAGTGCGCAGCTGTTTGCCATCAGCAATGGCACACCATAGGTCATCGAGATAAAGTCGGTATTGGTTTTCCAGCCCTGTGGGTTGGAAAATTCATCGGACACAATATCTGCCGCCGAGTTGACCGGGGCCAGCATCAGGGCAGGCTTATCCAGCATAGCAAGATGCGGTAACGCTGGGTTCCATAAATCTGCACAGATCAAGGTATGCATTGGCCAACCTGCAATCGGCTCGCAGGGCGCAAGGTCTTGGCCTTTGCTGTACCATTTGGCTTCTTCCAAGCCACCATAGTTCGGCAGGTTAAGCTTGCGGTGGACATGGACAAGCTGGCCGTTTTTCACCATCGCCTGGGCATTGTAGAACTCACCGGCACTGTCTTCTTCGACAAACCCGACACTGACGACCATATCACCGGCTGCCGCGGCCAATTCGTCAAACAACGGATGGCTGACCGGCATGGCGACATCCAGCGTTTGTTCTCGCAGGCTGTAGCCAGTCAGCGACAGCTCCGGGAACAGCAGCAGCTCAATGCCACGTTCACGGGCCTGTTCAATGTAGTTCAGGTGTTGTTGCAGGTTGGCCTCGACATCAGCCAGTCGCGGGGCGATCTGGGCAATACCAACATGTAATACTTGTTTTGTCATGATAAAACCTTAAAAGGCCAGCTGACGCTGGCCTTTGAATTAATATCGGCGCGAGAAAACTGTATCGTGTGATTACAGCAGGCCGTTTTGCTCCAGAAATTGGCGAGATACACGCTCGATAGACAAACCATCTACGTCGACCAAGGCATTCAGGGTGGACATGGTTTCATCGTTCATCAGCGCAGACAGCTTGTTGAGCTGATTCGCCAACTCTGGGTTGGTATCCAGTGCGTCGGTACGTACAACCGGCGTCAGGGCGTAGTTTGGAAAGTGCTGGCGGTCATCTTTCAGTACATAGAAACCAAATGCCTTCACACGGCCATCGGTGGCAAACACCATGGTGACGTCAACCACTTCCTGAGCCAAAGCTTGGTATACCAGACCCGAGTTCATCTTGCGCAGATTACGGCGTGGCATATCGAACTCATAGGCTTCAAGCAGTGACTTCAAGCCGTCCGGGCGGGCCGAGAACTCAACGTTACTTGCCATCTGTGCATCTTTGCCATCTTCTGATTGCAGCCAGTCCATCATGTCGGTGATCGATTCGATGCCCTTCTCTTTGGCAAAGTCTTTGCGCATTGCCAGCGCATAGGTGTTGTTCGCCTGAGACGGGTTGAGCCAAATCAAACCGACTTTTTCATCCAGTGCTTTAACCCGTAGGTAAGTCTCCTCGGGCGTCAGCTTTTCAACGACCTTATTGAAGGTGACCAAACCGGTACCTGTGTACTCCCAGTAAAGGTCAATCTGGCCATTGAGCTGTGCGGTACGCAGCACGGTTGAACCCATACCGTCACGCTGGTCGACATCATAACCCAGGCCCGCAAGATACTGCGCGGTCATCGAAGACATGATCAGCTGCTCAGTATAGCCCTTGCCGCCAACGACCAGTTTGCCGGCTGCTTGTGCCGAAACCGAGACCATCATTACCACGGTAGCCAATAAAGCGATTACGCGTTTCATCTTTGTTTTACTCCGTGCCATTACTTACGGTTAGGGTTGACACCCTTGCTCACAATCAGGAAGGTCACAACCCCCAGGACCATATCCATGATCAGTGCCAATACCGCAGTGGGGATCGCCCCTGCCAGCATCATCGGCGTATCATACAGGTCGATACCGGCGAAGATCAGCTCACCCAAACCGGTACCACCAATCTGAAACGCCAGGGGCACGGTGCCGATATTGATGGCAAAAGCAGTGCGGATACCGGCCATGATGACGTACATCGCGTTTGGCAGCTCGACTTTCACTAGCTGCTGTATCGGCGTCAGGCCAATACCCGTTGCCGCCTCTTTCAGGTGTGCAGGCACAGAAAGCAGACCGGTATAGGTATTGCGCAAAATCGGCAGCACCGAGGCAAAGGCCAAGGCAAAGATCGCCGGCTTGTCACCGATACCCAAGAAGCTCATCGACAGTGCCAGTACCGCCAGCGTCGGAACCGTGGTGCCGATGTTGAAGATCTGCATCACCACATCGGCAGCTTTACGACAAGACGGGCGACTTAGGATAATCCCTACCGGCACACCAATCAGGATCGCGATAGAACCTGAGATCAACGTCAGCTTGATATGGTGACCCGACAGATACAGGATTTCATCCCAGTAGTAGACAAACTGCTCGACAAAACCCGAAGACTGCACCCAGATCCCAAGCAGGAATACAGTCACCAGCAGTAGCGCATTAAAGTAAGGGCTTAAGTTAATCGACTTCATCCCTTACCCCTTTTTACGGAAACTGGCTCCCAGGTGGTGTGTAATACCACGCTGTGAAATTTCGCCACACAATTGGCCCTGCTCGTCGACTACCGCCAACCAGCTGATGTCATGGGCAAACATCTTGGAGACTACCGCACGCAGGTCCTGCTCCTGGTTCATCAGGATAGGCAGGCCATCGTAGTGGTCGCTACACAGGCCGCGCTGGCTCATCGCTACCGACTTGGTGATCATGCCGATTGGCTGGTTCTGGTTGTTCACCATCACAATCATGCCGTGGCCGTAATCATTCATGCGCTGCAGGGCAATATCCAGCGTGTCATTCGGTGATACGGTCGGTACCTGGCGTTCCATCACTTCACCGGCAGTCGACAACTGCAGGCGCTTCAGGGTTCGGTCTGTGCCCACGAAATCGGCCACAAAGTCAGTGGCAGGGTGAGCCAGAAGCTGGTCTGGGCTTGAGTATTGCTCAAGCTGGCCATCGCGGAAGATAGCGACTTTATTAGCCATCTTCACCGCTTCATCAATATCGTGGGATACGAACATGATGGTCTTCTTCAGCTCTTTGTTCATCTTCAGGAACTCTTCCTGAATCACTTCGCGGTTGATCGGGTCGATTGCACCAAAAGGTTCATCCATCAAAAGTACCGGTGCATCGGCCGCCAGCGCACGGATCACACCGACACGCTGCTGCTGGCCACCCGATAGTTCATTCGGGTAGCGCTTCATGAAGGTATTCGGATCCAAAGCCACCATGTCCAGTAGGTCTTTGGCACGCTGGGTGCAGCGCTTGGCATCCCAGCCCATCAGTTTCGGGATCAAACTGATATTCTCTTCGATGGTCAGGTTTGGGAACAGACCGATCTGCTGGATCACATAACCGATATTACGGCGCAGCGTCACCGTATCAATATCGGTCGTATCTTCACCGTTGATCAGTACACGGCCAGAGGTTGGCGTGACCAGGCGGTTGATCATTTTCAGCGTGGTGGTTTTACCACAGCCAGACGGGCCCAGCAGGACACAGATTTCGCCGGTCGGTACTTCCATATTGATATGATCGGCAGCAGTCACCACACCCTGTGGTGTTTCAAAAACTTTTGTCAGGTTCTCAAGTTGAATCATGAAAACGCCCTCTTAAATTCGTAAAACTTAGCCGTGAACGACGACACCTTTCGGGGTGAATTTCTTTTGAATTTTCGCCAATACCGTATCGGCAAAGATTGCCAACAGGCTCACAGCTACAGCACCAACTATCAGTTGGCGCGGATCAGACTGGCTGATCCCTCGAGCAATAAACGTCCCCAAGCCACCAGCACCGATGTAGGTGGCGATCGCCATCACGCCGATATTCATCACCACGGCGGTGCGCACACCGGCCATGATCACCGGGATTGCCAGTGGAATTTCCACCAGGCGCAGGCGTTGCATGTTGGTCAGGCCGATGCCCCTTGCTGCTTCGCGCAGGGCTGGGTCAACGTTGTTAATTGCGGTGTAGGTATTACGAATAATTGGCAACTGCGAATACAGCAAAACCGCAATCACTGCAGGCAGATAACCAATACCCTGGCCGATAATCGACAGCACAGGGATCATGATCCCGAACAAGGCAATAGAAGGGATCGTAATGATAATGGACGCAACGTATAGCACCACATTGGCGACACGCTGATTCTGGGTAATTGCGATACCAATAGGTACCCCGGTCATCATGGCTAGGCCAACGGCCAGGCTCACCAACGACAGATGCTCTACAGTGCGAGAGACAATCACATCCCAGTTGTCCAGAACGAAATTGAAAATTTCCAATTTGCACTCCTGGATTTACGAGTTGAACACAGATTGTTTAATGAGTGTTTCCGCTTAGGCGCCGGAAACATTGATACAACCACAAGGTTGTCAAAACAGGGGCTCCGCCCTGATAGACATGGTTTTCACCATAAGCATCGCCTGCTAGGCCAAAAGTCATACAAGCGACAAAGGAAGGGGGATTCTAGTGAGTTAGCCTGAACAGCTCAAGTTTTTTCAGAAATTATTTTGATCTCACCACTTAACGCCGTACAAAAAAAACACAAAGCAATGCTAAGTAAATGATTTTATAAGAAGCTTAAAAATCAAATTTACAATGAACACGTTCTATTTTGTTTTCATTTCTTTGCCTCAATTTATCAAGAAGCAACTACAATTAATTCAAGATGAATATTGGAGGAGATCCAATGCTGCGAGCACGCTCAAAACTAATGCTTTTTTATCTTATCAGTTCCTTATCTCTCTTCACCGCATTTGCCGCATGGGGCCAAGGCATACCGCTGGCTATTTCAGGCAAAAGCCTGACGGGGGAAAAGTTGTCGCTCGAGCTTGAACGCAGCCAACTTGAGCAGCTTCCCCAAACCTCTCTGTCGACTAACCTGCCATGGCTCGAGCAGAGTGCGACCTTTCAAGGGGTCCGGCTGCTGACATTGCTTGAGCATCTCAACCTGTCGGTCTCTAAGCTCAAACTGCTGGCCCTCAACGACTATTCGGTAGTGGTCAGCCATGATTACATTAAGCAATACAATCCATTACTGGCCATCAGGCAAGATGGCCAATACCTAAAAGTGCGTGATTACGGTCCGTACTGGATCATTATTTCATTGAATGAACACCCCGACGCCGCAGCAACCGAGCACCTGGCAAACATGGTCTGGCAACTCGCTCACATCGAAGCGCATTAACCGAGTCGCGTTATGGATAAATGTCGTAGCCGTAAAATCACCACCCAGCTCGCCTTTATTACACCGCTGCTTTTCATCAGTATCCTGATGGCCGTGACCGCGCTCAAACGCAATTCAGATGTTATCGCCAACAGCCAGAATGAAGTGGCATGGTATGTGCTCCAGCTCAACAAGGAATACGCCGAATTCCACCACCAACTCCACCGCTACAGCGTCGGCACCAGTGATCATAACGATATGATGCTGCAGTATGAGATCTTGTGGAGCCGATTCAAGACCATCCTCACCAATACCCATATCAGCCATATCTACCACTTTGACGGTGCCTACCACCAAATCAGCAAGCAGTTTGCCTATATCCAGTCCATCGAATCGCAGCTACTTGCGCTCCAGCCGGGGGAGCCGGAATCGGACTTGATCAAGCAAGTGAAAGACAACTACGAAAATCTCGTGATTTTCCTCAGCCACAAATTCCGGCTGTCGAGCGGCGATCTACTTAAAAAAGTGAAAGCAACCCATGCAATGAAAATGCTCATTTATTTCTTGCTCTGCGCAATTGTCCTGCTTGGCGGGATTTTGCTATGGTCGTTATGGCTAGAGTCGAAGTCGATGCGCAAACTGGCGATGAGCGATACCCTGACCGGTATTCATAGCCGGTTGTGGCTCAACCACCAGCTCAATGAGTTAATCGAGGCCAAGCAGCCCTTTCGGTTCTACCTGATTGATCTGGACGGGTTCAAGACGGTTAACGACACCCTGGGTCACCATGCAGGGGATACCCTGCTGAAAACCGTCGCAAACCGGTTGGCGGCACTAAGCGGGGAACACTACCACGTCGCCCGTATGGGCGGGGATGAATTTGCGGTTATCGAATCGCTCTCTGTGCAACACGAAATCAATATCAGCCAAAAACTGCTCAACAGCTTCCAGCAGCCGGCAATGTTGAATGGCAAGCCTTTCGCGATTTCTGCCAGTATCGGCAGCAGCGAATACCCTCTCAATGCATCAAGTATGAGTGAAGTACTGCAACAAGCTGATTTCGCCATGTATGAAGTCAAGCAACGGGGAAAGAATGGGATCCTGGATTATCAGCAATCCGCTCCCTCTGCCGACCCCAGCACGGCTGCTTCTAACGTTAAACCATTCTCGAAAAGTGTGTAAGACTCTGGCCCCTTGGCAGAAAAAAGCGCCCGCTTGATAACGGGCGCAAACATCAATAGTGCAGTGGATAGCGCCTGCTTGCCTTTCATCAGCTTTGGCTAAACAGGCACGCTAAACGGCTTACATCGCCGCGGCAAAGATGGCTGAGATCTCCTCGTGGCTGGCTTGTTTCGGGTTGGTGAAACCACATGCATCTTTCAGGGCATTGTCCGCAAGCACAGCAATATCTTCGGCCTTAGCACCCAGCACCTCCAGGCCCGCCGGGATGCCGACATCTTTGGATAGTGCCTGGATCGCCTCAAGCGCCGCTTCTGCACCTTGCTCAGGCGTCAATCCTTCGGTCTTCACTCCCATCGCCTTGGCAACATCGGTCAGGCGCTCAGGACAAACCTGCGCATTGTAGCGCTGAACATGCGGCAGCAATACGGCATTACAAACACCGTGCGGCAGATCGTAGAAACCACCAAGCTGGTGTGCCATGGCATGAACGTACCCTAGTGAAGCATTGTTGAAGGCCATACCGGCCATAAACTGCGCATAGGCCATTTGCTCGCGCGCTTCGATATTCTGGCCGTCTTTCACTGCGGTGCGCAGGTGAGCCTGGATCAGCTCGATAGCTTTGATTGCAACGGCATCAGTAATCGGGGTTGCCGCCGTAGACACATAAGCTTCAATGGCATGGGTCAGTGCATCCATACCGGTTGCCGCCGTCAGGGAGGCCGGTTTGGCAAGCATCAGCTCAGGATCATTGACTGACATCAGCGGGGTGGTGTTCTTATCAACAATAGCCATTTTGATGTGGCGGACTTCATCGGTAATGATACAGAAGCGGGTCATTTCACTCGCAGTACCGGCAGTGGTGTTGATCGCGACCAGCGGCAGCTGCGGTTTGGCTGATTGGTCGACCCCTTCGTAATCAGCAATCTCACCACCATTGGCAGCGACAAGGGCGATCCCCTTGGCACAGTCGTGCGGAGAACCACCGCCCAGCGAAATCACAAAGTCACATTCACCTTCCTTCAGCAATGCCAGACCGGCTTCAACATTGCCAATTGTCGGGTTTGGTTGTGTACCATCAAAAACAATAGAATCAATATCACGCTGTGCCAGCAAATCGGCAACCTGCTTGACCATACCAATTTGGCTAAGCACTTTATCGGTCACAATCAGGGCTTTTTTAAAACCGTGAGCTTTCACCGAATCAGCGGCTTCAGTCAGGCAGCCCGCGCCCATCAGGTTTACCGCAGGGATGAAAAATGCGCTACTCATGATAAATTCTCCATAATTATCAAAAACTAATTACCATAAACCGCTTGTAAACCAAAGAACCACTTAATGTTCAGGCGGGCTAGACGTAACCAGTCTCTGTGTGTGCGAATAAAAGCTACCACCAAAAAAGTGTGCAACAATTTGATCTGAGACAAGTTATAAATTCCCGGCAAAAAATGATCGGGGGGATTTTGAGCAAGATCACCAAATCAACAGGTTACACACCAACATTGTCCACAAGGAGAAACACTACTTTTCGATTTATCACTAAGCAGTAGAAGCGTTTGTGAGCTAGCGCTCATAAAAAAACGCTGGCTTGTGCCAGCGTTTTTCCGATCTCACCACTTGATTAGCTATTGCTTGATCCAGGCATCTTGCCAAGCTGAGCCATACCCCGGCTCATAGTGATACGGCGAGTCAATGTTACACCATCCCCCTTCAGGGAATGGACGGCACTGGTAGGTATTGCCATCGCGGCCGAGTACCACGGTCTCGCCCGGTACATAGCTACCGATACCTTCAGGGTAGGCATAATCATAATCCCCGCCACCGGCGCTCTCCTTGACCGTAATAGACTTGGTTTCGACCACCTGTTGCTCGTTACTCGCCGGATCTGTCGCCGTCACTACCACGCTGAACGACCCCGTCTGATTGGTAGACAGTGACATACCAACACTGCTGTTATTGATAACATCATTATCCGATGCCAGTTGCTGCCCTGCGCTATCAAGCAGCGTCATGTTAATCTTATAGTGCCCCTCAGAGCTCACCGTGGCTTCAATGTAAGCCTTACCGTCAGTCCCCAACGTGTATTGACTTTCCAGCCCTTGGACGATGACCGGCGCAGGCTCTATCACATCCCCATCACGTACATCGAGAGCGTAGTTATAGTCAGGGTTGGTAACAAAAACCTGGTTGGCATACAGATCAGCTGGCTGGTATATAATATCGCCAGAGGCTTCTTCCACACCGACCTGAGCCACAGCCGGGTATTTCTCGTTAATCAACAGGGCAAGATCATAGGACCAGGTATTGATGTTCTCATTAGCGGCAGTGATTGGCAGCTTCTCGAAAACAATTTCTGAACCTTGCTGATTGAAGATCCGGAACCAGACGCTGTCGCCATCTTGTGCCTCTACCCCAGGCTTGACATACTGGCCCTTAGAAGTCCACTCCGGCGGCAGCACTTCGCCGTCAAAACGAATATCGCTACAATTGTAAAAGCCTTCGCCAGCGGGATCATTACGCTGCCAGCGGGTTACCAGCGTGGCCTCACCACTGCGACCGCTCGGCAGGGTCACATCAACGAGGTAGTACTGGCCGCTGCTCTCCTTCGTCACTGCCACATTGCCGGCAGTATCAATCAGCTCCAGATCATCCCAACCCAAACGACTATGGGCAGCATTGTACCCCGGTTTGGTCAGGTAGAACTGCCAAAAGCTCGGGTTATGCGGAGCGGTTGCACGGTAGCGCAAGGTGAAGGTTTCACCAGCTTTCATCTCGGTACGCTGCCAGTGCTCAGAGGCCACGCTCATGCCGCTCTTGCGCGGGTCGCCACCAGAACAGATAGTCCCATCGGGCACAGCGGCTTTGACGGCATCCATATTGTTGTAATTCGGTACCAAAGCGGCAAACTCATTCTTCTGCACCAATGGATAGGTCCCGGATTCCAAGAATGAGGCGCGGCACGCCTCGTTCGGGATCTGCGAGCCATCAGAGGGGCCCCAGTGGCCGCCATCTGATTCACAAATCACTTGGCGGGCCGCCGGAAAATCGGCCCAGCCGTGGGCACCGACATGCAACGGAGATAGGGCTGCCATGACTGACATTGCGCCCAACGAAAAGTTAATCACTTTTTTCATGTTTAGCTTCCATTATGATTATTGTGGGAAGCCAGCTAACGGGAAGAAGCCACTGCTTTGATCTTATTCTTGATCTTGCTTATTCCAATCAGGTAACCCCGCTACCCTAGAACCCAATCACCTTGAAGTGATGGCGACTCCGTAGGCCGGAAGTTTTGCGCCCTATCCTTTCGGATAATTAGCCTTTAGCTGACGATACAAAAATAGGTCACTTCAATTGTTGGTTCGCCTTGAACCAGTCGATTAAAGAGCCCGGCTATAGTTATAGTGTGTTTTTAATTAGCGACAAAAAATCAGTAATTAATAATGGAATGGTGATCTCATTTAATTCTCAACAATTAATATTAATAAATTAACTTGGTGATATGTGATATTTTATTTATCTTAAAGCATTCACCATATAAATAATCACCAACCTAAAACAAAATAAATAATATTAGTCCAAGGAGATGGTAAGTTGGACAATAACAATAAAAAACAAACAGAGCGATACGACTTTCCAGAACCTAACCGGGTTCTTGCTTTTCAAAGAACGTCCGCTTGCCTGCTTCATTATTTCAGCCGAAGGGTGGAACAAATCACTGGCGAGCTCAGAAAAGGCCGCATATCGCAGGTTGGCTTGCGGAAAGCACCCTTTTCGGATCACCAGATCCATCCAGAATGGTAGATCACGACGGTAACTCCCCAAGGGGATATATTCTGGCCACCGGCTTATAGCCGCTGACGACGTAATAGCCTTAGGAAAAGAATAGGGGAAATGTCCAGTCAACATCTCGTAAATTATGATAGATACAGAATACATGTCGGACCTGACTGACAATTTACCCCCAGACAAACACTCTGGTGACAAATATTTAATATCACCAACAGGGACCGTTTCCTCTATTGGGGTATATATTTCATCAAAATGCTCAGAATAAACCGAACCAAAATCAATAATAACAATTTCGTCAAGTTGATTAACGATAAGGTTTTCTGGTTTGATATCACGATGAATAAGGCGGTGACGCTGCAAAACTCGAAGTGACTTAATGATCTCCTCTGCCATTAACCGCACTTTACCTAATTCAGGCCTGGGATTATCGTCCATCCACTGGCGTAATGTTTTTCCTTCAATCCAATCACAGACATGGTATAGAAAAGGCGAATGGCGGGAAAATGGATGGATCTTCATAACCCTGTGGTTAGCTATCTGCTCCCCCAACCAGCCTTCACGCACGAAACCCTGCAGATACTGATAGTCCTCTGCAAAATTTAGCGAAGGCATCTTCAGTACATAGCGTTTAGTGTCAAATTCACTGACCGCCAAATAAACATGACTTCGCGGGCCGCTGTGCAATACCCGCAGAATACGGTACTGGTCAATCCGGTTTCCTTCTTCCAACACCGGCGGGATCACCCGTCCTGTCAGCTCCTCGATATATTCATCCATGGTCAGGCTAGGTAGCGACTGGGCCTCAAGCAGCACACCCGAGACATTATCCTGGCTGCCCGACGCCAATGCGGCCTCCACCAGCACACGCGCTTGCTGTTCGGCTGGCAAAACACTCGAAGACAAAATTTGCTGCATGTCGGCATCGCCCAACCACTCGTGGATGCCGTCTGTGACCAGCAGCAGCCGGTCGGCTTGCTCTAGCCGTATTTGCTGAAAGTCGACTTCAATGTGGCTGTCCATCCCCAGCGAGCGTGTAAGGAAAGACTGCTGACCATATAACTGACGACGATGATCTTGGGTAAGCGGAGTCAGGATCTGATTGCGGTAGAGATAGGCTCGCGTATCTCCCACGTGCATAATATAAGCGGTATTGGACTTGATGATCACCGCGCAAAAGGTGGTTACCAAGCCGTTATGCTGCAGCTCAGATTGGTTGCTCTGATAGTAAAGCCACTGGTTCAGGGCATGCAGCACTTGGCCGGCAGAGTGCTTCACCCCCCAGGTTTTTGGCGTTGCATAGTATTCTTCAACAAACTGGCTCACACTGATCTGGCTCGCACGCTGGCCCTGTTCGCTGCAGCTGACCCCGTCAGCCAGGCAGGCAACAACGCCTTTGTGTACCAGTTCATCACGCTGCATGGGCTGGCAGATGGCAAACGCATCCTGATTACTGGGCTTACACCCGCCCACCGAGTACCCGCCAACGTCCAACTTTAGAGTACTGGCTCTCGAAGCCCATGCCCCCCTATCCGCTTTCTGATTGGATATGCCCTCGCGCCCAGTTGTTTCACTCATCCACTCCTCCTAGAGCATATTCAACCTGCTGTTGCTCGCCCCAGCAGTTTCATCAACACGGCCGACGGCCTACTCTGCCGTTGCAGGGTAGGCCGGCTGAGCTTATCGGTTAGCGACATCAATCATCACGATACTGCCGTCTTCATTGATCTCGGCGATCTGCCCACTTGGCTCTTCCATCATTAACAAGGTGATGAAACCAATGACCGCCGTAGCCGCTATCACGTAGAAGAAGGTACTGTAATCAACCAGCGACAAAATGGTCAGGTAACACACTGCCCCTACATTCCCGTAGGCACCGGTCATTCCGGCGATCTGGCCAGTCATCCTGCGTTTTATCAATGGTACGGTAGCAAACACCGCCCCTTCCCCCGACTGGACAAAGAACGAACAAGCCATCGCCGCCACCACCGCGAGCCATAGCGGCCAACTGCTATCCACCTGCCCCATCAGGAAGTAACCGGCGGCCAATCCTGCAGTCAAAATCAACAAAGTCGGCTTGCGGCCAAACTTATCGGAAATCCAGCCGCCCCCCGGGCGGGACATCAAGTTCATGAAGGCATAGGCTGAAGCAACCATACCAGCCATCACCGGGGTTAACTCGAAGGTTTCCGAGAAGAACAACGGCAACATCGAGACCACAGCCAACTCCGAACCAAAGGTGGCGAAGTACAACACATTCAAAATCGCAACTTGCTTGAACTTATAGCGATGCACTTCGGGGACCGGCTTCTCAAACACCGTTTTGTTGACCCGCCATACCTGCAGAACTTCATAACAATAAATCAGGGCAAGCACGCTATAGATAGCCATCACCGCACTATCACTGAGCATACCGATCCCGGTTGGCGATAGCTTCCATGCCAGCAGGGCCAAGGCCCCATACATCGGCAACTTCATCAACAGCAGCAGGAAGAAGTCCCCTTTCGAGGTCACCTCCATTGCACCCAACTGCTTAGGCTTGAAATACGTCGCCCCCTTTGGGGTATCCGTTACACTGGCATAGAAGACAAAGGCGAACAGCAGACTCATCACGCCGGTAATGGCCATAGCGTAGCGCCAGCCATCGTCACCGCCGAACATGATAGCAACGGTGGGCAAGGTAAAGGCCGCCGCCGCAGAACCAAAGTTACCCCAGCCACCATAAATCCCTTCCGCCGTCCCCAGCTCATTATGCGGGAACCACTCAGAGACTAGACGGATCCCGACCACGAAGCCTGCCCCGATAAAACCCAGGGCAAAACGGGCAATCGCCGCCTGAACGAAGCTGTCGGCAAAAGCAAAGACAAAACAAGGGATGGAGCAAACAGCTAACAAGGCGGAATAAACCAGTCTCGGGCCATATTTATCGGTGAGCATACCGATGAGCACCCGGGCAGGTATGGTAAAAGCGACATTGAGGATCAATAACGTCTTAATCTCCGCCGTCGTTAACCCTAACGAAGCTTTGACCGATTGGAGGAGTGGAGCAAAGTTGAACCACACAAAAAAGGTAATGAAAAACGCAAACCAGCTAAGGTGGAGAATTTTCATTTTCCCCGTAAATGAAAAGATATTGAACTTGCCTGTTTCTGACATATTGGTGTTTCCTTTTTTATACTGACCTGACACTAACAATGCATTGTTTATGCCAGGTATTTATTTATTATTTATCAACAACTTAAAATGCATAAATCATTTAAAAACAAATCCAAGCACCAAAATAAGTCAAAATTATAAATTTAAGCACCATATTGAGCCATATAACAACCTATAAGACATTATAGACTCACTTAACTTTCAAGCATTATTCAATAAAAATATATATTTATAAGAAATAAATAAAAAATCACAGCATATACTGTGATTTTTCGTCATGACGCCAACTAATTATAAACTAAGTTGCACATCCTCACCTTGACATCGTACCGCGAAAGTTTTCAGTTTTACCTCTGGCTGTTCGATACACTGGCCTGTTTGCAAACTGAAGTGCTGCTTGTACAGGGGAGAAGCCACCACCACTTCATCACCTATCGAACCCATGATCCCCCGCGACAACACATTGGCCTCACCAATCGGATCGTAGTTCTCGACGGCATACAGGGAATCTGACCGGTGACAGTAAAAGATTGCCACTTGCTCGTGACCCCAAAGGACACAAATACCTGAATTTTTAATGAGTGCATCTCGATGGCACACCCTATACCACTCTGCCTGCTTCTGCTCCATGCTATCTTCCTCTTTACTTAGTAATATCAATAATATTAATTGATTCACCAACGAGCCCACCGGGTGAAATACCCGCCGCGATATTGGCCTTACCTTGTTCCAGAGCCCTTTCTTCCCGAGTCATAGGCCTGCGCTGTCCCCGCTCCGATACATAAGCCAGTCGGCTATCTTGCTGTTCGCTATTGATAAAATGCCTGAAACGCTCGAGTTTTTCTGGCGAAGCCAGGGTCGTCTTCCACTCACACTGGTACTGGCCGAGCGTCGCTGCCATCTCCTGCTCAAGTTCTTCACCAAGGCCTAAATGATCGTCAATCACCACTTTCTTCAGATACTCTAGACCACCTTCAAGGTTCTCCAGCCACACAGACGTCCGCTGTAACCTGTCAGCGGTGCGGATATAGAACATCAGAAGACGGTCGACATAACTGACTAATGTATCTGCATCCAGATCACTGGCCAGCAAGTCAGCATGGCGCGGACGCATCCCGCCATTACCGCAAACATACAGGTTCCAGCCGTTTTCCGTCGCAATCACCCCAATATCTTTGGACTGGGCTTCGGCGCATTCACGGGTACAGCCGGAAACGGCAAATTTGAGCTTATGCGGGGCACGCAGCCCTTTGTAACGGTGTTCAAGATCAATAGCAAAACCGACACTGTCCGCCACTCCGTATCGGCACCAAGTACTACCGACACAGGATTTGACGGTACGGACGGCCTTGCCATAGGCATGGCCGGTCTCAAATCCGGCATCCACCAAAATGCGCCAGATCTCTGGTAACTCATGCAGTTGGGCACCAAACAAGTCGACCCGTTGGCCACCGGTGATCTTGGTGTAGAGATCAAACTGCTTGGCAACCTCTCCCAGCACGATCAGTTTGTCCGGGGTGATTTCTCCGCCTGGTATACGCGGTACCACCGAGTACGTACCGTCTTTTTGCATGTTGCCGAGGAAGATATCATTGGTATCCTGCAGCTCGATGTGCGGTTCCGCCAGTACATAGTCATTCCAGTAAGATGCCAGCATCGAGCCCACGGCTGGCTTGCAGATGTCACACCCAAGACCGCGACCATACTCTTTGAGCAAGGCATCAAAGGAGGTGATTTTTTTCACCCTTACCAGATCGGCCAGCTCCTGGCGTGAATAGGCAAAGTGCTCACAAATATGGTTGCTGACTTCTACCCCCATCGCGGCCAATTCTGCATCCATCACTTGTTTGGCCAGTGCTGAACAGCCGCCACAGCCGGTTGACGCCTTAGTCACCGTCTTGAGATCAGCCATTGAGCAGCAGCCTTCGGCCACGGCCTGCTTGATTTGACCTTTGGTCACGTCATAGCAGGAGCAGATAGAGGCGCTGTCGGGCAAGGCATCTATCCCCAAGCCTGAAGAGGCTCCTTCCCCTTCAAACTGGGGCAGGATCAATACCGAGGGGTTCTCAGGCAGCGGCATATCGTTGAGCTTGAGTTGCAGCAGCGACGGGTAGTTACTGACATCGCCTACCAGCACCGCGCCCAATATCTTGTCACCTTGCGGTGACAAAATTAGTCGCTTGTACACCTGCTCCAAGTCATCGCTGTAGGTATAAGACAAGGCCCCCGGCGTCGAGCCACTCACATCACCGATACTGGCCACATCCACCCCCAGCAATTTGAGCTTGGTACTCATATCAGCACCGACGAAAGCCATACCGGCTTCCGGCTGGCAGAGGTGGCTGGCCAGCACTTTGGCCATCTGGTAACCGGGGGCGACCAGACCAAAAACCCGCTGCTGCCACAGGGCACACTCACCGATGGCATAGACATCCTCGGCACTGGTCTGACAATGATCATCAATCACAATGCCGCCCCGCTCACCAACCTTCAGGCCGCACTTGCGAGCCAAGGTGTCTTGCGCACGGATCCCCGCCGAGAACACAATCATGTCGGTTTCCAGATACGAACCATCAGCAAAATTCATCCGGTAGCGGCAAGATTCACCGGCGACAATGTCAGTCGTGGCCTTGTCGGTATGAACCGATACCCCCAAAGACGCAACTTGGCGAGCAAGCAAGTCGCCCCCACCCTGATCAAGCTGAACCGCCATCAGGCGAGGGGCGAATTCCACCACATGGGTATCAACCCCCAGCTGTCTGAGTGCATTGGCCGCTTCCAGGCCAAGCAACCCGCCCCCGACGACAACCCCCACCTGGCTCTGTGCCCCTGACTCGGCAATCGCTTCCAGATCTTCGATTGTCCGGTACACATGGCAGTGCGGCTGGTCATTGCCGGGGATCGGCGGAACAAAAGGATATGAGCCGGTTGCCAGCACCAGTTTGTCGTAGTGCTCGCGCCGGCCGCTTTGGGTCACCACGCACTTCTCGGCGGTATCAATGTCGCAAACCTGCTCGTTAAGCAGATACTCAACCCCGCTAGCTTGGTACTCGGTTTCGTGGGCCAGCGCCAAATCCTGTGCGCTCTTGCCACTAAAATAGCTGCTTAGCTGTACTCGGTCATAAGCCAATCTAGGCTCTTCAGAAAAAGTCAGGATAGTAAACTGTGCCTGCTGATCCTGAACCTGCATATCTTCAATAAACTTGTGCCCGACCATGCCGTTACCGACCACAATAATTCTTTTTTTATCCATTTCTACTCTCCCCTGAGCGGCTGACTTCACGACTCATTTCTCTTGCTCTCAAGTCAATGGCGCTCAAGCTGAAAGCTGGAGCTGTTTTTGTTGCTGTAGTTCGGCAACCTGACTGACCCACTGCAGCTGCTCTGCCAGCGCGACAACCTCTCCGACCACAATCAGTGCCGGCGATACCACCTGGTGCCGCTTCACCAACGCCGGCAAATCCTGCAATTGACCGGTCACGGTGCGCTGCTCGGGGCAGCACCCTTTCTCGACCAGCGCCACCGGCGTGGTAGGCGTCATCCCACAAGCCAGCAACCTATCGCGGATCATAACCGCTTTAGTAACCCCCATATAAAACACCAGGGTATGATCAAGCTGTGCCAATGCCGGCCAGTTAAGATCAAGCGACTGCTCAGCATGGCCGGTGACAAAAGTGCAACCTTGCGACACTCCCCGGTGTGTCAGCGGAATACCGGCATAGCTGGTGCAGCCGGCGGCTGCCGTGATCCCTGGCACCACGTCGACAGGCACCCCAGCCGCTTTGAGCGCCAACATCTCTTCGCTGCCCCGACCAAAAATAAAGGCATCGCCTCCTTTCAAGCGGCATACGCTATTTCCCTGCCAGGCCAGTGCAACCAGCAAATCGTTGATTGCCTCCTGACGGGTACTGTGATCTCCCTTGGCCTTACCGACATACAAAGCCTGGGCACTGGCCGGAAAACATGCCCGTATCTGCTTGCTAACCAAACGGTCGTAAACAATCACATCGGCTTGCTCAATACTTTGCATTGCCCGCAAGGTCAGCAGCATAGGATCACCGGGGCCAGCCCCGACCAACTCCACTTTTCCGACCTTGCGTCCCGACGCCCCTGAAGCGCTGATCAGGGCATTCCCTGCCTGTTCTCTCATCGCTGGCTTACCTCTTCTACTCATACATATCCTGAGAAATCTATTACTAAGACCATCTACCAAGACCATCAGCAAAGACGATGCCAGCTGCGAGCAACCCTGCCCCAGTAAACAAATAACTAACTGTTATTTATGAATTAATAGTCGTTTTCTTCGTCACGATCCGGCCAAGCCATGATGCTCATTGCGCCGGTAACTGCCCGCTCCCCGTGCAAGGAAAGCGTGTTTTTGCACCAAAACAGCCACACAATCAGCATTTCATATAAGCTCAGATACCACTTTAGGGGTGTAGGCAGAATTTAAGGCCGAATATTTCGCGCACAGCAAGCTAATCATCCAATTTCTGATGGAATTTCAGCACAGCGAAAGCTGGCCTGGTTATTGCTGAATACGTTTTAGAGCGATTACCCAGCCAAGGAGAACAGCAGGTGGGCCATAGAGAGAGTAATAAGTGGATTAAATCGACCTGCCCCTACTGCGGAGTAGGCTGCGGCATTGAAGCCACAGCAAACCACCACGGGGGACTGGAGGTTCGCGGCGACAGCCAGCACCCTGCCAACTTTGGCAGGTTGTGCTCTAAAGGGCTGGCCCTCGGGGAAACGGTAGGCATTGAAGGCCGGCTGCTTACGCCGCAAATCAACCAGCAGGATGTAACGTGGGAAGAGGCACTGACAGATGTCGCAACCCATTTTCGCCAGATCATCGAACATCATGGCAATGACGCCGTGGCCTTCTACGTATCGGGACAGTTACTGACCGAAGACTACTATGTCGCCAACAAACTGATGAAAGGGTTCATCGGCAGCGGCAATATCGATACCAACTCCCGGCTCTGTATGTCATCGAGTGTCGCCGGGCACAAACGTGCGTTTGGGGCAGATATTGTCCCGGGTTGCTATGAAGATCTCGAACAGGCAGACCTGATCGTATTGACCGGTTCGAACCTCGCCTGGTGCCACCCTGTCCTGTTTCAGCGTATCCGTGACGCGAAAGCACATAACCAATGCAAAGTCATCGTCATTGATCCGCGCCGCACACCGAGCTGCGATATTGCCGATCTACACCTGCCATTGCTGCCGGGCAGCGACATTGCCCTGTTCAATGGCTTGCTGGCCTTTCTCAGTGAAAACAGGGCAATGGACTTTGCCTATATTGACCAAGACACCGAAGGGCTGGATCTGGCCCTAGCCACCGCCTTCCGGTTTGGCGACATCGAATCGGTACAGGCTGCAACCGGGCTCGACAGGGAGCAGATCCTCGCCTTCTACCAGCTCTTTGCAGCCACCGAAAAAACTGTCACGGTCTACTCGCAAGGTATCAATCAGTCCACATCGGGCACCAACAAGGTCAACAGTATCCTTAACTGCCACCTGGCTACTGGCCGGATCGGCAAACCGGGCAGCACCCCTTTCTCCATCACCGGGCAACCCAATGCCATGGGGGGACGCGAAGTGGGCGGACTGGCCAATATGCTGGCCGCCCATATGGACTTCGGTAATCCTGAGCATACCCGGCAAATCAGCGAGTTTTGGCAGACCGACAACCTGGCCCGCACCCCCGGCCTCAAAGCCCTCGACATGTTCAATGCCATCGAGAGCGGGAAAATCAAGGCGATTTGGATCATGGCCACCAACCCTGCTGTCAGCCTGCCGGATAACCAGCGGCTCAGTGCCGCTTTGGCCAACTGCCCCTATGTCGTGGTATCAGATTGCATGGCCGATACCGACACCCTCCGCCATGCCGATGTCGCGTTACCCGCTCAAGGTTGGGGCGAAAAATCCGGTACGGTGACCAACTCCGAGCGGCGGATCTCACGCCAGCGACGCCTGCTGCCGTCACCGGGGGAGGCCAAGCCCGACTGGTGGATCATCAGTGAAGTGGCCAAGAAAATGGGCTTTGGCTATGCCTTCAACTACCAGAGCGAGGCCGATATTTTCCGCGAATATGCCCAGATGACCACCCTGGGCCAAGAGACCTTGACTCCCTCTTCCTCCGGATCCAGAACCGGCAACCATGGGCAAGACGTACAGGCACTTTCTAGGCCGCTGAACCTCTCGGGTCTTGCCGATCTTACCCCCAAGCAATACCATCAGCTGGCCCCACAGCAATGGCCGGTAACACAGTACGACCAACCAACGGCTAGGCTGTTTGGCAATGGTGAATTTGCCACGCCATCGGGCAAAGCCCAGTTTATTGCCACCGATCACCGGCCAACCGCCGAGCAAACGTCGTCCCGGTATCCGTTGCGGCTCAATACCGGACGAATACGGGATCACTGGCATACCATGACCCGCACCGGCTTATCCCCCCGCCTCAGCGAGCACACCAGCGAGCCATACCTAGCCCTGTCAGCACAAGATGCCGAGCGGTTTTCAATCGAGCAGAACAAACTCGTCAAAGTCTCCAGTGAACGCGGCTGTATCCTATTGCGGGCACGTATCAGCAAAGAATGCCTCCCGGGCCAGGTATTTGCCCCGTTTCATTGGAATGACTGCACCACCAGCATGGGCAAAGTCAACGCACTGCTCGCCGGGCATCGCGATCCCCTGTCAGGCCAACCCGAACTCAAGGCCACACCAGTATGCATTCATCCCTCCCCCTACCAGAGCGAAGCTCTGTTGATCAGCCAAACCAACCACATCCCGGACTGGCTGAGTCCGCAAGAGCACTGGACATGCCAGCGCAATCACACCGGCTATCTGTTCCGGATAACCTCGCAGCGCCAACCCGGGCAGTTACATCGCTACCTGGCAACACACCTTGCAAAGCAGCAAGGCAGGGGGCAGCAGGTAGTCGATATTGCTGCCCGCACCCAAAGCCGTTATGCCCAGTTCCAAAATAGCCAGCTCCAAGGGGCCTTCATCGTTAGCGATGACTTACACGCTGGCGATAACGACTACTTGTACACCCTAATTGGCCGATCGATTTCGGACCCACTGGTACAGGCGCTGTTTACGGGCAAGGCCATGCCCGAGCAGCAAGCCGGACGTTTGGTTTGTGCTTGCAAGCAAGTTGGAGCCAACACCATAGCGCAAGCGATTCGAGCGAAGTCTTGCGGCTCAGTAAGGGCGATCAGCGAGGCGACTCAAGCCGGCACCGGGTGCGGGAGCTGCGTATCTGAGCTGCAGATGATGTTGGATGACATCCAGATAAAACAGGCATGAACGAAAAAGCCCTGTCTGACAACAGGGCTCTGGCTAATTAAACTTTACTGACACTGGGCTTACCACAGACCGATCAGTTTCCACCACGCACCGCCAATCACCATAAAGACGGGGATAACGACCAAGGTGAAAAGAAAGCCTATTTTCCACCACTGTTTCAGTGACATATAACCAGCACCGAACAAAATCGGCGCCGGGCCTGACGAATAGTGTGTGGTTGACATATACAGGTTACTGAACATACCCAAGACAATAGCCGCCAGCATCGGCGGCGCACCCGCACCGATCGCGATAGCGAGAAAGGCAGAATACATCGCACTGATATGGGCCATTGCACTTGCCATCAGGTAATGGCTGTAGAAGTAAACCAACAGCAAAATAACCAAGGTAACAACCCAGCCCATGCCTGCCATGGAGGCCCCTACCTGCTCACCAAACCAATTGATAAACCCGAGTGAATTCAGCTGGCCGGCCATCATTACCAGCACCGCAAACCACACAATTGTATGCCAAGCCTCCTTCTCCTTGAGAATGTCATCCCACTGGATAGTCCCTGTGACAAGCAAAAAGACCAAACCCGCCAGTGCCGTTACCGTCGCATGCAGAGACAACACCGGACCAAACACCCACAAGGTCACCATGCCGACGAATGTTGCTGCTATCATCCACTCGGCCTTGCTCATTGCGCCCATCCGTTGGAGTTCATCACGGGCGAGCTGCCGCATCTCCGGCGTACGCTTTAACTCAGGCGGAAAAAATTGGTACATCAACAAAGGGATCAGTGCCAAGCACACCAAACCTGGCACTACCGCTGCCAGCGCCCAACCCGCCCAAGAGATCTCCACCCCTTGCTCGGCGGCAAAATTCGCCGCCAGTGGATTTCCGGCCATTGAGGTCAGGAACATGGCACAGGTAATCGCATTGCACTGAAAAATACACTGCACCAGAAACGCACCGATTTTATTTTCAGTCCCTTTCTCAGGCGAAGAGTCATACGCCTCTGCCACCGAGCGAAACAACGGTGAAATAATGCCCCCGCAGCGGGCTGTCGTACTCGGCGTGGCAGGAGCAAACAGCAAATCCGTCAGCACCAGGCCATAGGCGAGGCCCAACGAACTGTGTCCGAGCTTGCTAATGAATAAGTATCCGACCCGCCGGCCAAACCCGGTTTGGATAAAACCACGCGAGATAAAAAATGCTGCCGCAATCATCCAAATTGTCGGATGAGAAAAGCCAGACAACGCGGTGCGGATCGGCAACAGCCCGGTCAGCGTTGTAGCCGTAAGCCCAATCATCGCCATCGCGCCCAGAGGCAGCGGTGCGATGATCAGCCCAAGTACGGTCGCCACAAATATTGTCATCATTTGCCAGGCATCGATACTCAACCCATCGGGCACCGGCATAAACCAAATCGCAGTACTCAGCACCACCAGCATCACCAGCCGGAGGCGGGAAGATTGCAACCATTGCATCGTAAATTACTCCATAGAAAAAAATCTACGCCCGAATCTACCCCGCCCGACAACAAAAAAATTGTGTTAGGTCAGTTTCTTGGAAATCCAGCCTGAGGCGATAACAGAACTTCCGCGCCCTTCATCTTCTGCTGCAATGCTCATTGAGAAAAGAATAATTAAGGCTGTTAACATCATAAAAACAATAATAAAACCCATAAAAACCAGAGTGTGAGCCAAGTATTAGTTCCATCACATTTGCGCTGCGTGATCTTCCCCGTTCACGTAACCTGTCGCCCACAGGGAGGTAACGTGTCTTTCAACAAACAAATTATGATCTGCCTGCTGCTGGTATTGGCAGCGCAGGCGCTGGTCTGGTGGTGGCTCGTCACCCCGAAGGCCATGGTGGTACTCAGGCAGGAAGTAGCAGCACGTGCTATGGTCCAGTCGCGACAAATCGCCGAATTACGCCTGTTACAGCGCAGCGTGGAAGCGGGGGATACCGAGGCCGTGGGAGAACTGGTTGACGATCTCTACGCCCATAGTGATGCCGACTTTATTGTGATCGGCGATAAGCATGGCATACGCATGGCACACCCCATCGCCGACCGCATTGGCTTGCCGATTATGGGCGGCGATATCGATGCCGCGCTGACCTCGGGGGCGCACTATTTGTCAGAGGGGGTGGGCTCTCTGGGCCGCTCACTCCGCTACATCACCCCGATCAAAAACACCCACGGTGAGATCATCGGAATGATCAAGGTCGGTTACCTCATCGATACCCTCAGCCACTGGAAACGACTCTACTGGGCTCCGATCTGGATAGCGGTGATCACCACCATTGCCTTTTCAGCGATCCTCACCTGGCTCATTTCGCAATGGATCCGCCGCGGAATGCAAGGGATGGAACCGCAAGAGCTACTGCAGATGCTCGACTTGAAGCGAGGGATCCTCAATGCGACCCACGAAGGGATCATCGCTCTCGATCATCAAAATCACATCCTAGAGTGCAACCACAACGCACGGCGCTGGCTGGGCCTGAAAGACACTGCGCTTCTCGGACAGCCGGTAGGCCGCATTTTTTCCAGCGAAGGATTCTGCGATGCTCACCGAGGCAGTGTTGCCGACCAGATGGCCCAATTCAACGGCCATGCCGTTATCGCCAGCCGGGTATCACTCGCCGCCACCAACGGCGGCTGCGTGATCAGCTTCCGCCGCCGTGATGAAATGAGCCTGCTTACCGAGCAACTGAGCCAGATCCGCCAGCATACGGAAAGCCTAAGGATCATGCGCCATGAATACGCCAACAAACTCACCACCATCGGCGGCCTGCTTCAGCTGGGGAAAAGTGACACGGCCCTGAGGCTTATCAATACCCACTCAGCAGGCCAGCAGCAGTTGATTGACCGCATCACCCAGGTATGCCGACTAGATATGATGGCCGGTCTGCTGATCGGCAAGTGCCATCGTGCCATGGAGCTCCAGCTCAATTTTAGACTCAGCGACGACAGTTCCATTACCTGCCTTCCTCCGCAGCTTAGCGAGGAGACCCTGTGTGCCATCGTTGGCAACCTCATCGACAACAGCTTTGCCGCCTGTAGCATGGGCAATGGAGAGATAGAGCTTGCGATAATAGATGAGGGCCCAGAGTTGATGATCACCATTTGTGACAATGGCTGTGGCATCGAGCCGGCTTTGATCGATCGCATCTTCGAACTTGGTGTGACCAGCAAACAGGCTGACGGCCATGGGATCGGCTTGCATCTGGTCAAGACTCATGTCGAGGAGGCTCAAGGCTATATCGACCTCGACAGCGAGCCAGGGGCAACAACGTTTGCCCTCTATATTCCGTTTCCCCAGCCGACCGAACATAAGGATGTACCGTGATCAGCGTATTAATCGTCGAAGATGACGTCACCATTGCCGATTTACACAGCCACTTCATCGGCTCACTGGATCACTACCGGGTGGTGGGGGTTGCCAGTACCGTCAAGCAGGCCTGGGTGATGCAGGAGGCACTGAGTCCCGATCTGATCCTGCTAGACCACTTCCTGCCCGATGGCAAAGGGATCAACCTGCTCCGGCAATGGCGCACCCTCGCCCGCATGCCCAATGTCGTTTTTGTCTCTGCGGCCAACGACGGGAAAGTGATCCGCGATGCCTTGTCGCTGGGGGTGTTTGATTACCTGATCAAGCCGATTAACTACCAGCGCCTCCGTCACAGCCTGGAGCGCTTTCACGCTTATCAGCACTCTCTCACCGGCGAGCAGCCGATCCAACAAGACCAGCTGGATCAGCTCCTCACCGCAGGCAGTCAACCTCCAGCACGCCTCGCGAATCGTGTTCCGAGCAACGGAGTCGACCCGTATACCCTAGATCAAGTCATGGCCTGCTTCCGCTATGCTACCGAAGAGCACAGTGCATCAACCCTGGCAGAACAAACGGGGCTAAGCAAGACAACGGCGCGACGTTATCTCGACTATGCGGTACGTCAAGGGCGGTTAGAGGCTCACTTGCAGCATGGGAGCGTCGGCCGGCCGATCCGCACCTACCACCGGCCCTACCCATCTCCGTCATCCTAGGCAGGGTGCTGCTACTCTTGTCTTTGCCGAACGACAGATGCAAAAAAGGCTCGCATTTCTGCGAGCCCTTCGAATGTGGCGGAGCGCTCTGGGCATGAAAGGATTTGAATCCTCTATATCGCTAACGCGAAAAAGCCCAGCATTTCTGCTGGGCTTATCTGAATGTGGCGGAGAGATAGGGATTTACTTCGCCCTACGGGCCGTTGCTTTACTACGCCTTCGGCTAGCAACGTTGTCTCGCTTCGCTCGGCTGAACCCTGTCTAGGGTTCTTCACCCTATCACATTCTTTGCCAAGCTATAGATGTAAAAAAGCCAGCAATTAAGCTGGCTTTCTTGAATGTGGCGGAGAGATAGGGATTTGAACCCTAGATACGCTATTAACGTATGCCGGTTTTCAAGACCGGTGCTTTCAACCACTCAGCCATCTCTCCGAATTGTATCACCCTTAAGGATGATGGCGGTGAGGGAGGGATTCGAACCCTCGATACGTTGCCGTATACACACTTTCCAGGCGTGCTCCTTCAGCCACTCGGACACCTCACCACATTGTTGTTTGGACGCCTTGCGTCTCAACGGCGGCTAATGTAATCACTTAGCGTATCAGGGTCAAGTGCTTTTACCGAAATCTTTTGCCGACTGGCGAGGATTAGTGCAAATTGTACCAATGTCCAGCAAAGCACTCGTCAGATATCCATCAAGTCTGTTATACACTACAATTTAACACTAATTATCAATCTATTATCCCTCAGGCTTATTTACCCCACTATTCTCAGGCGAGCTTGAGTCTCTGTTTTATTGGAGTGTTATGATCTGCCGGCTATTTACTGCTTTCGCCCTGCTTGCGCTAAGCCTTTCCTCTAACCTTGTCCATGCGCTGGAGGGGCATTACGATGTCTGGAACCAAGCTCTGGATGAGCAAATCGAACAGCTTCGAGCGCTGGGCAATACGCCAGAAGCCGTCAAGGAGCTCGATACCCTGCAAAATGCTAAAGGCATGATTGAGAGTTCGGTCGGCTTCGATAAAAAAACCCAAAGCTACCGCCAGCTTATTGAGGATTTCCCGGCTCGGAGCGAGAAGCTTAAGCAGCAAATCAATAACTTTGCCACCTCCAAGCTTCCCGACTTCAGCAATATGTCGCAAGAAGAACTGGCAGATGCCATCAAGGAGCAAGACTCGACAATCAAGCAGCTTGAGCAAAGCCGCACCAATAGTAAAAACGAATTGGTGAGTATTGAGCAAGGGATCGATGAATTCTCGTACCGGTCAACCCAGTTACGCGACTTAATCAAGCAAGAGGAGCAGGCGCTGCGGCAGTTCGAAAACCAGCCCGAGGCCAGCAACCAGCAACTAGTGCACCAGATCTCGCATCAGTACTATGTCAGCGAACTGTATATGCTCGAAGCGGAGCAGCTCAGCGCCGGCAACCGCCGTACCCTGGTCAAACAGCGTATCCAGCTGCAAAACCTGCAAATTGATGCCCGCCTGGCCTACCGTAACAACCTACAGCGCGAGCTCACCCGCCAGCAGCGTATCGACACCGATCTGTCCTCAGAGCAAAACGACCAGTTTGATATCGATCTGGATGGGCAGCCCGAACACCTGCGCCAACTGACCATCAACAACAAACGTTACATTGCAGCCCTCAACACCATCAGCGCCCAAAGCGAACAGGTACAGCAGCGCCTCACGACGACCCGGGAGCAGATCCGCAAGGTCGAAAGCACGACCGATGATCTCGCCACCATGGCGGAATGGCTCAAGCTCAGCCCGGCGTTCAGTGAAAACTTGCGAACCCGCCTCAGCCGCTTGCCGGCCAATCCTCCTATCGAACAACTCGACAAGGATATCGCCCAAAACCAGATCAAAAAGTACGAATACCAGCAATTGGCGGACTCGCTCAAAGACCAGGCTTCCTCGCCCGATACTCGGGACCTGACCGAAGAGCAACTGCTGCAAGAAAATGCGCTGGTGGAGGCCAACCAACTGCTGCTTGAAAAGCTCATCGACCAGACCGACACCCTGATCTACCAACAAGCGACGCTCAAGGTATCCTACGAGCAGCTCAACAGTAACCTCAACGATCTGCAAACCTCGGCAAACAAACAGCTGTTTTGGGCCCCGGATACTAACCCCGCCAGTATCCGGTTAGTCGTTGCCACCTGGGAGAAACTCAAATGGTTCTTCTCTCCCTATCAGTGGGTTGGCTTTGTCAAGTTCCCGGCAGTCGCCGAGAAGATCAAGCTGGCGTTTGCCCTGAGCATCATTGCCGTGATCATTGTTGGCTTGAGCTGGTGCCGCAAGTACTGGAAGCGCTACCTGACCGAGACCAGCAAAAAAATCGGCAAGGTTACCCAGGACAAGTTCCGCTTCAGCTATAGCAATGTCTTCTTCTCGTTTTTGATGGCGTGGCCGATCCCGATCATTGTTGGCCTTGTCGGACTGATTTTCTCCAGTGGCTGGCAATATCCCTTCGTCCACCACCTCG
Organism: Photobacterium gaetbulicola Gung47; assembly: GCA_000940995.1. Classification (NCBI taxonomy): domain Bacteria; kingdom Pseudomonadati; phylum Pseudomonadota; class Gammaproteobacteria; order Vibrionales; family Vibrionaceae; genus Photobacterium; species Photobacterium gaetbulicola. Next base: position 3,091,499 of record CP005974.1, read on the forward strand.
GCCAGGCGCTGACGGTACCGATGGCGCTGGTCATGTTCTGCTTCATGCGCGAACTGGTGCGCCCCAACGGCTTGCTCGCCAGCCATTTCGGCTGGGAGCACGATCTTATCAGCCGTTGCTTTAGCCATTACAAACACCTACTTTGGGTTTACCTGCCAATGATGGTCATCCAGCAGTTCGCCCACCTCTACAGCGACATTGATGTCAATGCAACGTTGGGACGCCTGGCGTTTGTGATCAGCAATATCTCGATCAGCTACTTCATGTGGCGGATGTGCAAGGAAAAGCTGCCAATGACCTACGGTGACCTCCCCGAGGGCAAAGCCCATATCGGGCACCACCTGTTCTGGTGGACCCTGATCCTGATCCCGCAGGGACTCAACTACACCGCGCTCAGTGGCTACCTCTCCTCATCGCAAGATGTGATGCACAAACTGGAATATTCCGCCGTCCTTGGCGTGATCACCATCTTGATCTATTACCTGATCAAGCGACTGATGCTCATTCAGAAGCGCCGACTGGCCTTTGAGCGAGCCAAAGCCAAACGACAGGAGATCATCGCTCAGCGTATCGCCGAGCTTGAAGAAGAAAAAGAAGAGCACTTCGGCAGTAACGAAATGCAAATTGAGATCGAAGAGCCGGAAGTGGACTTGGATAGAATAAGCGCCCAATCACTTCGCTTGCTGCGCTCGTTGCTGCTGCTGATTTACCTTGCCTGCCTCTCGACAGTATGGTCCGATTTCTATCAGGCAATTTCCTACCTTGGCGATCTTACGCTGTGGGATGTCACCAGCCAAATCGATGGTATCGACGAGCTTAGCGCTATCTCGGTCAGCAGCGTGTTGCTCGGCATCCTTGCTTTCTGGCTGACCGCGATTGTTGCCCGTGATTTACCCGGCGCCATGGAACTGCTGATCCTCCAACACCTGGACCTGTCACCGGGTACCGGCTACGCCATAACCTCGCTGACCCGTTATGTCGCGATAATCATGGGGATCTTAATCGGGTCGGGTTTGGTCGGCTTTGACTGGTCGAAAATGCAATGGCTGGTAGCCGCACTGGGTGTCGGCCTGGGCTTTGGCCTGCAGGAAATCTTTGCCAATTTTATTTCTGGCTTGATAATCTTATTCGAAAGGCCAATCCGTATCGGGGATACAGTGACCATTCGCAACCTGACTGGGGTCATTGCGAAAATTAATACCCGTGCCACCACCATCGTCGACTTTGATCGCAAAGAAGTGATCGTACCGAACAAGGCCTTTGTCACCGAGCAGTTCATCAACTGGTCGCTATCCGATCCGATCACCCGGGTAACCCTATCTATCAGTGTCAATTACTCGGCTAATACGGATTTGGTCACCAAATTGCTGTTTGAAGCCGCCGAAGAATGCGAACTGGTACTCGACAACCCTGCCCCTGAAGTCTTCTTCCTGACACTGACCGCTGATAGCCAAAATTTCGAAGTCAGGGCCTATGCGGCAGAAACCGCCCACCGCCTGAGCCTTACGCACGATCTGCACCATCGCATCAAGCACAAGTTCAACCACCACGGAATCCAGATTGCCAACCCGCAGCTTGAAATCCAGATGAAGCGACGTCGTGCCACGGCCCCCTGAGCGCCAATACAATAAAAGCCCCTTTGGGGCTTTTTTTTAATGCTTATTTCGAGCTGCAGCGCGTTCATTTTGCATTTGAATATAACTACCCAAATGCATTGAGGCAGGCTTGCCTCTTAGGATGTAAGGTAACTCTGAAGGTTGCATCGTCGCTTTGCTGGTAGGGCGCATTCTGACATAAAGCACGCGAAACATGTTTTTAGCGACACCTTGGCAACAGCGGTCAACCCAAGAGAAGAAGCGACCGAAAAGACCAATTTTCACCCACAGGACAAACTGACTAACACCTAGCATCGCTGCTAGCGACCAATGTACCTCAATCATTTTACTTCCCCCGCTATTTATAGTTTTTGCTGCAGAACTGACTGAGGTAACTATGCCAATAAAATCATGAACAATATGCCTGTGGCTGTAACTGAATTTAACCTGAATCGGCCCCACGGCGCTGTTACAGGTCATTTATGAAATCAAAGATCCCAACCATGAAAACAAAACAAACCAGCAACATAATACAATACTACATATTTAACCAGCTGATTTAATGGACAAATAACCAAGCCAACCAAAACGCCGAGGAACAATAATTTAACAACCCGAACAACCGGTGATCATTTCATTGATATAAATCAATTTCAGCACCTTTCACAACCATCACAATCAGAGATATGTTTTTACAAACAGAAACAGCTTGTTCAAGGCTTATCCAGGCATTTTCATGCAACATAAGAGCGAATAAACGCCAATGCACACACAAATTTTGATCTTTAGAGCTTGACTCGATGCCAGAAAAAACCGCCGTCGCTCAAAATCAATCAGCAACTGGGTAAAAATAGAAAAACCCCAAAGGCAAAACCTTCGGGGTTATAGAATGAGATATTGAATTGGCTGTTAGGCCGCAGCGTCTTTACGCTTGCTGATAGTAACCTGGAACCCGGAACATACGGCGGCACATTTCAAGAAACTGGCCATACACCACACCCAGTGCTCCCGAAACAAAAGCATTGCTCGTCACTGCTGTGATGATCTGGTCAATATCAGCGCCGACGAACAGCAAGATACCCGCGTAAGCCGGTGACTGGAACATCACATAAGCTAACATATCTGAGAGCCCTTTCATCCAGCCACTCGCGGACAGCTTCATTCCCTGGCGGATCACCATGTCGCGAAACATACCATAAGGCCAGGCGATGGCTATATTGACCGGAATAGACAAGGTTCTTGATGCGAGAGACTGCTCGAATGTCATCCCCGATATGAATACTTCTATCACCATGCCTGTAATAAAACTAAAAATTACCATCGCGAAAGTATCGGCGGCAGCACTTCTTACGTTAAATGGCCCTTTAACAGACATAACCAAACCTCAAAACACAGTGAATAAGACCAAGGATTAAAAACAACATAGCCAGATAAACTGGATTAATGTCAACAAACCAGTTTATGCGCGTATTAAAACAGAGAATCAGCAGAATTACCCACCAAAGATCTGGATTGTTTGTAAGTTTACAACTAGTTTCAACTCAGTCTTTGGCATGATCGGCTACACTGGCAGCAGTAACGTGCCACAACGATATAAAAGTAACTTCCTGGCTACGAAAAATGGCAGTTTAATACGTAAAAAGCCCGCCCATTTATTAAGTTTGATTGTGTTTTTGAGTCGTAGCTTTACGATACCGCTTGAACACCATTGAGCAGCAATATCAACCAAGCTCTTAAAGCCAAGTCATCAGCAGGGAATAAACAAAATTAAGTTATTGTTTATATTAAAATAAACAGCAACACAAAAAGAATACCTATGAGGCATCATCCTTATGCGGCTACAGCCCGAATTTAAGTGGATTAAAAAGGACTTAAATTTCACATAAGATACAAAATTATCCCACCCCTACTATATATCTACCTTATAAATGCAATAATAAGCACTTACCACCGTTCCCCCAGCTCCTGTAATAGAACACTTTAGGCAAATAAAAACCCCAGCGTATGGCTGGGGTTAAGTGCTTTCGCTAGGTCGCAAGGCGGTTACTGACAGGAATGTCGCACCAGCGCATCGACGATGGGATAGTCAGCAGGACACAAGGAATAGCGATTGATTTCATCTTGCTCAACCCATTTTGCATCTTGGTGGCTATGCAAAACGAGTTCTCCCGAAACCCAGTGAGCCAGATACCCTTTTAGGTGGATAACCTTGTCACCATAATCAAATACACTGTCGGCTAGAAACGATCCGGTAGTGGTTTCAATTGCCAGCTCTTCGTAGAGTTCACGCTCCAGCGCTTGGGCCTCGGACTCACCCGCTTCTACCTTGCCGCCGGGAAATTCCCAAAGCCCACCCTGGCTGGCGTGATCGAAACGTTGGGTCAACAGGAACCTTCCCTGCTTTTCAATTACCCCTGCGACCACTAGGATCACCGGCTTCTGTTTATTGGATGTTGGTGCCAGCACACTACTTACCACAGCACTGCTTGAACTTCTTGCCACTGCCACAAGGGCAAAGGTCATTGCGGCCGGTTTCCTTATAAGGATTAACGGCCTGAGCTGCATTGCCCTGCTGCAAATCATCGGCCGCCATCACGACTTCTGTCAGCATCAACGGCAACTGGGCATACAGTTCTGCAGGCGCTGGCATACCGGTAACCCCTGCCTCCTGCATTTGCGCCAAGGTATTTTCCTCGTCCAGCATCAGCATCAAGGTAGTAATTAGTGCTGATAACATGCGCACGGTACCGTCTGTCAGTGGCTGCTCGGCCCAATTCGGCTCGATATGTGGCCATACCGCCAGGAAGCCTTCGGCAAATTGCTGCATGGCTTCCGTCAGCTCACCAGCATGCTCGAAACTCACCGCTTCAGGCAAACTGTACTCGCCGGCCTTGATATGTCGGTACTGCAGTTCAAAGTGGTTCAACACCGACATTTTGTCATCTTGTTCTAGCGCTACCGGCTCATCTTCATCTATTCCACCGGTGATCAATACCGGTAGCCAGATCTCTGGTGCCAGAGGTTTCGGGTTCGCATTGGCGGCCAGCAATGCACCTTCAATAAAGGTGGCCGGCATGCCATCCCATGCCTCCGGTAACGTCATTAGTTGTGTCATGGTCGGTTCTCGTTATCTGTTTCGTCGACTGATTATATACCCAAGTCATTCCGTCTGAACATGCATCTTCGGGTTACTTGGATATCCTCTTTTTTGCGCCAGAGCAGGAAAACGGTCGCTAAAAGACAAACCTGTTGAACTTTGCTGCAAATGGTGGCAAAAAAGATGGAGTTATCATCAGGATGGTGGAAATGAATGACAGGTAGCAGTGCAATTATCGCCGGCGGTAGTGGGCTGGTCGGCGATGAGCTTTTACATCTTCTTCTCAACCAGCCGGAGTTTGAGGCGGTCTATGCCCTCTCCCGGCGTGAGCTGCCCCTGCACAGCAGCAAACTGCACCAAATCATCCATCCCGAGCTACGCATCACCGAATGGGAAGACACCTCTCCGACGCCAACCGTGGGGTTTATCTGCCTTGGTACTACTATAAAGCAGGCCGGCAGTAAAAAAGCCCTGGAAGCGGTAGACTACCAACGGGTCAAAGAGGTGGCCAACACCATGAAGATGCTGGGGGTCAGACATCTCGTTGTCATCTCCAGTTTATTTGCCAGCCCTTGGTCCCCCTCTCACTACCTGCGCTGTAAAGGAAGAATGGAGCAGGCTCTGGTAAAAATGGGGTTTGAGCACTGCATCTTTGTCCGACCCGGCCCGCTCAAGGGAGATCGCAGCCAGCCGAGAAAAGACGAATTGCTGGTTCAGAGCCTCTTCGATATCTTTCACCCGCTCGTTATCGGCCCGATCGTCAATCTGGACCCGATCCCGGCAGAGCAGGTGGCCAAGAAGATGCTGATGCTGGCCCAAGAGGCCCAGCGCCACGAATTGCCGAAAGTATTTACCCTCTCGGGCCGGATGCTATTAGACAAGCCCGCTATTACCCACTAAAATCTCGCACCCAACCGGCATGGTGCTGAACGACCGGTTCAGCCCTCGCCTATACTTTTGCACATTGGCACAAAGAGAAATCACATGCGAGTAATTCTAGGCCCGATGGAAGGTGTCCTCGACCACCTGATGCGGGAAATGCTGACAGATATCAATGACTATGATCTCTGCGTCACGGAGTTTGTCCGTGTGGTTGACCAACTGTTGCCAAACAGTGTGTTCTATCGTTTGTGTCCAGAACTGCACCAAGGTGGTAAAACCGCCTCGGGCACGCCGGTTCGCGTCCAATTACTGGGCCAGGATCCTGACTGGTTGGCAGAAAACGCCCACCGCGCAATTACCCTTGGCTCTCCCGGCATTGATATCAACTTCGGCTGCCCTGCGAAGTCGGTCAACAAAAGCCGCGGCGGCGCGGTTCTGCTACAAGATCCGGGCTTGATGTATGACATCGTCAAAGCGGTGCGCGGAGCAACCGATCCACGCCTGCCGGTAACCGCCAAGGTACGCCTTGGCTGGGATGAGCCTAGCCACTGCTACGAAATAGCCGATGCCGTTGCCCAGGCCGGGGCAGACGAAATCGTGGTTCACGCCCGCACCAAGATCGATGGCTACAAGGCCGACACCATCAAGTGGGACTATATTCGTAAACTAAAAGCGAAAATCAACACGCCAATTATCGCCAACGGCGAGATCTGGAACCACAAAGATGGCCAACGTTGTATGGACGTCACCTGCAGTAACGCCCTGATGGTATGCCGTGGCGCCATCAACCTGCCCAATCTGGGCAATGTGGTTAAACATAACGAGGCGCACATGCGCTGGGAAGACGTGCTGCAGCTGCTGCTGAAATACTCAACCTACGAGATCAAAGGGGACAAAGGCCTTTATTACCCAAACCGCATCAAGCAGTGGTTTGCCTACCTGCGCCACGAGTACCCGCAGGCCAAAGAACTGTTTGCCGATATCCGCCAACACAACAAAGCCGCGCCCATCGTCGATATTCTCGAACGCAGCCATGCAAGCCTAGCGGCATAAGCCCGATCCCGACTCAGCCCCAAAAAAAAGCCAGCACCATCTTCATGTGCTGGCTTTTTCTATGCTGACCTGGAGCAACCGGCGAAGCCCAAGCGTTGATGCTCATGGCCATTACGCCCTGCGCTCGCGCCGGACTTGATCCAGAGCCTCCTGCACGGTATCCAGCTCGTCATCGGTTAACTCGCTAAACGCCGCCAAGTAAGCTAGCCGGGTCACTTCCGTTTTACGGCGATGCTCTTCGTGCTCATGCACCTTGTACGCCCGGTTGGCCTGGAAATGCTGGAAGAAACGCTCGAGATCTTCCACCGCCAGGCTAGAGTCCGGCTTGAGATACTCGGTCATTATTTTAACGAAGTTGTCGGGCAAGTGGATGTTGAACTTAGGGTCCATCAAATAGATGAACGACAACTCCATCGCCTGCCTTTCTTCTTCCCGGCAACGCCAAAACTGTGCGGTGCAACCGTGAGTAATTTGCACATCACCCACCTTGTGCAGAGACTGCAGGGCCTTGCCTACATCTGATGCACTGCCCACCAGCAGACACTCGAATCCCCGCGAGATAGCATACACCCCACATTCCCGCGGCAGTGTCTCGCGGTTGACCATTGAGCACTGGTGGCTTGGCATTGGAATTCTTGGCTTATACGCCCGCCTTAGAGCACTCATTGAACCTACCCAATAGAATCATTTTGAGTCAGTATCCATATGCAGGCTTTTTTTTCAAGAAACTTGATGTAAAAAGTAATGTTACCAATGAGTTAAAGGCACCTGAAGATGTGAGGAACTAGCGATTTGGGTGGTTGAGAATGTGATCTTCCCAATCGATCACATCGATTTCATACACCACGCTATCACGTACCGACTCACCGACGGCATGCATGGCGTCTTTCGAACCGGTTAGCAGCGGGTGCCACTCCGGCAGCGCTTTGCCCTCGGCCAACAGGCGGTAGGCACAGGTTTCCGGTAGCCAAACAAACTCGTCGATACGCTCGCGGGTCAGCTTGAGGCATTCTTCGCCCGATTCGAACCGGTTCGGGTAGTCTTTACAAGAGCAGGTCTTGTTGTCCAGTAGGCTACAGGCCACATTGGTGTAGTAGATTTCGTCGGTATCATCATCAATCAGCTTGTGCAGGCAGCATTTGCCGCAACCGTCACACAGTGCTTCCCACTCCTGATCGGTCATTTGCTTCAAATCTTTCTGTTGCCAATAGTGCGTCATCACATTGCCTTCTGTTGCTCTCTACCTTGTGCTATGCCAAGGCCTATCATGGAGGCGGTTTTATAGCTCCCAGCCCCGCAAAGTGCAAGCAATTCCGGCCTATCGCCACCAATAACGTCATGGAATAAGAATCACTCTTATCCGCTGCCACAAAAGCCACATTTTTTTGATCCCTGGCACCGAGAGTGGTAACGTTCGCAGCCGTTTTGATAAGTGTAGATAAGTGGTAAGTGATGGAATGTCGACTAGGCTGTGGGGCGTGCTGTATTGCGCCAAGTATTTCTTCACCGATCCCCGGTATGCCGAAGGGCAAACCGGCCGGCGTTCGCTGCATCCAGCTTGATGACAATAACCTGTGCAAGATTTTCGGCAAGCCCGAACGCCCTGCCGTTTGCCATCAGTTCAAAGCCTGCCCATCGCTGTGTGGGAGTAGCAACCAGCAGGCGTTAGTCAATATTAGCGAACTGGAAAGTATGACCTAAACTGCCATCTTGCCCGTCAGGATACGTAGCACCGACTTGGCGTGCTCAACGGCCTGGTGGCCCGAATAAGTCAGGTAGCCGCCGTCTTCCTGGGTCACCAACCCTTTTGCATACAGGCGCTGCGCAGCTGCGACCATCTCCGGCCCGGCATCACTGTGTACTTTAATCCCCTCCAAATCGCTGTGCATTGGGAATTTCACTAGCAGGTTCATCTCGTGAACCAAATCGGCATTGTACGGCATGCTTTTCTCTCTTACTGATTTAACCTAACAGTAATACTAGCGGCTTGGCGCCAGAAAAGTAGGTGGCAAGATCAATTCACAGCCATCACGAGAGCGAGCAAGATCATATTTTTGTTATAAAAAAACCGCCTCGATAGGCGGTTTTCAAACTATCGCACAATGCTGTTAGGCTTGAATGCCAACAATCAGCCAAGGTGCGTTCGGTGTACGCAAGTCACGCTCAAGGTGCCAGATATCCGCGATATCCTCTTCCACACCTTCGTGGCGGTCTTTGTAACGGCCAGAGAACTTAATGCTCAGCTGGGCAATATTGGCATCGTAGTCGGCACGTACCAGCTCGGCATCGACATACATCACTTCGGTATGCTGCTCACCGTCAAGTTTAGCGCGCTCAGCCATCAAGTCATCGAGCAACGCCGGGCTAACATACTCTTTGATTTTAGCCAGATCGTTATAGTTCCATGCCCCTTGGATGGTTCGGTAGTGCTCGCGGGCACCATTGAGGAACGCATTCATATTAAAGCCCGGAGGCAGATTGAATGGCACATCGCTGTCGGTCGATACGTACTCGTCCTGCCCCATGCCGCCCTGATTCGCCTGCTGGCGGAACTGGTGATGCTGCTGAGGCTGGCGTGGTGAGTTGCCGGCATACGCCTCGCGGTGGCCCATCGGGGTCGATTTAGCACCACGCATTGTTTTGAACAACTTGAAGATAACAAAGGCTATCAAGCCCAAGATCAAAATATCCATGAACTGGATACCTTCAAACGCACCGCCAAAGAAGGCTGCCAGCAGTCCACCGGCCAAAAGCCCGCCCATTAGACCGCCCATGAGTCCTTTCTTGCCAGATGTTGCTGCCTGATTAGCGCCTGGCTGTTGTTGCTGTCTCAGGGTGTCCGTTTGTTGTGGTTGCTGTTTTTTCACTGGCGCTGTTTTAAAACTCTTGCCAAATGATTTACCGCCACCAAATCTCTTCGCCTCAGCCTCTGGCGCCACGAAAGCGACCGTTAGGATCAGGGCAAATACTGTGAAGATGCGTTTCATCCGAATGAAATACCTTTGCCTCATATTGAAGGTTGCATCCTAAACCGCAGCAACTGAATGTCAACCAAACCACACAAGCAAATTGTTACTAATATTAACTATCAATGAATAGTTTCATATCGTGCTCGATTGAACTAGTCTATAACTCCAATAACTTCAAAGTATTAATAATGATTTTGTAGGCAGAATGACTTATGCAAGATACTCACAGCAAACTTATCGGCTATCTGTTGTGGATTTTTGGCTTTACCGGCGCTCACCGCTTTTACTACGGTAAACCTGTCTCCGGCACCATCTGGTTCTTCACCCTCGGGCTATTGGGTATCGGCTGGTTAATCGACCTGTTCCTGATCCCTTCCATGGACCGAGAAGCAGATCTTCGTTTCCACGGTGGCGAAATCGATTATACCGTAGCCTGGCTGCTACTGACCTTCCTTGGCGTGTTTGGCCTGCACCGCATGTACATGGGAAAATGGCTCACTGGTATCTTGTATCTCTGTACCTTCGGTTTCTTCCTTATCGGGATCTTGGTCGATTTCTGGACCCTCAACGAGCAGGTCTCGATTCAGAACCAACAGCGCCGCCGGGCTTAGCCTCGCTGAAAAAACAATCAACACTGATGCCAGCCTTCAAAAAAGTGCTGGCATTTGCCTTGACTAGGCTCACATCTCGCCAAGTAACTATCAGAAATGGTGATAGAGAAAGTTATTAGGCTTGACCTATTCTGGCGGTTAACACTAGAATATCGAACAATGTTCTAATTATTTTATGCCTTTCTGCAAAAAACTTATTTCGCATCATTCCCACTCGGGCTGGGCATATTACAATTAAGCAAAATAAGATTTATTCGATTAAGAGTAACTTCGATGGCAAGACGAAACGACCATACTCGCGAAGAGTTGGTAAGTATGACACTGGAGCAAGTCAAAAACTTTCTCGCAGAACACCCTCACCACGAACTGAGCCTACGCAAGGTTGCGGCCATGATCGGCTATGTACCCAGCACTTTGGTTAATGTTTTCGGCAACTACAACCTGCTGCTGCTGCATGCCGTTGCCCAAACCCTGGACGAACTGTTTGCCCAGGCCGATGCAGAAATGAAACAAGCCGCCTCGGCGGAAGATGCCCTTAAACGCCTTGCCTACTGCTATCTGGAGTTTGCCTCGAAAAACCCGTATCGCTGGCAGCTGATCTTCCAGCACACCATGAACGGTGAAGAGCTGCCTGAGTGGCAGTCAGAGCGTATCAACAACATGACCGGTATGCTGGAAACCCTGATCCAGCAAATTAATCCTAAGCTTAACAGCGACGAAACTCTTGAAGCGAGCCGAGTGATCTGGTCTGGCGTTCACGGGATCACTCTGCTATCTGTTGACGACAAGCTATTCACTTCCGTTCCTGTTGATGGCAAAGCATTGATTGATAACCTGTTAAATACCTACCTTAACACTTGGAAAGGTTAATCAATTAATCATTTTTAACCCGTATCTGGCCTGTGTTTTGGCCAGATACCTATACACTCATAGCAACAAGTAATAGCGTCTTTTTTATCCGCATTACCAGCGGTGACTACTTTCGATGATCTATTCGAACTCAGGCTAACGTATTCATGTCAGATCAGTCTCGACTCCTAACCCAGCGGCGCTTCCTGCCCTACTTCCTTACACAGGCCTTCGGGGCATTCAACGACAACATCTACAAGAATGTGTTGTTAATCCTCATTGCCTTTGCCGCTCCGGGCACGTTACCGGTAGACAGTGATCTGATCATCAACCTGGCCGCGGGCTTATTCATTTTGCCTTTCTTCCTGTTCTCCGCAACTGCTGGGGTGATCACCGATAAGTACGACAAGGCCACCATCATGCGGATGGTCAAAATGGCCGAGATAATCATCATGAGCTTGGCGGCCATGGCTTTTATCAGCGAAAACTACCTGATGCTGCTGATCCTGCTGTTCCTGATGGGAACCCAATCGGCTTTTTTCGGCCCGGCCAAATATGCCCTGCTCCCCCAGCATCTCAAAAAAGAAGAACTGGTTTCCGGTAATGCGCTGGTCGAAACCGGCACTTTCCTGGCAATTCTGATCGGAACCCTACTGGCCGGTGTGATTGCCAACCAAGAGCAAGCCACCTATATCGCAGCCATCAGTGTGGTCAGCTTCGCGATCATTGGCTATTTGTGTTCGCAGGGGATCCCGTCGGCCAAGCCAAGCAACCCGGAACTGAAATTCAAATGGCAACCGGTAAAGCAAACCCGAAAAACACTGGCCATCGCCCGTAAAGACAGAACCGTTTTCCAATGTATCCTGGGGATCAGCTGGTTCTGGTTCCTCGGCGCCTGCTACCTGACCCAATTCCCGAACTTCGCCAAATTGCACTTGGGTGGCAATGCCGCCTCGGTCTCTTTCCTGCTGACCCTCTTTTCAATTGGCATCGCTATCGGTTCGCTACTGTGTGACCGGCTATCGGGCCACCGCATCGAACCGGGCATCGTCCCGCTGGGCAGCATGGGGATCACCCTCTTCGGGGCGGGCCTGATGTTCAGTACGCCGACGGCCATCACCGAAACCCAGTCGATTGTCGAATTCGTGGCTAACCCACAACTGCTAAGCGTGTTTGTCTGCCTGACCATGCTCGGCGTGTCAGGCGGGGTGTTCATCGTCCCTCTCTATGCGATGATGCAGCACCGCGCCAAGGAAAAAGAACGCGCCCAGGTCATTGCGGCCAACAATATCTGGAATGCCATTTTCATGGTGATCAGTGCGGTTACCGGCATTATGGTACTGGCAGTACTGGAATTCTCCATACCGCAGTTCTTCCTGATCCTATCAGTACTGAACTTGGTCGTTGTGATATACATTTACACCCAAGCCCCGGATTTCTTCTGGCGCTTCATGGTCTGGCTGGTCAGCCACACCATGTACCGGGTCACTCATAAAAACCTCGCCAATATTCCAGAAAAAGGCGGCGTTTTGATTGTCTGCAACCATGTCAGCTACATGGATGCCCTGCTACTGGCCGGTGCATGCCCGCGTCCAATCCGCTTTTTGATGGACCGGGATATATACAACCTTCCGATGATCCGTTCCTTCTGCCGGGCCTGCAAGGTCATTCCAATCGATGCCACTGACAGAAAGTCGGTGATGAAAGCCTTTGTCGGGGTCAACAAGCGCCTTGGTCGGGGCGAGGTTGTCTGCGTCTTTCCAGAAGGCCAATTGACGTATGATGGCGAGCTAGGACCTTTTATGCGGGGGATCGACTTAATTATTAAGCGCTCACCTGTCCCGGTCGTGCCTGTCGCTATCCAAGGATTATGGGGCAGCTTCTTCAGCCGCGAAGGCGGGCGAGCGCTGCTGAAAATACCCAAGCGCTTCTGGTCTAAAGTGACCATAGTCGCCGGGGAGCCGGTTTCGCCCGAGGAGACCAACAGTACCTTGCTAAGGGAGGAAGTGCTGTCGCTGCGAGGGGAAAATCGCTAGAGTGAGTGGCTAGTGAATCATCACGAAATGAAAGGCCCGGGTTGTGCTACCCGGGCCTTGTTGTTTTTTCGGCGGCATGAACCAGCACTGAATTACTGCTCAGCCAGCCACTGGGCCAGTTGCCGGCGGGATATTTTGATCCCTCCAGCGCTGAGGTGCGAAGGCAAAGAAAAATACTTCACCGGGCGACGGAAGCCCATCACCTGCTGTTTCATGTAATCGCCCAACTCTCCCTCGAGCCGCGCATCGAGCTCGGAGGTTGTTGCCACAACCGCAACCGGGCGCTGGCCGTACTCGGTATCCTCGACCGGCAGTACAAAAACCTGATGTACCTCTGGGTGTGCCAACAGCACCTTTTCAATCTCTTCCGGCTGGATATTCTCGCCACCGGCAATAAACATATTGTCCTTGCGGCCACGGATAAACAACTCTTCATCATGCCAATCCGCCAGATCTTTGGTGGCAAACCATTCTTCATCGCAAAGCGGAAAAACAGTCCGGTTACGGTAATACCCCATCGCCAAAGTTCTGCCTTTGACCAGTACTTCGCCGTCTTTTAGCATCAACTTCCGGCCTGGCAGTATCGCCCCGACACCGGCACTGCTATCGGCCAGCTTGGCTGTCACCGTCGAGGCCATTTCAGTCATGCCATAGCCGCACCAGCATTCGATCCCTGCCTGTCTGGCCTGCTCGGTAAGACTAACTGGGATCACCGCGCCGCCAAGCAATACCCGCTTTAAGGTCAATGGCGACGTTTGGCTGCTGGCCAACAGGCGCTGGAGCTGAGTCGGGACCAGGGAAGCATGGGTGACCGTCTGCAGATCCTGCTCCAACCCTTGCGAGGACTCAATGACCAATTGCGCACCGCGATATAACCAACGCCAAACAATCGCCATCCCGGAAATGTGAAATAGCGGCAACGAGAGTAACCAATTATCTTCTGGCTCAAAGATCATCCACTGCAGCAGGCCCGCCGCACTCGCCAGGTGACTCTGCGCATTGTGTACCACGGCTTTGGGCTGACCGGTCGAACCCGAGGTCATGGTCAGGGTTGCAGCACGGGAAGGCTGCCAGGTCACAGGCACCAGGCGCGGCGCTTGTGGCGGCAGTAACTGCAACCGGGTTGGCAACGCTTGCCCGGAGCCGACATCCATCCCGGATTTAGCCGGATACCAAATGAAGTCACACTCCAGCTGCGCAAGCTGGGCGGAAAGCTCCTTCTGGCTCAAGCGCGGATTCAGCCCGACATAGCGGCCCCCGGCGCGCAACGTCGCCAACAGCAGCCAGATCAACGATACCGAGTTGGGTGCAACAGCAGCCACCAGCTGATCACGCTTGAGGCCCTGCTCAACCAACCCCTGGGCATACTCTTCGACCCGGTCGGCCAGTTCGGCCCAGCTAAATTGCTGTCCGCCAAATGACAGAGCGACCGCTGACGGCCGCTCTTTTGCCCAATGTTGCCAGGGCCAGGTGGAAAATGTCACCTCAGTGACACCTTCCGCCGGCATATCCGACCGGGGGCCAGCCGTTACTTGGACCATGCCACATCCAGCTCAGCCAAGGTTTTCAGCGGCAGCTCACATTGAGGCCACGGCGTTTCCAGCTGGCTAAGGAATAGTTGCATGGTGTCGAGGCCCGGGATCACCCCCGGCGTCTGCCACTCGGCAAAGCGAGCCAGCTGGTTCAAACCAAGGCTGGTTTCCATGCTGGAGCTGATCACTGCCGTTAGGCCCTGCTCATGCGCCTGCTTTACCAACTCCATACAGCGCTGGACACTCCCCACCAGGGTCGGCTTGATGACAATCGCTACCACGCCCGGCTCGGCTTTGACCTCAAAGCCCTCGTCGCGCACGGTTTCATCCCAAGCAATGTTGATCCCCGTCTCCTGGGCAAAGGCCAGGCTATCGGCTGGGGTTTGGCAAGGCTCTTCTAAGAATGCGATGCCTCCGCGGTTTTCCGGCTTCACATACTTGGCAAACTGCTGGGCTTTCAGTGGCGTCCACTGGCGGTTGGCATCGAGGCGCAGGCGGATCCCCGCAATGGAATCGATGAACATATTGGCCACCATACCATCACGGACCGCTTCGTACATGCCCACTTTGATTTTGGCGACCTTCTCACCCGGCATGTTATTCAAGGCAATAACCAGATCATCAGGATCACCGGCACACAACGGGGCAACCGTGTAGTTGCCGGCCTGCGGCAAGCCGCCCTGCAGTTCCAGCTCTGCCATACTCAGGCCAAAAGCTACAGATGGTAATGCATTGTCTAGCGCCAGCGCCTCGCCAGCGACCCACTGCGTCAGCAATGCTTTGGCTTGTTCACCGGCTTGTTCTGCGGTCTCTTGGCTGAACTCGGGCAGTGGCGCAATTTCCCCATACCCTGTGCGATCGCCATCCTGAAGCTCGACAATCCAACCCTCGCGGTTGACAAGACGCTGGGTACGGAGGATCACACCGGAGTCCATAGGAAGCTGATATTGGTAAAGTTTCGCGCTACGCATCATATAATTCCATTTGCCTTATTCTGGTAAGAATGTGCTTAAAATATTGTTCTTAAAATAAAATCGTCTACGGCCCTGGCAAAAGAGTATGGCTGCTCAACATGAACATTATGGCCGGCTTCTTCGATCACCTGATAAGACAGATCAGAGCCCGCAGCCAGAAGCGTAAACTTTTCGTCTTTCTCTCCGCAAAGATAATGCACAGGTATAGCAAGCCTGTTTAACTGAGATTGCAGAAGAGGTTGTTTGGCTAGCGATGTAGCCAGTAGCATATGTGCTACGGCAGAACCAAGGTTATCACTGCGCTTGGCAATCAAACCTTGTCTCTGGTCATGATTCAGTGATGAAAACACCGGCTGCTGGTACCAGTCTGCCAGCACGTCGGCAATCGGCTGGGAGGCAAACCGCTGCGCCCAGCGCCGATCATTATCCAGCCGCGCCGGTCGGTCGCTTTGCGGCAGGCCAAAATGGCCCCCTTCCAGAACCAAGCCTGCCAACTGCGGCTTCGAGTCGGCATTCCGATGACAAGCATGGTACATCGCCACCCTCGCCCCTAACGAATAGCCCACCAAAATATAACGGCTCACCCCGCGAGCTTCCAAGGTCTGCGTCAGCCATTGGCTGGTCAGCTCGAAGCCGCGCTGGTCGAACTCTGCAGCCGGGATTGAACGGCTGTGGCCATGGCCGGGCAAGTCGACCGTGAGGCAGGGATAGCGCCCGCTGAGCTGGGTCACTATCTGGAGCCAGTCCCGGCCCGAGCCGAGCAAACCGTGCAGAAACACCAGTGTCGGCGTCAGAGGCTCGGCGGGGTTAGATACTCCCCCAACAACAGGCGCACCATAGGTTTCAGAGTAAAGTCGCATGCTTGATCTCGCCAAATAACTCGCGCAGCAGCTTGCCACTCTCTCCGGCCGGGGTCTTGATTTCGACCACGGTGGCCCCCTCAGTAGCCAAGCCCTGTTCAATCGCGAGTTTGGCTTCAGCAAGTGTGCCAGGGCTGGCATACGCTAGCCCAAACATCCCCGCGGCATGCTCAAAGCTCAGTCCGTGGGGCATACGGTACAAACTGTCCTTCTGCGCATCCGGTACCGGCAGCAAGTCAAAGATAGCCCCGCCATCATTGTTGGTGACCACCACCACCACCGGCTGATTGACTGCCTTCAACAAGGCCAGCGAGTTGAGATCGTACAGCAGAGAGGTATCGCCCAATACACACAGCATTGGCTGCTGATTGGCACGCTGCACCCCGGCAGCAGTGGCAATCAAACCATCAATGCCTGAAGCGCCGCGGTTGGCAAACGTCGCGGCTGGCGGCATGCGGCCACACATATCCAGCAGGCGGACAATCAGGCTATTGCCCAAAAACAATGTCGTGTCCCGCTCGACCCAATCCATCATATGGGCAGCCAGACTGACTTCGTTAAGGACGGTGTATTTATCTCGGGCGGAGGCCAAACACTGGCTGGAGGCGGCTTTAAGGCAATCCGCCCAGCCACGATAGGTGGCATCGGAGGATCCGGTATGCTCAATAAGCTGCTCGGCAAAGCGAGGTACATTGGCCTGAATGCGCACGGTCGCGGCAAAGCTCGGGTCAAGCGCAACCGCCAGTGGGTCCACCAGCCAGTAATGCGACCATTGTTTGGCACCGATCAGTTGCCCCAAGCGTTTGGAAACCAGACGGCCACCAAACTGAATAATAGCGTCCGCCTGCAGTAACTGCTGGCGACATTCATCGTTTTGCAACCAGACATCAAAACCAGCCCAGTCACTGCTCCCACCAGCCTGCGGATCGGCCAACAACGGCCAGCCCAAGGCTTTAGCCAATGTATTGATAGCGGCAAACTCATTCGGTGCAACCCGGCCGGCAATCACGATCCCTTTGGTGCCCTGCAGCTGTTGCCAGTGCTCAAGATCGACCGCGGCACCATTGCGCTCAGCATCAATGTACTGGGTAAAACGGGCCTGGCCAGACTGCCAGTGTTCGACCGGCTGCAGGTAGGCAGAGAAATCCCCCTCTTCGCCGTATAACGGCTCGGGATAGTGGCAGTTGAAATGTACAGCCCCACCGCGCTGTGCCTGCTGGTACATTGCCTTATCAACGGTTGATAGCAGCCAGGCAGGGCTGATCTCTTGGGTCGGCGAAGGGATATCTTCAAACGCGGTCACATGGGAGGAAAAAATACCCTGCTGGCGGATAGCCTGATTCGCCCCGCAGTCAATCAGCTCCACCGGGCGGTCGGAGGTCAGCAAGACCAGCTTTTCACCAGTCAGCCCACTTTCGGCGACTGAAGGCAACAAGTTGGCCACCGCGGTACCGGAAGTGACGACGACCGCCACCGGCTCGGCCGTTGCCTTGGCAAGGCCAAGGGCCAGAAAGCCAAGTCCGCGTTCGTCAAAATGGGTATGGATCGCCAGCTGGCCATTTTTTGCCGCCGCCAGGGTCAGCGGCGTCGAGCGGGAGCCGGGAGCAATACAGATATGCTTCACGCCGTGGCGCACCAGCTCTTCGAGCATCAGCCCTGCCCACAACTGGTTCAAGGCCGCTCTTGTCGAAACCCCATTACTCATGCCGTCTGGCGCTCCCATTCAGGTTCATCGCTGGCCAGCAAACTGCACAGGGTCGATGTTTTACGATCCAGCTCTTTCCACTCACTGTCGGCTGTCGAACCGGGCACTATGCCGGCCCCGGCAAACAGGTGCAGCTCATCGCCCATGATCAAGGCACTGCGGATTGCGACACAGAATTCGCTGCGGCGTGCCCCGAGAAAACCGACGGCGCCACTGTACCAGCCACGGGCAAAAGGTTCATTCTCGCTGATGAAGTCCAACGCCTTGTCCCTCGGCAGCCCGGCAATGGCCGCAGTGGGCTGCAGGCTATCGAGTAGCTCAGAGTTTTCAACCCCGTCATTAAGCTGAGCATCTATTCCTCGCTTGAGATGCTGCACCTTGCGCAGGCGGATCAGCTCGGGAGTCTGGGCCACGTTCATACTGATGCAGCGCGGCACCAAGCGATCGACGATATCATCTACTACCAAGCGGTTCTCGTAACGGTTCTTGTTGTCATCGAGCAGCCATTCTGCCAGGCGGTCATCTTCGGCCATGTCGGCACCACGGCCAATGGTTCCCGCCAGTGCCTCGGTTTGCAGATCTTGCTCTTGGCGCAAGAACAGACGCTCCGGGGTGGAACCGACAAAGCAATGCTTGGCATCAAGCGCCATCATAAAATGGAAACTGTGGTGGTTGCTCCCCCGACTTGCCTTGAGCAGTTGGGCCGGGGAAACCGGTGTGTCGAGAGTCAGGGTGGTCTTGCGCGCCAGCACCACCTTTTCGAACATTTTCTGGGAAATCGCCTCTAGGGCGTTGCCTATCATCTGTGACCAGCCCGAGAAGTCAGGGCTGTAGGTGCGCCCCAGGATTTTGCTCGTGATCTGCGGGACAACCGCGGTATCCAGCGTCAGCTGGGCCAATGCATCGATGACTTTGTCTCGGCTTTGCTCAGACAGGTTCACCGCCATCTGCCAGCTGCCGTCGACACGGAATATCTCCAATACCGGCAGGAAGAAGAAAGAAGGCATGCAGCGCCTGTTGCGCTGGGTACGGCCGTCAAATGAACGTCCCCCCCAGATACGCTGCTCATCGGCCAAGATTTTCTCGGCAGCTTTGGGATCAGTGAACGTTTTTATTTGCCCAAGCGCCACCACTTCCTCACGGCAATCACGCGACTGCCAGTAGAATTTGGGAAACAGGGGTTGGGATTCCATCCAATCAATCAGATCGGTATTGGCCGGAAGATCCAGCTTTACCGTCAATCGTTGAGTTATTGGCGTGGATTGTCGAATTTTTTCAAGTAGTAACTCAACGGCTTTTTGTAACGCGGTCAAGGTAACCTCACTCAGCTCTCAAGCACCAAATTGGCTCATCCTTGGCTGATGGTAAATGGCTAATCAATTAGCATCTTTCGCCCTATATGTGGCCCCCCAGCAAGTCATGCAGCTGTAAGCAATAGACCACATACCGAATCAAGGCATTCTACCCTAGAACTCGCATTCTGACTAATAAAGTAATGACTCAATATAAGTCTTCATATCTCATCACAAACGACAATTGCCGCACTTTCCCCTACAACGGATGACGAATGAGGCCCCGCGAGATAATATTTTGCCGCCAGTTTCGACAAATCCGGTTTATTTACCGTCATATTTTGCTGAAATCTCCAGCAAATCCCTTCATTGTAATATTTTATTCTACCGAGGGAGGAAAATAGCCCCTGTTTTGCCCTGTAGCCAGTGAATCCCACCGCATATCATAGAATTTAATTATACAAACCACTATTTTACGCTACTTATTCCTGCAGGGTGTTTATTTTTTAAGGATTTATAGTGTAATTTGTTGTCATTAACGGCTTGAAACAGGATACCACCAATAATGCAAAACATCGGGATGTCATCAAAACTCAATAATGTCTGTTACGACATTCGAGGTCCCGTTCTGAAACATGCCAAGCGCATGGAAGAGGAAGGGCACAAGATTCTCAAACTCAATATCGGCAACCCTGCTCCGTTCGGTTTTGATGCCCCTGATGAAATTTTGGTGGATGTGATCCGTAACCTGCCGACTTCTCAGGGTTACTGTGACTCCAAGGGCATTTACTCGGCCCGAAAAGCGGTCGTCCAGCATTACCAGAAACGCGGCATGCTCGACCTGGACGTGGAAGATGTCTACATCGGCAACGGTGTCTCCGAGCTGATCGTAATGGCGATGCAGGCACTGCTCAATAACAACGACGAAATGTTGGTGCCAGCCCCTGACTACCCGCTGTGGACAGCAGCCGTATCCCTGTCCGGCGGTAAGGCAGTGCACTATACCTGTGACGAGCAAGCCGACTGGTATCCGGATTTAGACGATATCCGCAGCAAAATTACGCCGAACACCCGCGGGATTGTGCTGATCAACCCGAACAACCCAACCGGTGCGGTTTACAGCCGTGACTTCCTGCTGGAAGTGGTGGAAATCGCCCGCCAGCACAAGCTAATTATTTTCGCCGACGAGATCTACGACAAGATCCTCTACGAAGGTGCGCAACATACCTCGATTGCCCCACTGGCCGAAGACGTCTTCTGCGTTACCTTCAACGGCCTGTCAAAGTCCTACCGGGTTTGTGGCTTCCGTGCCGGCTGGATGGTGCTTTCTGGCCCTAAGCACCTGGCGAAGAGTTATATCGAAGGATTGGAGATGCTCTCGTCGATGCGCCTGTGCGCCAACGTGCCGATGCAACATGCTATCCAGACGGCGCTGGGTGGCTACCAGAGTATCAATGAGCTGATCCTGCCGGGTGGCCGTTTGCTGGAGCAACGCGACCGGGCCTATGACTTATTGACCTCTATCCCGGGCGTATCCTGCGTCAAACCGAAAGGCGCGCTTTACCTGTTCCCGAAACTGGATCAGAAAAAATTCAACATCATTGATGACCAGCGCTTCGCACTGGACTTCCTCCAGCAGGAAAAAGTCTTGGTGGTACACGGCACCGGGTTTAACTGGAAGCAACCGGACCACTTCCGTATCGTCACCCTGCCGCGGGTTGATGACTTGGAAATGGCGATAGGCCGCTTGGAGCGATTCCTCCATAACTACCGCCAGTAACTTGGCTATTCAATAAATGATAAGGGCAGGATGCTAAAACCAACATCCTGCCCTTTTACTTAACAAATAACAGATTTTGGCGTTCTTTTACCTATAGCCCAGAGCCATTAGCCGCTCTTGCCACTTTTCCTCTGGCCGCTCTTGCCCCTAGCCTCTAGCCTGCTTCCCAACATTTTCTCGTTTGCTTAGCGGTAAATTCTGTTACCTTTAAAAGGTGATTGATTTTGTTACCTGTTCTGTCCGTCAAGAAGTACCGCTATGAAACAAAGCCATTTTTTTGCTCACCTTGCCCGAATGAAACTGATCCAGCGCTGGCCCTTGATGCGCAGTGTCGAGACCGAAAATATCTCGGAGCATAGTCTCCAGGTCGCTTTCGTTGCCCATGCCCTCGCCTTAATCAAAAACCGTAAGTTCGGCGGCAACACCAACCCCGAACGCATTGCGCTGCTTGCGATGTTTCACGACTGCAGTGAAGTGCTAACGGGGGATATGCCGACCCCTATCAAATACTACAACCCGGCAATCGCCGAGGAGTACAAGAAAATCGAACTCGCTGCCGAACAAAAACTGTTGTCGATGCTTCCCGAGGAGTTCCATGCTGATTACGCTCCGCTTCTCGACAGTCACAAGATAGACAAAGAAGACTATGCCATCGTCAAACAGGCCGACAGCCTGTGTGCCTACCTCAAGTGCCTGGAAGAGCTCAATGCCGGTAACCACGAGTTCACCTCGGCCAAAAACAACCTTGAGCAGACCCTGCACCAGCGCTCTACTCCGGAAATGCAGTACTTCCTCGCGACCTTCGTCGACAGTTTCAACCTAACCCTAGATGAGATCAGCTAATGGCCGATATCGCCCTCCCCCCACAGTTCAACCAGCAGTGGGAAGCCCGCAAAAGCAATGAGCAGAAGATGCGGCGCAACGATCATCGCTCGGCCTACCAACGCGACCGAGCCAGGATCCTCCACTCTGCGGCATTTCGTCGGCTGCAGGCCAAAACCCAAGTCCACGGTGCCGGGCACCATGACTTTTACCGTACCCGCCTAACCCACTCGCTGGAAGCTTCGCAGATTGGTACCGGGATTGTGGCCCAGCTAAAAATCAAGCAGCCCGAGTTCCGTGAACTCCTGCCTTCGAACAGCCTGATGGAAAGCCTGTGCCTGGCCCACGATATCGGCCATCCCCCTTTCGGCCACGGCGGCGAAGTTGCGCTGAACTACATGATGCGCGAGCACGGCGGGTTCGAGGGCAATGCCCAGACTTTCAGGATCGTCACCTTACTCGAGCCCTATACCGAACAGTTCGGCATGAACCTGTCGCGCCGTACCTTGCTCGGTCTGCTCAAATACCCGGCATTTATCAGCCATACCCGCGCCACAGAGCTGCCAGCCGATGTCCACCACTTCCGCCACCTCAAGGCCAAGGACTGGTACCCGGCCAAAGGCATTTACAATGACGACCACCCGACCTTCGACTGGGTATTGGCCCCGCTGTCCGAGCATGACCGCCAGCTGTTTGGCCAAATGCGCCATGCCCGCACCAAGCCAAGCGAGCACCTAAAAACCCGGTTCAAGTCCCTGGATTGCTCCATCATGGAGCTGGCCGATGATATTGCCTACGGTGTCCATGATCTGGAAGATGCGATTGTGATGGGGATTGTTACCCGCGAGCAGTGGCAGGAAGCCGTGGCCAGCAAGCTGGCAGATTGTGGCGAACCTTGGCTGGAAGAACGTATCGGTCAACTCAGCGGCCAGCTATTTGGCACCCACCATCAGCGCAAAGACGCAATCGGGGCCATGGTCAATGCCCTGCTAACCTCCATCCATATTGCCCCGACCATCCAAAATGGCATCGACAGCTTCGAGGAGCCGTTATTGCAGTGGAATGCCTATTTGTCTGAGCCGATGGAGCAGGTACTGGAGGTGCTCAAACAGTTCGTCAGTCTGTATGTGGTGCACAAACCGGACATCCAATTGCTGGAGTACAAGGGCCAGCAGCTGGTGATGGAACTGTTCGAAGCCTTTGCGTCGGACCCCGAACGCTTGCTGCCGGAAAATACCCGCGAGCGCTGGCGCCACAGCAGTGACCAAGGAGAGAATGCCCATCGCATCATCGCCGATTATATTTCCGGCATGACCGACGGCTTTGCCCAGCGGCTCTACAGCACCCTGTTCCACCCGACCACGGCCAGTGGCATCGGGTTTCAGGGGGGGGACTAAGACTCAGGCGAGAGGCGAGAGGCGAGAGGCAAGAGGCAAGAGGCAAGAGGCAAGAGGCGAGAAAAATTGTGTAAAGGCTTAACCTAATCAAGCTCTTGGCTATACGCTCTTCCCCCTAGCCTATTAGCCGCTTTTGCCTATGGCCAAGCTACTCGCCATAATTCCTCTCAAACACCCCTTCGGGCATTTGCTGGATCTGGAACTCGATCATCTGGTTGAATGCCTCGATCAGCGGAGCGAAGTTATCCCCCTCGCCCTCGAGGGCGGTGAGGGCAAGGTAGCCGGCCTCCACCGTCGAGACCCCCGCTGATTTTGGCGACTTACGGATCCGGTAGTTGCCCTGCTCGACATTGTCGAGGGCAACAGTCGGCAACTGCTGCAAGTTTGCTGACAACTGCCACATCTTGTAGGCTTTCTTCCAGGTGCCATCGAGCAGGATCAGAGTACGTTTCGTATCGACAGCTTGTTCATTACCGATATCAACCAGGCTTGATATCGGCAGAGCCCCCTCGCCCGGGTAGACCACCCAGGCCTGGCGATCCGGCTCGGCAAGCAACTGATTGATTTCACAATGTTCTGAAAAGTCTTCCCCGACCCAGAGTCTGGCATTGGGTAACGAGAGAGTCAGGATCCTTGCGGTACCAATTGCCCGCTTTACTTCTGACGGATGTTGTAAAATCCACAATTCAGTTTTAGCATCAAGCTGTTGGATCCACTGGCAGATACATGCCTTGGTGGCTTTTCCGCACCGTTCACAATATCGACTCATCGAGGTAGCCTTGTCTATTCGCATCTTTGTATTCATTCTCATCGGTATCATGGCTCTCGCCCAGCTCCCCGCCGCCCAACCGCTGCTGGCCTGGCAGCGTGCAGCCATCGAGCAAGGAGAGGTTTGGCGGCTTATCAGCGGCAACCTGACCCATACCAATTGGCCACACATGATAATGAACAGTCTCGGCTTGGCAATCATTACCTTTATTTTTCGCCGCTACCTCAGTGTCGAACGGCTTGCTTTGCTGATCCTCGCCGTCGCCGGTTTCATTGGCGTCACCCTGTGGCTGAGTCCTATGGCATGGTATGCGGGGCTCTCAGGCGTCCTTCACGGACTGTTCGCCTGGGGAGCAGTACAGGACATCAAAGCGAAGGACAAACTCGGTTGGGTATTGCTGGTGGGCGTCAGTGCCAAAGTGATAGCGGAGCAGATTTCCGGCGGCTCAGCCAGTTCGGCAGAGCTCATCGGAGCCAGAGTCGCCGTAGAAGCTCACCTAGCCGGTGTGTTGGGTGGCCTGCTCTTTGTTGCGGTAGAACATCTGAAAAAGTGGATTGCAATTGATAATTAGTTGCAACCTCGCTTTACCTTCAGCACACGCTGAAAACCGACAAATAAAGGAGAACAACTAACCTCTCTCCTTTTTGTAACTTACAACTGTTCAGGTACCGTTATTGAAGCTTGATCCGCTCGCGATTTTTCTCAACGGTGGATGTACCTATCCCCTTCACCTTGATCAAGTCTTCCGCCGACTCAAAAGGCCCATTCAGCTGGCGGTATTCAATAATGCTGGCGGCTTTATCCGGCCCGATACCCACCAATAACTTATCCAGCTCTTCGGCATTGGCATCATTGATATTGACGGTAATTTCGATGCCTTCATGGCTATCACCCGTGGCAGAGGCCGGGGCTGCCATCCCAAAAGCCAACCCCACGACTAGGGGCAGAGAGACAAGGACTCGCTTCATTACATTTCTCCTTTCTTAACAAGAATGAATAGAGTGATGAAGCAATTTGTTGCTGTATACAAGAAAGCCCTTTTACGGCTTAAAAAAACGACGGGCCGCACAATGGCGGCCCGTCTAGCAACGTATTAGTTACATTTAGTTCGTAGTTGTATCCAACACAGGGTAAGAGACCTTGGCTGCATTGCGCAGTACATCCAATGTCGCCATCACATCCTGCTGGGCATGCATCTGCTCAAGCTGCTGCACCATCTGCTGGTCAATGGCATCAGCATCAACATCGGCCTCAACCACTTTGTCCAATGCGATGATCAGCATATTACCAGCCATATCACGGGTAACACCATATACCGACGCACCAGACTCAGGCTTAGCAAGGCCAAACGCTACTTGAGCCACCAGACGATCCGCGCCCATGCGGTTAATCAACTCTGGCTCGGAGAAGCTCAGGCCTTCGTCGGCCAGCACAGCCGTGTTGCCGTCACGTAGGGCAGCAACCAGCTCATCAGCCTTGGCGTTAGCCGCTTCTTCGCCCTTCACGACAGACAGCTGCTGCTTCACTTTGGCAGACACTTCCTCAAATGGCAGCACGACTTCATCGCGAGAGTCATCAACACGTACGACAACAACATGCTCAGGGCCGATTTCGACAACATCTGAGTTCAGGCCGTCTTCGCGAACCTCTGGGCTAAACAGCGCCTGCAGGACAGCAGGATTTGCCAGTACGCCCGGCGCATCCGACTGAGAGATGAAATCCGTCGTTTGAACCGTTGCCTCTACGGCTTCCGCCGCATCCTCTAACGAATCAGGCATTTCGAACGCTTTTTCAGCGAGCTGAGTCTGAAGATCGTAGAAAGCTTCTGCTGCACGTTGCTCACGAAGCTCGGCAAGGATTTCATCACGAACGTCAGCGAACGCCTTGACCTGTGGCTCTTTGATATCATCCAACTTGATGATGTGGTAACCAAAGTCGGATTCAACCACTCCCGAGATCTCGCCTTTGCCCAGGGCAAAAGCCGCATCTTCAAAAGCAGGATCCATCACGCCGCGTTCAAACCAGTCAAGCTGACCGCCCTCTTTGCCGCTGAAGGTATCGTCAGAAGACGTTTTGGCCAGCTCAGCAAAATCAGCGCCGTTGTTCAGCTCGTCAAGCAGGTTTTCGGCTTTGGTTTTGGCCTCGCTGCCTTTGCCTTGAACCAAAATATGGCTTGCCTGACGCTTCTCGGCAGTACCGTATTTGCTCTGGTTCTCGTCGTAGTAAGCTTTCGCATCGGCTTCAGACACATTCAGGGTCTGCTTCAGGTTAGCCCCCGACAGCTCGATGTAAGCCGCTTTCACTTGGTCTGGACGGGTGAATTGCTGTGGGTTCTGCTCGTAGTAAGCCAGCGCTTCTTCGTCTGTGACCTCGGCCTTTTGGGTAAATTCAGCCACATCCAGGGTCAGGGTGCGGATTTCACGCTCCTGACGCTCCAGCTTGATCAATGCCGTGACTTCGTTGCCTAGCGCAAAGTCACTGCCCTGGATAGCCAACAACAGCTGCTGGCGCAGCATATCGGTACGCATAGACTCGGCAAACATGTCTGGAGTGAGACCTGAACGGCGAAGCAGTGCGTTGTACTGCTCGTTATCAAATGCCCCGTTACGCTGGAATTCTGGCATCGACACAATCGCCTGACGCACCTGCTGATCACTGATGCGCAGACCAAGCTCGTTGGCGCGCTGCTCAATAAGCAAATCATTGACCATACGGTCTAGCACGCTACGGCGGAACTGCTGCACATACGCAGGGTCACCCATCAGGGTCGAGAAGTAATCGCCCAGTTGCGCCTGCATGCGGTTACGTTCGTTCTGGTAAGCCATTTCGAATTCACGCTGGCTAATTTCACGGTCGTCCACTTTCGCCGCAACTTGGTTACCGCCACCAGCCAGGTAGCTACCTACCCCTGCAAAAACAAAAGAAAGAATGATCAAGCCAAGGATAATCTTGACCCAAATGCTGCTTGCGCCTTCGCGCATACGCTCCATCATAATTTGCCGTATCTCCTACCTATTCGATTTGGCATGGTAATACCAACCTGTGATAAGCCTAATATAGACCCTTCGAAATCACAGCTTACCGGTATTGATATTAGTGAAGAATGCTAACAGGCGAAGACCTGAAAAATTCACACTTTTCCAAAGTAAAAAAAGCGCACCAACAGGATGCGCCCTTTATCATGCCAGATTGCCCATTAAGACAACCTGAATGCTCGTTTGTTCAAACAAACTGGCGGGCAGTGCCCTTCGCTTAGTTTACAGAATCTTTAAGCGCTTTACCTGCTTTAAAGCCAGGTACTTTAGCCGCTGCAATCTGAATCTCTTCACCAGTCTGTGGGTTACGACCGGTACGCGCTGCACGCTCGCGTACAGAGAAAGTACCGAAGCCAACAAGCGCTACCTGATCACCTTCTTTTAGGCTCTCAGACACGGCGTCAATGAATGCATCCAGTGCACGACCCGCAGACGCTTTAGAGATATCTGCATTTTCAGCGATTTTATCAACTAGTTGAGTTTTGTTCACGATCTATCCCCTCTATGAACCTTATCCGCTTGGAGCCTTCATGGCAAAAATTACAACACGGACAAAAAGAATTAATTTCAGTATATCAACACCGAACCCAAGTTCACGTGTAGACGTTGATTTTATTGAGCTAACGGCAAATTAGGACTCACTTATAGCCACACAAAAAAACGCTGACAAGGTTTTTATCCCCGAAAGCGTCTTTTCATATCTTAACTTTGCTGCACGTCACTATTTTGGGCGTTCACCAGCTCGATACCGGTTGGATTATTCTGCAGTGCAACGGTCAGCACTTCATCAATCCAACGTACCGGTCTTACTTCCAAATCGGCAATCACGTTATCTGGGATCTCCTCCAGATCGCGCTCATTTTCCTTCGGAATAAGCACCGTTTTGATACCGCCGCGGTGAGCTGCAAGTAATTTTTCTTTCAGGCCACCGATAGGCAGCACTTCGCCACGCAGCGTGATTTCACCCGTCATGGCGACATCACCGCGTACCGGGTTTCCGGTCAGGCTAGAAACCAGTGCGGTACACATGGCGATACCCGCACTTGGGCCGTCCTTCGGCGTGGCACCTTCAGGAACGTGAACATGGATATCACGCTTCTCGTAGAAGTCAGGAGCAACCCCCAAACGCTCGGCACGGGTACGGACAACCGTCATCGCCGCCTGAATCGATTCCTGCATCACATCCCCGAGCGAACCGGTATATGTCAGCTTGCCTTTACCCGGCATCGACTCGGTCTCGATGGTCAGCAGATCACCACCAACTTCGGTCCATGCAAGGCCGGTAACCTGACCGATACGATTGTTCTCTTCCGCCTTACCGTAGTCAAAGCGCTGAACCCCCAGGTACTGTTTCAGGTTGTCCTGAGTGATAACCACTTTCTTGGTCTCTGGGTTGAGCAGGATTTCTTTCACTGCCTTGCGGCACAGCTTGGAGACTTCACGCTCTAGGCTACGTACGCCCGCCTCGCGGGTGTAGTAGCGGATAATCCCGATCAGCGCCGAGTCATCAACATCGATCTCGTTAGGCTTGAGGCCATTGCGCTTGATTTGCTTCTCTAGCAGGTGACGCTTGGCAATGTTGAGCTTCTCGTCTTCGGTGTAACCAGACAGACGGATCACTTCCATACGGTCAAGTAGCGGCCCTGGGATGTTCATTGAGTTCGACGTCGCGACAAACATCACATCAGACAGATCGTAGTCCACCTCGAGGTAGTGATCGTTGAAGGCATTGTTCTGCTCCGGATCCAGCACTTCCAATAGTGCCGAAGCCGGGTCGCCACGCATATCCGATGACATCTTGTCGATTTCATCGAGCAGGAACAGCGGGTTCTTCACTTCAACCTTGGACATTTTCTGGATCAGTTTGCCCGGCATCGAGCCGATATAGGTACGGCGGTGACCACGGATTTCCGCTTCGTCACGCACCCCACCCAACGCCATGCGAACGTATTTACGGCCAGTAGCAGCTGCAATTGACTGGCCCAGGGAGGTCTTACCTACACCAGGAGGACCCACCAGACACAGGATAGGGCCTTTAAGTTTATTGATTCGGCTCTGTACCGCCAAGTACTCAAGGATGCGCTCCTTGACACGCTCAAGGCCATAGTGGTCGGCATTGAGCACTTCTTCGGCCTTGGCCAGGTTCTTCTTGACCTTAGAGCGCTTGTGCCATGGCACACTCAGCATCCAATCGATATAGCCGCGCACCACCGTTGCCTCAGCGGACATCGGTGACATCATCTTGAGCTTCTGCAGTTCTTGCTCTGTCTTGTCACGCGCCTCTTTCGGCATCTTCGACTCTTCGATCTTCATCTTCAAAGACTCGAACTCATCCGGCGCATCATCCAGCTCACCCAGCTCTTTCTGGATCGCCTTCATCTGCTCGTTGAGGTAGTACTCGCGCTGGCTCTTTTCCATCTGCTTCTTGACGCGGCCACGGATGCGTTTTTCCACCTGCAGCAAGTCAATTTCAGACTCCATCATTGCCATCAAGAACTCAAGGCGTTCGACAACATCGATGATTTCCAGCACTTTCTGCTTATCCGCCAGCTTCAGCGGCATATGGGCAGCAATGGTATCAGCCAGGCGCGCGGCCTCATCAATACCGTTGAGAGACGTCAAGACTTCCGGCGGGATCTTCTTGTTGAGCTTGATAAAACCTTCGAACTGATTGATCGCCGTGCGAACCAGGACTTCCTGCTCACGCTCGTCCATCTCCTCAGTGACCAGGAACTCAGCTTCGGCCGTGAAGAACTCATCGTCGCGCAGGTTTTCGACCTTAGCACGCTGCTGGCCTTCCACCAGGACCTTAACCGTACCGTCTGGTAGCTTGAGCAGCTGAAGAATTGTCGCCACCGTACCGACATCGTACAGATCGGAAATTGAAGGCTCGTCGGTCGCCGCTTCTTTCTGGGCCACCAACAAAATTTGTTTGTTATCATCCATCGCCGCTTCAAGGCAGCGAATAGATTTATCCCGGCCTACAAACAATGGAATGACCATATGCGGGTAGACCACCACATCTCGCAGTGGCAGAACGGGGATCTCAAGGCGTTCCGAACGCTCCAGGTTCATATTTTTCTCTCTTCCGTTCACTCTTATTACTGAGTATATGGGGGCATGGGCACAAGATTCAACGGGATATGTATCAGAAAATAAAAAAGGAGGCGATAGCCTCCTTTTTTTGACCGTACTGGGCAGATTTTACTCAGCGCCTGCAGCTTGGCTTTCGGTGTTCTCATAAATCAGCAGAGGCTCAGATTCGCCTTTAATCACTGATTCATCAATCACAACCTTGCTCACGCCTTCTGCTGAAGGTAGCTCGTACATGGTATCAAGCAGAACCGCTTCAACGATAGAGCGCAAACCACGCGCGCCGGTCTTGCGTTCCATTGCCTTGCGGGCAATCGCAACCAAGGCGTCGTCACGGAATTCAAGCTCGACGTTTTCCAGCTCAAGAAGTGCCGCGTACTGTTTTGTCAGCGCATTCTTCGGCTCACGCAAGATCTGAACCAGTGCATCTTCGTCCAGCTCGTTGAGAATCGCGGTCACCGGAAGACGACCAATGAATTCTGGGATCAGGCCGTATTTCACCAGATCTTCAGGCTCAACCTGCTCGAACAAGTCACTCAACGTACGCGACTGATCTTTAGAGCGGACATCCGCACCAAAGCCGATCCCCGTACCGGTAGCAACACGCTGATCAACCACCTTGTCCAAACCGGCAAACGCACCGCCACAGATGAACAGGATTTTTGACGTATCCACTTGCAGGAATTCCTGCTGAGGGTGCTTACGACCACCTTGTGGTGGTACCGACGCTACCGTACCTTCAATCAGCTTCAACAATGCTTGCTGAACACCTTCACCCGAGACATCTCGGGTAATTGATGGGTTGTCTGACTTACGGGAGATCTTGTCGATCTCATCGATGTACACAATGCCGCGCTCGGCCTTGGCTACATCGTAATCACATTTCTGCAGCAGCTTCTGGATGATGTTCTCAACATCCTCCCCCACGTAACCGGCTTCGGTCAGTGTGGTGGCATCCGCCATGGTGAACGGTACATCCAGCATACGTGCTAATGTTTCTGCCAGTAGCGTTTTACCGCTACCTGTCGGGCCGATCAACAGGATGTTACTCTTGCCCAACTCAACACCGTCACTATTGGTATCGCCGTTGCGAAGACGCTTGTAGTGGTTGTAAACCGCTACCGCGAGTACTTTCTTCGCATGAGACTGACCAATAACGTATTCATCCAGGTTTGCACGAATTTCCTGTGGTGTCGGAAGTTCATTGCCATCACGCTTAGGCATTACTTCTTTGATTTCTTCACGAATGATGTCGTTGCACAGGTCAACACATTCATCGCAAATATACACAGAAGGGCCTGCAATCAGCTTGCGAACTTCATGCTGACTTTTGCCGCAGAAAGAGCAGTACAGCAGTTTTCCACTACCACTCTCTTTTCGCTTATCTGTCATTCGCTAACCTCTTTTCGGGTCTTACCCCATCATTGCCTTTGTTTTGAGTGTATAACAACTCAAGTCTTTTTGCTCCGTGCAAGCCGCTAAGTCGCTGCACGGAAGCCAAAAAAACCTAGGGTCTATTTATCTTTCGCGGTAAATACTCGAAAGGTTAACAGGCCCTAATCGCGGTGACTCAAAACTGCGTCGACCAAGCCGTATTCTACAGCCTGTTCTGCCGACATAAAGTTATCACGATCCGTATCGCGCTCAACCACTTCCAGTGGCTGGCCGGTGTGCTCTGCAAGCAAACCGTTCAAGCGCTGTTTGATCGTTAGGATTTCCTGAGCATGGATCTGGATATCAGAAGCCTGGCCCTGGAAGCCACCCAGCGGCTGGTGAATCATCACGCGCGAGTTCGGTAAGCAGTAGCGCTTACCTTTGGCACCGCCTGCCAGCAGGAAAGCACCCATAGAGCACGCCTGACCCATACACACAGTACTGACGTTCGGCTTGATGAACTGCATGGTGTCGTAAATTGACATACCTGCGGTCACCGATCCGCCCGGTGAGTTGATGTACAGGAAAATATCCTTGTCTGGGTTTTCAGATTCAAGGAACAGAAGCTGCGCAACGACTAGGTTGGCCATATGATCCTCAACCTGACCAGTCAGGAAGATCACACGCTCTTTCAATAGTCGGGAATAGATGTCGTAGGAACGTTCACCACGAGAAGTCTGCTCGACCACCATAGGAACCAGCGCATCCAAAATCGGCGACATGGCGTTTTTTTCTTGGTAGCTCATAACGTTATTTCCCTAAAATAAATGGCCCGAATGAAATTACTCTCACACGGACCATTGTTAGCAGAAGATTTGAAGTAAAGTCAAATCCCTACAGTAATTTCAGCAAATTATGCAGCAGGCTGGTTCATTAGCTCGTTGAAGCTAACTTCTTTCTCAGAAACCTGAGCTTTAGCCAGTAGCGCATCGATCGCTTGCTCTTCTAGAGCAACGTTGCGCATGTTGTTCATCATCTGCTCGTTCTTCTCGTAGTAAGCAACAACTTCTGTTGGATCTTCGTACGCAGAAGCCATTTCAGCGATGATCGCTTTAACGCGCTCTTCATCAGCTTTTAGCTCTTCAGACTTGATCACTTCACCTAGAAGTAGGCCAACAACTACGCGACGCTTAGCTTGCTCTTCGAATAGCTCACGTGGAAGCTCAGGAGCGTTAGCCGCATCACCGCCGAAGCGCTGAGTTGCCTGCTGGCGTAGAACGTTGATTTCCTGGTCGATAAGTGCAGCAGGAACAGTGATGTCGTTCTGCTCAACTAGGCCGTTTAGAACCTGATCTTTGATGCGGTTCTTAACAGCTTGCTTCAGCTCGCGCTCCATGTTCTTACGAACTTCAGCTTTCAGGCCTTCTACAGAACCGTCTTCAACACCGAACTTAGCTACGAACTCTTCAGTAAGCTCTGGCAGTTCCTGAGCTTCAACTTTGTGTAGTTTGATAGCGAAAGTTGCTGCTTTACCTTTTAGGTTTTCAGCGTGGTAATCTTCTGGGAAAGTCACTTCTAGAGAGAACTCTTCGCCTGCTTTCTTACCCACGATACCGTCTTCGAAACCTGGGATCATGCGGCCCTGGCCCATTGCAAGCGCGAAGCCTTCAGCTTTACCGCCTTCGAACTCTTCACCGTCGATAGAACCCGTGAAGTCGATAGTTACGCGGCTGTCAGCAACGGCAGCTTCTTCAACTTCGCTCCAAGTCGCCTGCTGCTTGCGAAGCGTTTCTAGCATAGTGTCAACGTCTTCGTCTTTCACTTCTACTGCTGGCTTCTCAACAGTGATGTTTTCAAGGCCTGCTAGCTCGATCTCTGGGAAGATTTCGAAAGACGCTTTGAATACTAGATCTTTACCTTCAGCGATTTCAACTGGAGTGAACGTTGGTGCGCCAGCTGGGTTAATTTTCTCTTTAACGATCGCTTCGATGTAGTGACGCTGCATCACTTCACCTAGGATGTCCTGACGAACAGACGCGCCGAACATACGAGCAACCATTTTGATCGGTGCTTTACCTGGACGGAAACCATCGAAACGACGATTCTTAGCAATTTTCTTCAGCTCAGCGGTTACAGCGTCTTCGATGTTTGCAGCTGGAACTGTGATAGTTAGATGGCGTTCTAGACCTTCAGTGGTTTCAACGGTAACTTGCATTTTATTTAACCTCAAAACTTACTCAGTGCTACCTGAGTGGTGTTGCCGATCAGTCGTACTGACGGTGGCATCCTTTTCGTGTTATGGCTGGCAACCACACCAAAACCATAACGCCTTAATTCTGATAGTTCCTGCTTTCGCGGGCTTGAACTCACCCGGCCAGGGACTAAAAACGCGGTATTATAGCGATCCTCAGCCCCGTCGTCGAGACAGAGCGGCCGCACCGCAATCAAACCTTTCACACAAGATAGGGGCAAAAATTCCATTTACAAGGGAAAAGCCCAAAAAAATCGGTTCCTTTTACGTTTTTTTGACCGTAGGCGTTTTTAACTGCCTCTTTTACCGCCTAAATGCCGAATTTTTACCGCAATCCCCTCCCCCATCGCTAGCAGGAAAATAACCATGATCCCTCGTGCATATCGGTACGTACTCTTTTAGGTGATGTCACGGGGAAATCTGGATGACAGTGGAAAAAAAGAAAGTTTGGGTTGTCGGGGCTAACGGCGGGCTGGGGTTAGCCCTGTGCCAGCATCTTGTGGCGCAAGGCCACCAAGTCACTGCCCTCTCCCGCAGTCCGTCCACGGCCCTGCAGCAGCTGCAAGGCCGTCATAGCGGCCAAATGGCGACCGTCGTGGGAGATATTTGCCAGCCAGGATCGCAAGCCATCCCGCAACTATCAGCCCTCTTCGCCCGCTGCGGCCTCCCGGACTGGACACTCAATGCATCAGGGTTGCTGCATGCTGCAGGCGCTGACAAAATGCCGGAGAAGCGCCTATCCCAACTGACCCCGTCGTTCCTTGCCGCGAACATCCAAGCCAATACCTACACCAGCATTGCTATTGCGCAGTTTCTCGACCCACTTTACACCCGCGAGGATCCATTTCGCCTGGTGTGCCTGTCCGCCATGGTCGGCTCGATCGGCGATAACCGTGCCGGCGGGTGGTACAGCTACAGAATGAGCAAGGCCGCGCTCAATATGTTTGTCAAAACCCTCAGCATCGAGTGGCAAAGGCGCTACCCCTTCGCCTGCGTGGCAGCGATACATCCCGGGACCACGGACACACCGCTCTCCGCCCCCTTCCAGCACAGCATTAGCCGAGAAAAACTCTACTCGCCAGCGCTCTCTGCCCAGCGGATCTGCCATGTTTTATCAGCCCTCACCCCTACCGACAGCGGCAATTTCTTCCATTGGGATGGAACGATTCTGCCGTGGTAAGCAGGTTGGGATCAAAAACAAGCTAAAAGATTCTAAATAGACGACGGATTGCACAAATTTCAACCACTCACACCTATATGATATTTGTTTTATATTCCCCAAGAGCATGCAGTGACAATCAGGCTGCACAAGATAAAGGACAAGACGATGAAAAGGAACAAGGCAACCGTGATCGCCTCATGGCAACCTGCCAACGAACGTGAGCAACAAGCATTGAGACAGTTTCTGATGGGTGAAATTGCTGGATGCAGTAAACAACATCAAGGCGGCACAGGAAAAACCGGGATGGATACGGGACGGTTGATTCGTTAGCTATAAGATACATAGAGAAGGGAAATGGCGCGCCCTGCAGGATTCGAACCTGCGACCACATGCTTAGAAGGCACGTGCTCTATCCAACTGAGCTAAGGGCGCATCATTAGGCGTAACGCTGAAGTTACCGGACGAATTATACGTCCCCACTCATTCACGTCAACGCCTTTTCCCCTATTTTACTTGCATTTGCGTTTAAGTGTTTAAACATAGACCAAATTGGGCAATAACAGGCTAGAGGCTAAACGCGCTAACAATAACCACACTAAAACAGCAACTATTACCAAAACGTAAACAAAACCAGCGCGCAAACGTTTGCGATGTGGATCTTCTTAACATTCTCTGCGACAATACAACAATTCAGTAGCCTGATAATACTCACCCGTGGGTACATTCAAACCACCAAGCTACTTCATTACCTGTTCAGTTACTTTCAGTCCAAGGGATAAACATGGCCGCTCAAATCATTGATGGGAAACTCATTTCGCAAACAGTTCGTCAAGAAGTTGCTGCCCGAGTCAAGGCTCGTGTCGATGCCGGCCTTCGTGCGCCGGGATTAGCCGTTGTCTTGGTCGGCCAAGACCCTGCCTCGCAAATCTATGTCGGCAGCAAGCGCAAGGCCTGTGATGAAGTCGGCTTCGTATCTAAGTCCTTTGACTTACCGGCCACAACCACCGAAACAGAATTACTCGCCCTTATCGACGAGCTCAATAGCGATAACGATATAGATGGTATCTTGGTCCAGCTCCCCCTTCCCGCAGGGATCGACAGCACCAAGGTGCTTGAGCACATTGACCCAGAAAAAGACGTCGATGGCTTCCACCCATACAATGTTGGCCGCCTCTGCCAACGCATTCCCAAGCTGCGCTCCTGTACTCCCAAAGGCATCTTTACTTTGCTTGAGCGCTACAACATCGCGCTTCGCGGCAAGCATGCCGTGATTGTTGGCGCCTCCAATATTGTCGGCCGCCCAATGACCCTGGAACTCTTATTGGCAGGCGCCACCACCACTACCTGCCACCGATTCACCCAAGATTTGGAAAGCCATGTGCGCCAGGCCGACATTCTTGTGGTTGCCGTAGGCAAGCCGAACTTCATCCCCGGCGAATGGGTCAAACCAGGGGCAACGGTTATCGATGTAGGCATCAACCGCTTGGACAGCGGCAAGCTTGTTGGGGATGTGGAATACGATATCGCCCGCGAGCGCGCCCGCCATATCACCCCGGTGCCAGGCGGAGTTGGACCAATGACCGTCGCCACCTTGATCGAGAATACCCTGCATGCATGCGAGCAGTATCACGCGGAGAAGTGATTAAAACGGTTCTGTGGTTCTGTAATAATTTTTAATAATCAATAAAAAAGCGAGAGTATTTTTACTCTCGCTTTTGCTTCTGAGCCTAGAAGCTGCACTATAACGCGATCTTCAGTATTAAGTACCCCATTTAACCTTAGGGCCTCAGAACCATAGTACCGCTCTTAATTCTTCACCATCTCTTTGAGGTAAGCCGTAAACTCTTCACCCAGTGACTCGTGGCGCATACCGTATTCGACAAATGCCTGCATATAGCCCAGCTTGCTACCGCAATCGTGGCTCTTGCCTGACATATGGAACGC
This sequence comes from Photobacterium gaetbulicola Gung47, assembly GCA_000940995.1. Lineage (NCBI taxonomy): Bacteria > Pseudomonadati > Pseudomonadota > Gammaproteobacteria > Vibrionales > Vibrionaceae > Photobacterium > Photobacterium gaetbulicola. The sequence goes on from CP005974.1 coordinate 3,128,581, forward strand.
ATTCACCTGCTGATCTACCATCAGCATATCAATGGCATCGGTCAGCTGAATTTCATCGCCCGCACCGACCGGCGTACGTGCCAGTAGTGCCCAGATCTCCGCCGGCAGGACATAGCGTCCCACAATGGCCAAGTTAGATGGCGCTTCTTCTCGGGCTGGCTTTTCCACCACCTTGGTCATTGCCGCAGTTTGACCCGGCTTTAGCTCAGCGCCGCTAATATCAGCCACCCCGTAGCTCGACACTTCGGACATCGGCACTGGCTCGACCATTACCTGGCTGATCTGGGTATCGTTAAACGCCTTCACCATCGCCGCCATGTTCTCACGGCGCAGATCACTGGCAGCATCGTCCAAAATCACGTCCGGCAGTACCACGGCAAAAGGCTCATCGCCTACCAGAGGGTGGGCACACAATACCGCATGGCCCAACCCTTTTGCCTGCCCCTGGCGCACATGCATGATGGTGACATCTCTCGGGCAAATGTTTTGCACTTCATCAAGCAGCTGGCGCTTAACACGTTTTTCCAGCGTCGCTTCCAGCTCGAATGAGGTATCGAAGTGGTTCTCAATCGAGTTCTTCGATGAGTGGGTCACCAACACAATCTCTTTGATACCAGCCGCAACACATTCGTTAACCACATATTGAATCAACGGCTTGTCGACGATAGGCAGCATCTCTTTGGGGATCGCCTTGGTCGCTGGAAGCATGCGCGTACCCAAGCCAGCAACCGGGATCACAGCCTTGCGTACAGGGGAAGATGTAGACATATTTTGTTCCATTTAAAATAATTCAAACCACTATAACAAACTCATTGCAAGCGAATCCAACACTGCAATAAGAAGGGGTCACTTTTTCACCAGGTCTTCATTCTGGACGCTGACTTTGACGGGCTTACCCAACAAATTGATCAACATAAACGACCGTTTCTCGCCATCCGGCTCTTGGTAGATGGCCTCGATCCCCTTGAACTGTCCCTGAGTCAGCTTCAGTGTTTCACCAGGTTTCGGCAGATCTGACAACTTTGACTGCTGCTCCTCGGAGTCTTCATTGATCATCAAGCTATAGATGAGATCCGGATTGACAGTCTGCGGCCGGGCTCCTTGGCGGATGAAATCAGCCACACCACGAGTCGACCGTACCGTGGTATAACTGATGCTTTCCGGATCAAAGTAGACAAACATATAACTCGGAAACAGAGGCTCAAATGCTGTCACCCGCTTGCCACGAACTATTTTCTCCACCGTCACCTGCGGGTAGTAACACTCAACCCCTTGACGATCAAGATTGATCACCGCTCGCTCTTGTTCACTGCGCTTGCAATATAGTAGGTACCAATCTTTCATAGCAATCTCAGTCAGTTAATCCTCTCGCATGAATTAATTATACCTAAGCCACCCTTAGCGACAATGTTTTGCCGCTGCTCACGGCCAATCGTCACCCGTTTGTCACCCAACCACCCGACCCTGGCAAAATGTAACAATCATTAACAGCAGCCAGCAACAAAAAACAATTCCACAAATAAGTCAAAACTCAGCATTAAACACCATATTTTTAGTTTTATTTAGAATTTGATTTAGCCCTCTTCTTGGAAATCTGAAATTTCAATTTTGAGCAAATAGCAAACAAACGCTTATTAATCAACATGTTGCATTGTTTTTGTTTTGTTTTTTATTTGTAACGATTTGCAGTTTAATAATTTGTCATTTATAACAGGTGCGACATTAGCAAACACAAAACCAACTAAATTCAGAGAATAATCATGAGCAATCTAAGTAGTGGCACTTTGTTAGGCCATCCAAAAGGCTTGTTCTTACTGTTTGGAACCGAACTGTGGGAACGTTTTTCTTACTACGCGATGCGTGCCATTCTAGTCCTTTATCTCACCGACAAAACCATCAACGGTGGTCTTGGCTGGTCGACACAGGATGCCCTTAACCTTTACGGTATCTATACCGGCCTGGTCTACATCACCCCCCTCATCGGTGGTTGGATTGCCGATAACTTCCTTGGGCAGCGCCGCTCAATCATTATCGGTGGTATCTTGATGGCCCTGGGCCAGTTTACCCTTGCCCTTCCAAACAGCATGGTCGACCCGCATTCTGTGACAGCCTTTTACCTCGGCCTAGGCTTGCTGATCATTGGTAACGGTATGTTCAAGCCGAACATTTCGACCATGGTCGGTGATCTTTACCAGGAAGGGGATAACCGTCGTGACGGTGCATTCACCATCTTCTACATGGGTATCAACCTTGGCTCATTGCTGGCGGGTATTATTGCCGGTACCGCCTCTGCTGCTTACGGTTGGAAAGCGGGCTTCCTTACTGCCGGCATCGGTATGTTGATCAGCCTGGTTACCCAGATGATTTTTGCCGAGCGTCTGCTGGGCGATATTGGTAAGGAGCCTGCGGCTAAGCGCGCGGCAGCGATGAACAAATCAGGCAAGCAAGAGCCGCTGACCAAACAGGAAAAAGATCGCCTGAAGGTTATCTTGATCATGGGGATGTTCGTGGTCATTTTCTGGGCGGGCTTCGAGCAAGCCGGTGGCCTGATGAACATCTTCTCTCAGCAGTACACCGACCGTATGATCGGCAGCTTTGAAGTGCCTGCGGCCTGGTTCCAGTCACTCAACCCGTTCTTCGTGATCACCCTGGCACCGCTTATCGCTTCTATCTGGGTGAAAATGGGTCCAAAAGAGCCAAACTCCCCGGTTAAATTTGCCATGGGTCTATTCTTCCTGGCGGCGGGCTTTGTTTGCATGATGGGTGCCGTGATGCAGCAAGGTGGTGATATCACCGTGAAGACATCGATGTTCTGGCTAGTCGGTGCCTACTTCTTCCACACCCTCGGTGAGCTTTGCCTATCGCCAATCGGCCTATCGATGGTTACCAAGCTGGCTCCACTTCGTCTGGCTTCCCTGATGATGGGTGCTTGGTTCGGCTTCAATGCTATCGCTAACTATGTGGCTGGTATTATCGGTGCCCACGTGGGTGAAGCCGGCCCAATGGCTATCTTCAGCGGTATTGCAATTGCTGCCACAGTTTCAGGTGTTCTTCTGCTGCTATGCTCAAACCAGCTGATCCGCTGGATGCACGGCGCAGAAGGCAAGGTGGTTGAAGAAGAGGCAGAGCCTCAGCCTGTAGAGGCATAATCCAATCGCTGCACGCCAACAGCAATCAAAACGGAGAGCCTCGGCTCTCCGTTTTGGTTTTTGAGAGGTAGCCTGGTGCTCAGCTTTTGGCTTTTCGCTTGAAGGTTAGGCTAAAACTGGCAGAGCCAATTTCACTTAACGACAGCCGCCCACCGGAATCAGCCAGTTTGAGGCTGACACTGTCATTCTTACTGGCTTGGTTACCCAGCCAAGGCTGCGCCTTCACCACTTGCTCGCCATCACTGGTTTGCAACCTCGCCGTCAACCCGGCAGAGGCAACATTCAGGGTTCGGTCTGTGACATCGAAAATACCGAAAATTGCTTTAATCGGTGACGCATAACCTGAATTGCGCATCCCCTTCTCTATCAAGGTGATCAGCCCCGATAGGGAGTTTTGGTCACTCATCCGGGTACGCAGATAATCGTTAAAAAATGCCCGTATCAGTAACGTGGTTGCCGTACCGTTATCGCCACCAGTAGCCGAGTCAACCAGATAAAAGGCCAACCTTCCATCTATCAACCAGGTGTAATCAAGCAACACTGGCTGAACATCGGTGGCCTGCAACACGCAATAGGTGAGCTGCCAATCCCCGAGTGAAGATTCAGTTTCCGGCATCAGGCCAATAAGCAACTCCCTTGCTGCCCGGGGATTTGCCTTGAGCTCCTCGATGTGCCACTCCAATTCCTCGTCGACCACCGTTTCGTCCTCGAGGTCCACCCACTGACTGGAAAAGCCCTGATTGTGGGTAACGGAGTCTTCCGTTTTCAACACCGATAGAATCGCAGCCTTGAGCACCATGATGTTATCTAGCGGTTTGATCAGAAAATCCTTGACCCCATGACGCAACGCCGCCGCCACATCCGACATGTTGCCGGTACCGGATATCACGATGATCGGCACCATCGGGTACTGCAACGACACCTCTTCGACAAACTCCATCCCGGTCAATACCGGCATGGCCAAATCACACAACAAAATATCCGGCATACCTTCACGCAGTGCCTTCAACCCCTCTAATCCATTTTCAGCTTCGCGCACTCGGCAGCCCTGGCTGGAAAGGAAACCAGTCAGCATTGTTCTAAATACTGGATCATCCTCAACGATGAGAACGTCTTTTTCTTCAAGCAAAGCCTGCTCCCTGGCTGAAGAATGATAATGGTGCTTGGCACCTAATGTACCGTCGGACTGGGAATGCGTACTCATGACATTACAAACCACAGGCTTGACTAACCTATCAAAAGCATAGGTCTAAATCCGCAGGCCGTCAGGAGATTGATGGCTCTTTGGGCGAAAATATTGAATTTTGTTAACAGCATCAAAATTTAAATTTTTCAATTACTAAGAATTAGCGCAATAAGAAAAACACACGATATCTTGATTTACAGCAAAAGTTGTCCTGAAAGCGACATCTTTTTACATATTTTGTTATACAATTCCCCATTATAAGTTTTCAGTGTTGTACAGTTATGAAGCTTGACGATTTGAATTTATTCCGCATGGTTGTGGAAAACGGCAGTTACACAGCAACGTCTCGTAAGACCCAGGTGCCAGTTGCCACCCTGACCCGGCGTATTCAGGCCCTTGAAGAGTGCCTGAATATCCGACTACTAAACCGTCATGCAAGGAAGCTATCACTGACAGAAGCCGGACAAAAGTTCTACGACGAGTGCAGCCCTCTGCTCCATAGCCTGGTCGATACCGCCGAGCATGTCAGCGAGGAGTGCAAAGGTGCAGCCGGTAAATTAAAAATTGCCGCGCCGTCAAACCTGACCAAGGTGATGCTGCAGCCATTGCTCAATGCCTTTATGAAAGAGCACCCGGCGATCAACATCCAGTTGATGATGAGCAACGACCCGGAAATTCTCGACCCGACCGATTGGGACGTGATCTTCCGCGTTGGCCCGCAGCGCGACTCTACCTTGATTGCCCGCAAAATCAACGCGGTTAAAGATATCCTGGTGGCCAGTCCCGAGTACCTCAAAGCCAATAGCGAGCCAAAGCATGCTCAGGATCTGCACCAGCATCCTTTGTTGAAAGGGAAGCCACTGCTCCGCTGGCGCCTGACCAACGGCGACGGGGAGACCGTCACCGTTTCTGATCGCGGCCGCTACGAAGCCAACGAACTCAATGTCGTTCGCAAAGCCTGTATGGCAGGCCTTGGAATTACCCTGATGCCAGATGTCATGCTGGAAAAATACATTTCATCCGGCGAGTTAGTTCAAATTCTCAAGAACTGGTCGTCTAACCAGCGTGACGTTTACCTGATGTATAACCATCGCGACTACCAGCCAGAGAAACTGCGCCTGTTTATTGAGTTTGCCAGCGAGTATTTTAAGCTGTAACAGTCGCTCACTTTCACATCTAAGCGCTGCCTACGGGTGGCGCTTTTCACGTAAGACCTTAGCCCCCGCCTTAAAAACCGCTTCTAGCTGCTTGCTAACTTTTTCATCCCCGACTAAATGTTAATAGTACTGGCATAAAACGCCTCCCTGTATCTGTGTTTAACGGTAGGCAAGGCCACTGCGAACAAGAAGAGCACGCTGCGAGCTGAGCGTAGAAACGCTCTTCGAGGACGAATGACAACAAGCACGATTCAATGAGGAAGCGTTATGATTCTGGGACATTTATTCGGTTTATATACCCACCCCAAACAAGAGTGGCGGGCCATTGACAAGGAACATGAAGGGATCCAAAGCAGCGTAAGCCATATTCTGCTGATTGCCTTGCTGCCCCCTGTCTTTGCCTTCATCTCCAGTGTTTTTATTGGTTGGCGAATCGGCGTCGGTGCGCCAATTTATCTCACCCAAGGCAGCGCACTGGCGATGTCCGTTGCCATGTACTTCGCCCTGATTGCCGGTGTCTTTGCCCTCGCCTACCTAACGTACTGGATGAGCCACACCTTCGGCTCAACACCGACCTATACCCAGGCAGTGGAACTGGCCGCCTATACCGCAACGCCGCTTTTCATGGTCAGCATTGCAGCTATCTACCCGCAGATCTGGTTCCTGATGATTGCCGGCCTTATCGGTATCGCCTATTCCGTGTACTTACTCTATACCGGGGTCCCAATCCTGATGCATATCCCCGAGGAGAGAGGGTTCATCTATGCCAGCTCTATCGTCACCTGCGGTTTGGTACTGCTGGTCTCGATCATTGCCGGCTCGGTGATCCTCTGGAACCTAGGGATTGGGCCGCAGTTTAGTCACTAGAATAGCGATTCTGTGGTTCTGTGGTTCTGTGGTTCTGTGGTTCTGTGATTCTGTAGTCAAAAAAAGCGAGAGCTAAGCAGCTCTCGCTTTTTTATTTGCGTTTCTATGGTCTTACACAAAGCCTAAAAAGCCAAAACATCTCTAAGGTTGGTTCTTAATCCATAGAACCATAGGAACAAAGTACCGTACCTACACCCCTTCGTTGTGCAGCTCGAGGTTAGCGAGATCCTGCTGGATTTCACGCTTGGTCTTGGCATCTTCGCTGCGCAGCGAGTCCAGGTAATCCAGGTAGCACTGGTCAATGTCGCCGGTAACGTATGAGCCGCTGAAGACGGAGGTTTCGAACTGCTGAATATCCGGGTTACCTTCAGCAACCGCATCAACCAGATCTTGCAGGTCTTGGAAAATCAGGCCGTCGGCACCGATCATCTTGCTGATTTCATCCACTTCGCGACCATGGGCAATCAACTCGTTTGCGGTTGGCATATCGATACCATACACATTCGGGAAACGAACCTCAGGTGCTGCCGAAGCTAGGTAAACCTTACGAGCGCCTGCTTCACGGGCCATCTCAATGATCTGCTCTGATGTGGTACCGCGAACGATAGAATCATCCACCAGCAGCACGCTCTTGCCCTTGAACTCGGAGCGGATCGCGTTCAGCTTACGGCGAACGGATTTGCGGCGCATTTGCTGACCCGGCATGATAAAGGTACGGCCAACATAGCGGTTTTTTACGAAACCCTGACGGTATGGCTTGTCGAGAGTGCGAGCGATTTCCAGGGCACTGTCACATGATGTCTCTGGAATTGGGATCACCACATCGATATCCACGTCAGCCCACTCACGTTTAATTTTCTCACCCAGCTTCTGGCCCATGTTTACGCGCGCGCCGTACACTGACACTTTATCGATGAACGAGTCAGGGCGGGCAAAGTAAACAAACTCAAACACACAAGGGTTCAGGGTTGGGTTATCTGCACACTGCTGAGTAAATAGCTGACCATCAAAGGTGATGTAGACCGCTTCGCCCGGTGCCACGTCACGCATGAAATCAAAGCCCACAGCATCCAGTGCGACCGACTCTGAAGCCACCATGTACTCCACCTGACCTTCAACTTCACGCTTACCAAGGCACAAAGGACGAATACCGTGCGGGTCACGGAATGCAATCATACCGTGGCCAATCACCATAGAAACCACAGCATAAGCGCCAGAGACCATGCGGTGCACTTCACGCACTGCATCGAAGATTTCTACAGGTGTGATTGGGTAGGTCTTGGCATTTTCCAGTTGGTTGGCCAAAACGTTGAGCAGGATTTCTGAATCCGAGGTAGTGTTGACGTGACGACGCGCTTTTTCAAACAGCTGCTCTTTGATCTCACCCGCATTGGTCAAGTTACCGTTATGGGCCAGTGAAATACCGTAGGGTGAGTTCACATAGAAAGGCTGAGCTTCTGACGCGCTTGAGCTACCAGCAGTCGGATAGCGTACATGGCCAATCCCCACGTTACCCTGCAAACGTTGCATGTGCTTAGCTTCGAACACATCGCGAACCAAACCGTTCGCTTTACGCAGACGAAAACGATTGCTTTCCAAGGTAACAATACCAGCCGCATCTTGGCCGCGGTGCTGCAGCACGGTCAAAGCATCATAAATAGACTGGTTAACCGGGGTTGACCCCACGATTCCGACAATACCACACATGTCCTAAATCCTCGTCACGCTTAATTTGAAATTCAGCGGGTATTCGGCCTAGCCAAATACCCGCTGATAGCTTTTCCATTAGGTATCAGTCGATTACTACTGAACCTGATATTCCCAAGTCACCTCAGGCATTCATCCAACACCGTTCGCTATAGCGCGCCCGGCAAAAAGCTTGATGTGTCCTTGAGGTATGTGAAGAACCATTCAATCACTACGCCAAACTGCGGGATCAACTGGGACTGCTGCCACCAATCCGAATCCGCGAAGCCTGTAAAGGCGTCCATGAAGAACAGCACTGCCGCAACAATCAAAACGCCGCGCACCCCACCGAACACAATTCCCAGTACCCGATCTGTACCCGACAGACCGGTTTTTTGTACCAGTTGTCCAATTACATAGTTCACTACTGCACCGACTATCAGCGTCGCAATGAACAAAGCAGCAATCGCGCTGCCGTTCCGAAGCATCTCATCCTGAATATTAGTGAAATAGGCAGCCAGCTGTGCATAAAAGTTACTTGCCACGAAAAACGCTGCAAACCATATCACTAACGAGAGCGCTTCCTTAACAAAGCCTCGGATCAAACTCACCAGAGCCGAGAAGCCAATTACGCCTAAAATTACGTAATCAATCCAAATCATCATTTGTTGTATTCTTATTGTTGGTGCGTATTCTAACAGAAAAAATGAGAACGCAAACGTTTACCTAAGGGTTTAGTGGATTAAATCTGACCAATCGGCCCTTCAATCCGGTCAATTCTTCCAATTTCTTGATGTCACCTGACAGCTTTTGCTTGGACACATCAGGACCAACAACCACCCTGGCAAGATCCCCTTGCTGAGGCTGCTTTGGAAAAACATGTGCCTGATAACCCGCTTTACGAAGACGCTCAACCAGCTGGTTGGCATTATCAAAATTGCGGAAAACCCCCAACTGCACCACCCAGGCACTGTCTTGATTGCCGACTTTCGGCTCAGTGACCGGTTGCGGTTCGACCTTTAGCGGCTGGTTAGCCGCCTCGATAGCCGCGGCGGTAACCTCAACCTGCTGTTCAGGCTGCGGCTCATCAATCACCACCGTTACCGGCTCCGGGGGTAAATCCACCTCAGCAAACTCCGGAGCCGGGATGGTTTCATACTCGACTTCATCGGTGATTTCAGGCTGCAGCGGAATACTGGCAAATTGCTCTTGGTAATGCTGCTTCTTGCCATCGAACAAATCGGGAAGAAAAATCACCCCGATGGCCACCAAAATGATCGTACCGACCAACCGGCTCTGAAATTTACTTGCCACAATTACTCCTGATTCTTTGCTTCAATGTGACTGGTTATCTGCCCCACAGTGTAAAAGGAGCCAAATACAATTACCATATCGTCAGCTTGTGCCTGTGTCAGCGCTTTGTCATAAGCCGCTTCCGGGGTCAGGTGTGTCTCGGTTGCCGCCGGCAGGTGGGCGAGGATCTCCTCCGCACTGGCTGCTCGCGGGCCTGTCAGCGACGCTGGATACCAGCAGTCAACGACTTGCGTCATTTCAGCTATGGTCGCAGCAATATCCTTGTCGTGCAGCATCGCCACCACAGCATGAATTTTGTGCTTGCCGTGTTTTTGCTTCATGCTTTCCAGCTGCTTGGCAAAATACTGTGCCGAATGCGGATTGTGGGCCACATCCATGATCACCAAAGGCTGATCTGATACCTTCTGCATCCGCCCTGGCAAGCTGGCATCGGCCAACCCTTCAATCACGTTCTCATCGCTAATGTCTAGCTCGGCAACCGCCAGCGCCATCAGCGCCGTCGCGGCATTTGGCAATGGCAACGAAGGCAGCGGAAGCTGCTCCAAAGTGAATGCCCCACTTTGCCAGCGCCAATGATCTTCCTCGACACTGTACTCAAACTGATAACCCACCTGGTACAGCTTGGCATCGATATCATCGGCATGGGCCGGTACCGTGGCCGGCGGGTTAGGCTGGCCGCACACGGCAGGCTTGCCACTGCGGAAAATACCTGCCTTTTCATAGCCGATCACATTGATGTCATCACCCAGCCAGTCGACATGGTCAACCGCCAGGCTGGTGATCACCGACACGTCATGGTCGACGACATTGGTGGCGTCCAGGCGGCCACCCAACCCTACTTCCAATAAAACGACATCTACCTGGCGAGACTTGAACAGATACAGGGCAGCAAGGGTACCAAACTCAAACAGGCTCAAGCTGGTTTCACCGCGCTGCTGCTCAATAGCGGCAAAGGCTTCGCTATGCGCGCTATCAGGCAGTTCGATGCCGTTGATGCGAACCCGCTCGTTATAACGCACGAGATGCGGAGAGCTATAGACCCCGACCCGGTAGCCGGCTTTGAGCAGGATCGCTTCCATCATGGCACAGGTCGACCCCTTGCCATTGGTGCCCGCCACGGTGATCACGCACGGGGCCGGCTTGGTCAGCTCGGCTTGCTGCGCCACCGCCTGCACGCGGTCAAGGCCAAGATCAATCGCGCTGGTATGAAGGTGTTCAAGATAGGTCAGCCATGCGGCCAAAGGGGAGTTTGCTTGAGGTGCTGTCAATCCGGACATCATATTTCATTTCGCTATAACAATATGAGCCCTAATTTACCACTGAACGCGTCCAGACCAAACAGCAATGTATTGATTCTTGACAGAGAGAAGCAATAAATCGAGAGGCAGCCACTGCGGGGATAGATAGAAAAAAACGGGGCCAAAGCCCCGTTCTCTGTTATCTGTTCCAAGCGGTACGTGCTTACTCTTCAGTTTGCTCGTTCGACTCTTGCGCCTTCTCTTCTTCCGCCTTGGCTGGCTGCTCAACAGGGACAGGCACAACCATTGGTGATTCACTCTGGGTCAGCTTGGCTACCAAGCCACCGATACGCTGGCGCATTTCGCGGCGGTCAACAATCATGTCAATCGCACCGTGCTCAAGCAGGAACTCGCTGCGCTGGAAACCTTCCGGCAGCTTCTCACGAACTGTCTGCTCGATAACGCGCTGGCCTGCAAAACCGATCAACGCTTTTGGTTCACCGATATTGATGTCACCCAGCATCGCCAAACTTGCCGATACGCCACCCATTGTCGGGTCTGTCAGTACCGAGATGAACGGCAGACCTTTTTCAGACAGACGCTCAAGCGCAGCACTGGTTTTAGCCATCTGCATCAGTGACATCAATGCTTCTTGCATACGGGCACCGCCACTGGCCGAGAAGCAGACCAGGCCACAATTGTTAGCGATGGCTTCATCAACCGCGTGTACGAACTTGGCCCCAACCACAGAGCCCATTGAGCCCCCCATGAAAGAGAATTCGAATGCACAGGCTACCAGCGGCTGGCCGAGCAGAGTCCCTTTCTTCACTACAAGGGCATCTTTCTCGCCACTCGCCTTCTGTGCAGCTGATAGACGATCTTTATACTTCTTGGAGTCGCGGAACTTCAGCTTGTCTTTCGGCTCAAGCTCTGGCGCAATTTCAACCTGCCCGTCGGCATCCAGGAAGGTTTCCAGGCGACGACGCGCCTTCATGCGCATGTGATGGTCACATTTCGGGCAAACTTCCAAGTTACGTTCTAGATCGGCGTGATAAAGCACTTGTTCGCAAGAAGTACACTTGGTCCACACCCCTTCAGGGATGGACGCTTTGCGAGAAGAAACAATATTGCTTTTTGTAAGGATCTTTTCCAGCCAGCTCATGAATGACCTTTTATCTTTTATTTCCCTGCCCTTAGGGTCTTAGCGGCAGAGAATTACAAATTCGTTAATTTTCCGAGGTGGAATTAAAGCACAAACTCGTCTAACTGTAGATAAAAAACTGGTACTACGAGTTAGCTCGAGCCAAATCTTGCCGTTATCTGCCCGATCAATCTGGCAAGAACAACGGGCCAACAGGCACTTTCGGCAGATCGTATTCTTCAGGATAGTCCACTTCTACCAGGTACAGACCTTCCGCTTTGGCTGTTGCACCTGCCAATGTGCGATCTTTCTGGGCCAGCAACCACTGGATCCATTCCGGCTTTTCTTCGCCTCGGCCGACTTTAATCAGGCTTCCGGTAATGTTGCGCACCATATGATGAACAAAGGCGTTGGCCTTGATATCAATGATCACAAAGTTACCCTGACGCGATACGTTCAAATGCATTAGATTACGCCAAGGGCTGCGGGATTGACAATACACAGCACGGAAGGATGTGAAGTCATTCTCACCCAGCAAGTACTGGCCGGCTTCATGCATCGCCTTTTCATCGAGCTCGCCGTGGTAATGGCTCACCCCAGAGGCCAAAATAGCCGGGCGGTAGGCATGATTATAAATGATGTAGCGGTATCGGCGTGCCGTCGCGGTAAAACGGGCATGAAACTCGTCATCCACTCTTTTGGCCCAGCGCACCGCGATATCCTTTGGCAAATGGGCATTGACCCCCATACTCCACGCCGCCATCTTTCGGTCAACATCGACATCAAAGTGGACAACTTGCCCGGTACCATGAACCCCAGCATCGGTCCTGCCCGCGCACTGCACTTCTACAGGCTTATTGGCAATCTTGCTCAGCGCCTTTTCCAAACGTTCCTGAACACTGTCTACATCACGCTGGCGTTGCCAACCGTAGTATTTCGCACCGTCGTACTCAATACCTAAAGCTATTCGCATAATATTCTTCGTCTTGCTGGCGGCCGAAGGCCGGTTTTCAAATTAAGAGGGGGAGTATAACAAAAAAAGCGGAAGCATGTGCTTCCGCTTTCTTTGGTACTGGATCCTAGGCTCTGCAGGTAGACTCGTTGAGTCAAACCTATATAAATTAATCAGTTATCGTTGAAGTTACTATCTTCAATGGTTCCGATGCTAATCCAAAGTGCTTTAGCAGCTTTGCCCCGATAATGACTCCATAGAACCGTTCTTAATTTCTCAGCTTCGCCAACAGGGCTTGTGCTTCTTGCTGCAGTTGGGCATCGCCTCCTTGGGCGACTTGCTCAAGCAACCCACGGGCACCTTCGCTGTCATTCATTTCGAGATAAGCCTTGGCCAGATCGAGCTTGCTGGCAAACTCCCCCTGGCTGTCGATATCCAGGCTACCGATATCAGACAACACATCCGGAAACTCATCCAGGCCAACATCGAGATTCAGTGGCGCTTCGTCCAACTCGGTCTCAAGCAGCTCGTCATCCAAATCTTTCATCAGCTCATCGATACTGATGTAAGAGGACTCAGGCCGCTCATGCTTAACCGGCTCTGCCGCTTGGGGCTCAGTCACTAATTCGCTGGCCGCTTCATCTATCGCAGACAAAGGCTCCAACTCCTCTTCCGCAGCATAGATCTCAGACTCGGCACCAGCACTATCGTCAGCCATGAGCTCATCTTCATCGAAGGCTGGGACATCTTCGATATTCATCTCTGGCTGCTCACCCCAATCCTCACCTTCAAGTTCAGGTTCAGGGCTACTCGCCGACCAAATCTCATGCTCTTCTTCCGACAGGTCGTCAGCGGCTGACGTATCAGCAGCCACTTCCTGTGGACGGCCGACCAGCAGCTCTCGCTCCCAGTCCGCCTGCAATTCAGGATCGCTGAGCAGGGCATCCATATCCAGCCCTGCCGAGTCGACAAACTCCTCGCTCAACGGCCCATCAGCAATATTCGTTGCCTGGGCGTTTGGTTGGGTGCTCTCTTGAAACTCTGCCGCCTGTTGCTCCGGCTGCGGGCTAAAGGGTTCTGCAGGCGCAGCCGCCTCCTGGGCTGGCGATGACTGCGGGTCGATCCCCTGCTCTCGCTCATACTGCTCAAGCTCATACTGCTCATCGAAGGAGGCCTGCAGGGCATCATCCTCGCTAAACTCAGGCAGGCTTGCGGGATCCAGGGTTTCAAACTCAATGTCCGGGCGACCATGCAACGAATATGGGCTGGCAGGCTCGGCTAGCGAAGGCTCGGCCTGCTCACTCGCGGACAGCGCGTCAGCAATGGCCTCGGGCTGAGGCTTCTCTGCCGCTTCTGCAGCCTGCTGCAGCTGGCGCACGACATTATCGAGCATGGCCTGCTCGTCATCCCCGTCCAGCGCATGCTCGCCTTCTTGCAGCGGCTCCAATTCCGGGTCATTAAACGCCGCGTCTTCATCGAACTCAGGCAGCTCATCGACCGACAAAGTAGCCCTATCAATGACGTCCTGAGCCATCTTTTCAGCGGCTTTTTGCAAGATCCCTTCCGGCTCAGGGGCCTCATCAAGCTCTGCTAATAGCGTTTCCTCATCAAAAACAGGGAATTCATCGTCAAAGTCGGCACTCGATTCAGCCGCTCTTTCCTCTTGAGCTGCGACGCTCTGCTCTGCTTGTTCTTCCGCCGCCGTTGCTGGCGGTGGCGATTGAACAGCATCCAGCTCGTCAGAGCCTGGCGCTTCCACACGGTCAAAATCATCGCCGCTAGCCTGCTCATCATTCCCCAAGCTCTCTAGCAGCTGCTCAACAGTTTGGCCAATCGCTTCGATTTCAGCACGGTCATCCCGTATTGCCGAGTCCATGTCAGCCGCAGCCAGCAACTGCTCGATTTCATCAATTTCAGGCTCAGGCGCCAGAGCCGCTTGAGGCGGTTCCTGTACCGCACTACTGTCACTATTGTCCTGTGACGGCAACTCATCGGTTGCTAATGGTGCGCCGCCATCAAGGTCGGTGCTGGCTTTAAGGCCTGCGCTTTGAACATCGTTACTGCTCGCTTCTAGACCGGCACTCGCTTCTGGGCCAGTGCTCTCAACCTCTGGGCTTGCCAAGACCGCATCGTCGTGTTTTTCAGCTTCCTGGCTGAAGGGGGCCTGCTGTGGCCCACCACCGCTTTCACGCACATTCTCTTCATGGCGTTCAACATCTTCCCCGCTCTCTGGCACGAAATGCTGCTCCAGAATATCGTCAAGCAGCTCGGTGCTGTCCTCTTCGATGCGGATATTATCAAGTGCGACAGGCTGCTGCTCAATGTCATCGTCAAGCATGTCACCATCAAAATCATCAATATCGAGATCGTCGGTATCCAAACCTTCACCGACATCAGCCAGCAGCTCATCGAGCAGCTCTGTGCTGTTTTCAGCAACTTCAATATCATGGTTGGACAGCAGATCGTCTGCCTCAGGCTCATCCAGCAGCTCATCAAGCAGCGCCGTACTGTCCTCTTCCAACTCAATCTCTGACGTCAGGCTATCTTCATCCTCGAGCAATTCGTCCAGCAGCGCCGTGGAACGGTCCGCTGACTTATCAGTTTCGCGGTCTACCGCTTGCTCAAACATCGAGGCAAAGTCATTCTCCGCAGCAGGCGACGCCATCATCTCAATATCGGCCAGCGCCTTGTCCACCGCAGCCTGCTCTGCCGTATCTTGCTCGCTCGGCACATTACCCGCAGCACCGTCAACGTCGACGCTGTCAAACAGGGCGTCCAGCTCAGCTTGGCCGACCAACTGCTCAGGCTGTGGTGCTGACTCTGAAGCAACCGAAGGCTGCTCATCCTCATCAGAGGAGAAGAGGTCATCCAGCATCGCCTGATCGATAATCTGATCACCGTCCGCCGACGGGTCTAGCGGTGAGTCAAAATCAAGCTCATCACCGTCGTAAGACAAGTCGAAGCTATCTTCATCGTCATCATCAGCCTGGAGAGACTGCTCCCACATCGCCGCCAATTCTTCGTCAGGGTTAGGCTCAGGCTTACTGTCCATTTCATCCAGCGCCCGCTCCATGTCCTCCAGACCTATAGCCTCATCGTCGCTATTGACCGAGATGCTGCTCGCCCCAAGATTACTGCCGAGCTCAAAGCCGCTGTTTTCCCCTCCCGGCTTCGAATCGAGCGATGATTCCTGACTAAACAGGCTACTTTCAGGGTCATCGAACAAGGACTCTTCATCACCAAACAGATCATCGAGATCATCATCGTCATCCAATGTTAGGTTCGGGACGCCATCATCAGACGGTGCCGGTGACGGCGGTGGCACCATGGCCGTTTCGTCCTGACTCTGCGGCGCATCTAAGGCTTTGACATCGTCTTCTGCTTCGCGCTTGCGGCCAAGCAGGAAATAGGCCAGCAGACTGGCAATCAAGGCACCAGGGATCAATGCCAGTGCCGCCAGCATCCATGGGTTGGCAATCATGCGATCGAATAGCCCAGGCTGGGGTTCAACCACTTGTGCTTGCTGCGCACGCTGCTGGTCAATAAACCCTTTGATTTGCTCGCGCAGCATTTCATCATCGCTCACCTGCTGCTTCAGCGCCGCGACTTCATGCTGCATTTCAGCCAGACGGACACGCAACAGATGATTGCTTTCCAGCAGCTTGGTCATCTGCTCGTCGGAGGCATCCAACTGGGCCTGGAGTGCCGTCGGCTTCGCCGGGATCAATTCGCTCTTCGGCGCGGCTTCCGGCTCACTGGCCTCAACCTCGGTCATGGGTTCTGTGGGTTGCTCCGGTTGGGCAACCACGGTAGGCGCTGGCTTGGGTTCCTGGGGCTTTGGCGCAGGAGCCGCAGGCTTAGGAGCTTGCACCGCCGGCTGCGGCTTTGGTGCCGTCACTTGCGGCTGGGCAGACGTACGGCGCTGGCTACGAGACGATACACGCTGGTCGGCTTCCAGGCGTTGCTTGACGGCATCGGTATATTCTAGGCGCATTTGCCTTTCGGTCGGAATCACCAAATGGCTGCCGGGGATCAGGCCGTGAATATTGCTGTTTTCAAACGCCTGTGGGTTGTTGCGGAAAATCGCACCGATGACCTGATAGATAGAAATCTGGTTATTTGGCCGGTAGCGGGAAGCAATCGACCACAGCGTCTCGTTACTGGTCGTCGGGCCATAGCGGATAGCATCGGCAGACGACGGTGCCACTGTAGCGGCCGGCAAAGAAGAGGTAGCAGGCTGTACGCCTTGAGTTGGCCCGGTAATGCGGATGGTATTAGCGGTGGCCGTATTAGAAATTACCGCGGTGGAAAAAATTACCGGCAGAAAAAAACGTTTTATCATCGTCGAAAGGTCAGACACTGCCTGTCATCCTCTTTGGCAGGAAAAATAGCTACGAATCAATAGCGCACTTCATGTGCACAAATACCCGCGTTGTATGATACAAGAATATTGCATGTCGGCCTATGCACAATAATCTTGAGCGTGACCGAGCCAGCCAATTGAGAGTTCGGGAGCAAGGTCGCAGTCTTGTCCCATGCAAACTCACTGGGCTGGTATTGATAGTAGATTCAGCAAGTTGAAAATACAACAGCGCTTAAACTAGCATCCACTATTTGAAATTAAAAAAGCGCCCTGCTTGAAAAAACATGGCGCTTTAAACTTTATCGGTCCTGTGGTCCTGTGGTCCTGTGGTCCTGTGGTCCTGTGGTCCTGCAACAGGCTCAAAGAGCCTATAATAAAGTCAAAAGTGAGAGATAGTTAAAGCCCATATAACTAGAGCGAAAAACTATAACGAACAGTCACCTTTACTCTACTAGCGCCGCTTTTTACCCCCATAGAGTCTTAGAACCTCAGCACCCTAGCACCGATCTTATTTATAGATACTCTTCGATCAGCTTCTCGGCAATCTGGACACTGTTGGTCGCAGCGCCCTTGCGGACATTGTCAGCAACCACCCACATGTTCAGGCCGCAAGGGTGACTGATGTCTTCGCGGATACGGGCCACCATGACGTGATCCTTACCGGTCGCGTCACTGACCTGAGTCGGGTAGTCATTGCCGTGGAAGACTTCGATACCCTCGGCGTTTTCCAGCAGGCTGATGGCTTCTTCGACATGCACCGGCTGACACGTTTCTACGTGAACCGCTTCGGCGTGGCCGTAGAATACGGGAACACGAACACAAGTCGGGTTAACACGGATATTGTCATCGCCCAGGATCTTCTGGGTTTCCCACACCATCTTCATCTCTTCCTTGGTGTAGCCGTTGTCCATGAACTGATCGATATGAGGCAGGCAGTTGAAAGCAATCTGCTTGTCGTAGACATTGCTTTCCGCAGGCAGGCCGTTAAGCAGCTTGGCCGTCTGGCCCGCTAGCTCGTCCACCCCTTTCTTACCGGTGCCCGATACCGATTGGTAGGTCGCCACATTGATACGCTCAATACCGTATGCCTCGTGGATCGGCTTCAGCGCCACCAACATCTGAATAGTCGAGCAGTTAGGGTTGGCAATAATGTTGCGGTTACGGTATTCCGCCAACGCGTGCGGGTTCACCTCAGGGATCACCAACGGCACATCGTAGTCGTAGCGGAAGCGGGAGGTATTGTCGATCACCACAACCCCGTAATCGGCAGCAATCGGTGCCCAGCGCTCAGACGCTTCTGCTCCGGCAGAGAAAATAGCTAGCTGAACTTGGCCCCAGTCGAACTCTTCAACATTGGTGACACGCACGGACTTACCTTTAAAACGCAAGGTTTTGCCTGCACTACGCTCAGAAGCAAGTAAATAGAGATTGCGAACAGGAAAATTGCGTTCCTCAAGAACTTCTACAATGGTTTCGCCGACAGCGCCGGTTGCACCGAGTACTGCAATATCAAATTCCTGGCTCATGGCCTTTCCTCTACTGTAAAACCTAATTTAGCCAGCGACTCTACCCCAAAATGGGCCTCGCCCGCTACTGTAATCGCGCTATATTCGCGGCGATCCCAGTAATTTTTACGCATCCGGTCAAAAGCCACCGCCATTTCCGGGCTTCCCGCCATCGTTTGGCCCATTTCACGGCGGAACAAACCGTCATCGCGGCGCACATCATAGATGAGCTGGGTCAGGCTAAAGAGGGTCGGCTCGTCCCATTTCCGGCTTAGCGCCACCTGCGGAACCGGCGCAACCGGCAATAGGCTGGCCGCACTCACTTCCTTGGCCAGACCAAGGAATTGGCAATAGCTGTTATAGACCATGGTGGTACCGCGTGCCTTGCCTTCCAGGCCATAACCGGCAACATGCGGGGTCGCAAAGGCCAGCAACGGCAGCAGCGCCAAGTCGACCTGCGGCTCATGCTCGAACACATCCAGCACTGCCGTCAGTGCCTTGCCCTCATCCGATTGGCTCTGTTGCAGCGCCAACTTCAGTGCCTGGTTGTCAACAACCGGGCCCCGAGCGGCATTGATCAGTATGGCGCCCGGCTGCATGTCCGCAATAAAGGCCTCATCAACCAAGTGGTGGGTTGGATAGTCCCCCTCTCGGGTGATCGGCGTATGCAGGGTGATCACATCGCACTGCGAGCGGATATCTTGTAGCGAATGAAATTTTCGGCTGTCACCCTGCTGCTCTTTAATAGGATCGTTAAGCATGTAGTCTATGCCCAGCGCGTCCAGGCATTGGGCCAGGTAACTGCCGACATTGCCCGCCCCGATGATCCCGACTTTTTTGTCGAAAATCGAAAAGCCCTGTTGCTGGCCGAGCACCAGCAAGCTGCTCAGCACATACTCGGCCACCCCAACTTTGTTGCAACCGGGTGCCGCAGTAAAGGTAATTCCCTTCTGGGCGAGCAGGGCTTGATCAACATGGTCCTGGCCGGCAGTGGCGGTACCAACAAACTGCAATTTGTTGGCTTTGGCCAGCAAGGCATCGTTAACCTTGGTCACCGAGCGGATCATCAACGCATCGATATCTACCAAATCCTCAGCAGTCATTGTCCTGCCCGGCTTGCTGATCACCTCGCCCAGTTGGCCAAACAGCGCCTCGGCGTAAGGCATATTTTCGTCAATGAGGATTTTCATAAAACGTCCTTCGATGGTTATTTGTATATGGCAGATGCTATTGGATGTTGAGGGAGTGTCAAGTGATTCATGGGCGATGGGCGATGGGCGATGGGCGATGGGCGATGGGCGATGGGCGATGGGCGATGGGCGATGGGCGACCCAAATTGTTTGCAAGAGCCTAACCATGTCAATCTCTTGCTTTTCCTCTAGCCTCTGGCCGTTTTTGCCTATCAGCCAAGCTCTTACCCATAAAAAAGCCCAGCAGATTCTCTGCTGGGCGAAGGTCCAGGAATAAAAACACCGACTGGGATCATAGACAGCTCCCGCAAAAGAAAATACTATTCACACAGCCAATGTCGCGTCTGTTTTTTAGGCACTGACTTGAGGTCAAAAGGCTAGAGCAGTCTCCGCAAAAAAACTATCTAGCTGATAAACTTAGTCAGTGCCACCCCCTGGAAAATGACAAAAGTCGGTTAAGCTTCGTATTTCTTGATAACCAGTGTCGCGTTAGTGCCGCCGAAACCAAAGCTGTTGGACATCACAGTTTTCAGCTCTTGCTCGCGTGTCTCAGTCACAATATCCAAACCTTCAGCAGCTGGATCCAGGTTATCGATATTGATGCTTGGTGCGATAAAACCATTGTCTAACATCAACGTCGAGTAGATCGCCTCGTGCACACCTGCCGCACCCAGTGCGTGACCAGTCATTGCCTTGGTTGCCGAAATCGCCGGGCTGTTGTCACCAAACAGCTCCTGGATAGCCCCTAGCTCTTTCACATCACCTACCGGCGTAGACGTACCGTGGGTGTTGATGTAATCAATGCTGTCCACATCCTGCATCGCCATCTTCATACAACGCACGGCACCTTCGCCCGATGGCGCAACCATGTCGTAGCCATCAGATGTCGCGCCGTAGCCGACGATTTCGCCGTAGATTTTCGCGCCGCGAGCCAAAGCATGCTCCAGCTCTTCGATAACCAGCATACCGCCGCCACCAGAGATAACGAAACCGTCACGGTCGGCATCGTAAGTACGTGATGCCTTGGTTGGGTTGTCGTTGTACTTGGTTGATAGCGCGCCCATGGCATCGAACATCATGGTTAGCGACCAGTCTAGCTCTTCACCACCACCGGCAAAGACCACGTCCTGCTTGCCAAGCTGAATAAGCTCAAGCGCATGGCCGATACAGTGAGCCGACGTTGCACACGCAGAGCTCATGGTATAGTTCACACCACGGATTTTGAACGGTGTGGCCAAACACGCCGAAACGGTTGAAGACATGGTACGCGGCACCATGTATGGCCCCACACGCTTCACACCCTTTTCGCGCAGAATATCCACTGCCGCAACCTGGTTGTAAGAAGACGCACCACCAGAGCCAGCCACCAGGCCGGTACGGTCGTTGGACACCTGATCTTCGGTCAGGCCCGCATCTTCAATTGCTTGTTCCATCGATAAGTAAGCGAACGCAGCAGCATCGCCCATGAAACGCATTTTCTTACGGTCGATATGCTCTGCAGGGACCATTTTCAAATCGCCCCAAACATTACTGCGCAGCTTCATTTCTGCAAACTGTTCAGAGAAGCTGATACCGGATTTACCCGTTTTCAATGACTCCAGCACTTCTTTAACGTTGTTACCAATGCTGGACACAATACCCATGCCTGTAATTACGGCTCGTTTCATGATGAATTCCTACTGTCATTTATACCCAAATAACCTCAGCCAAAACAAACATCAACCTGAGGTGACTTGGGTATAACGTTGACGATAATAACGGGTTTAGCCGCCAAAAGTGGTCAGCTTTCCTGTTGATCAGGTACAATCCTCGGCAATAACCAACTATGAGGCTTCGCCCCTTGTCTGATAAAGCCCAACAGTCACCTGATACAGCCGCGCCTTCCGCCAGCCAAACCCCCTCGGCAAAAATCGAAAATGCCGTACTGGACTGGAATGAATCAGGCACCCCTGTATCCAATGACTTTGACGATGTCTATTTCTCCAATGCCAATGGCCTGGAAGAAACCCGCTACGTCTTCCTTCACCAAAATGGCTTGCCTGCACGCTGGGAATCTTTTGACCGCCGCCGTTTTGTGGTGGCCGAAACCGGATTCGGAACCGGTCTCAACTTCCTTGCCGTCTGGCAGTGGTTCAAAGCATTCCGCCAGGCTAACCCGGAAGCGACCACCAAAGAGCTGCATTTCATCAGCTTTGAAAAATTCCCGGTCACCAAAGACGATCTGATCAAGGCCCACCAATCATGGCCGGAGCTGGCCGAGTTCGCCAGCCAACTCCATGCCCATTACCCGCCAGCCGTGGCCGATTGCCACCGCATCGTGCTGGAAGATGGCATGATCACCCTTGACCTGTGGTTTGGTGATATCAAAGACTGCATGCCACAAGTATGGACGAATCATGACGGTATCGTCGATGCGTGGTTCCTCGACGGGTTTGCCCCAAGCAAGAACCCGGAAATGTGGAACCAAGATCTGTTCAACGGCATGGCCAAACTCGCCCGCACCGGCTGTACCACCGCGACCTTCACTGCCGCCGGTTTTGTCCGCCGCGGCCTGATCGAGGCCGGTTTTGACATGAAGAAAGTCAAAGGCTTCGGCACCAAGCGGGAGATGCTGGCCGGCAGTGTGATTGAGCGAAAATACGGCAGCAACGTCAAGCCATGGTACAAGCGTCAGCCAGCCTGCCTGGCGAATCAACAAGATGACAGCGGCATTGCGCTCATTGGTGGCGGTGTCGGCTCGGCGACAACGGCACTGGCCCTGGCGCGACGCGGCATCAACACCACCCTCTATTGTGCCGACGAACTGCCTGCCGAAGGGGCATCCGGCAACCGCCAAGGCGCAGTCTATCCGCTGCTCAACGGCTCAAACGACGCCCTATCGCGCTTTTTTGCCCCGGCATTTCTGTATGCCCGCCAGTTTGTCGAACAAGCAGCGAAGCACAAACAATTTGCCCATGAGTGGTGCGGTGTCACCCAGCTGGCCTGGGATGACAATGCCACCAGCAAGCTGGACAAAATGATGACCGGCGGCTTCCCGCAGCAGCTCATCCGCCAGTTGGATGTCGACCAAACCGAACAGGTCACCGGTGTGGCTTCGGGCCACAGCAGCGTCAACTACCCGCTAGGCGGCTGGCTATGCCCGCAGGAGCTGACCCGCGCCTTGATTGAACAAGCGCAGCAAATGGGTTGCCTTGAGCTAAAAACCCTAACCGATATTGAGCAGCTCACCCAACAAGACGACGGCAGTTGGCTGCTGGCCGATCAGCATGGCCAGCACTACCAACATGGTACCGTCATTGTAGCCAACGGCCACCGCTTTGCCGAATTCCCGCAGACCCAGGACATTCCGGCCTACTCTGTTCGCGGCCAGGTGAGCCATATTCCGACCAACCCAACACTGAACCCGCTGAAAACCGTGCTCTGTTACGATGGCTATCTGACACCCGTTAATGCCACAGGTGACAGCCACTGCATCGGTGCCAGCTACCGCCGGGGCAGTACCGACCTGGCCTTCAGCCCGGAAGAGCATGCCGACAACAAGCAGCGTTTGGTTGACTGCCTGCCTGCAGCAAGCTGGCCTCAGGATATTGACATGTCAGCGGAACAAGCACGTGTCGGGGTACGCTGTGCCAGCCGCGATCACCTGCCATTTGTGGGCGATGTATGCCAATACAAGCCTTTGCTAGAGCAGTATGCTGATTTAAAAAACCAGCAGGAGGGTGCCCAGGATATCCCGGTCTACCCTAATCTGTATGCCATGATTGGCTTGGGTTCTCGCGGTCTTAGCTCTGCCCCGTTGCTCGGCGAACTGCTGGCCTCGCAGATTTGCGGCGATCCACTGCCACTGCCGAACAGCGTGCTGGAAGCCTTGCACCCAGGACGGATGTGGGTAAGGAAGTTGGTAAAAGGGAAGAAGGTTTAATCAGGCGATAGGCTATTGGCGAAATTAACCCCTTACCATTTCATTATGGCAAGGGGAAATAATCTATTTTGATCCTATAGCCCATGGCCTTTCGCCTCTAGCCAGACCCACCTATTGAGCCTGTGTTACCGGTGGAGCTGGGTCGTCACCGCCGCCCGAGTCTGACAGGGCGACACCAATCACCACAGCCGCCGCCCCCACCGCCAATACCGTTGCGGTGATCCCCCCCGCCGAAGCCGCAAACGCGGTGTCGATGCCTGCCGCCTTGCCGGTTGCCTGGCTACCCACTTTGGTCGAGGCACTGGCCTGCTGCGAGCTCGCCATTGGTTTGGACGCAGAGGTATTGGTAGAGGTCGAGTCTGCCGCAAAAGCAGAAAAGCTAATCAAGCCTGATAAAACAATTGCCGCCAATGAAAATTTCATCATTACTATCCCCAAAGCGCAACATATGATTATTGATATGATTGTAAGTATAGTTGGGGTTGGCAATCCGAGAGGAAGACTTGAGAATAGTCTTGGGAATGAGAAACGGGCGATGGGCGATGGGCGATGGGCGATGGGCGATGGGCGATGGGCGATGGCAGTTTATGAGGAACACTTTTGCCTATGTCTAATTAAGGCCCCTAGCTGAGCAGATATGTGTTGAGCTTTTTCAATCAATGGGTTCACTTCTGAAGGGGAAATGTATGTTAAATCCCGCGCCAGCATTAGTTGGGTAACTAGTTCTCCATTTGAACCTTTAGCTATATAAAAAAACCTTACTGCTTCTCTATCGCTAAATCTCTCGTCACCCTCAGCAATATTAGAAGGAACAGATATGCAACAGCGTCGGATTTGATCCCTCAAGCTGTAATCATTACAACTTTCAATGGCCTTATAAACATCCAATGCCTGTTGATAGCTATCCCTCCAAACTTTTAGCTTCTTGTAATTCATCCTTGAATTTTAAATCCTATGGCCTATTGCCCATTACCTATAGCCTAGCTCTTTAATCCGCCCCGAACAAATCGCGGGTGTAGACTTTGTCAGCGACGTCGACAAGCTCTTCGGTCATCCGGTTGGAGATGATCACATCGGAAACTTGCTTGAACTCTTCAAGGTCAGTCATCACTTTGGACTGGAAGAATTCCTCATCTTTGAGCACCGGCTCATAAACCACAACCGGGATCCCTTTGGCCTTGATACGCTTCATGATGCCCTGAATGGAAGACGCGCGGAAATTATCAGAGCCCGCTTTCATGATAAGGCGGTACACACCGACAACTTCTGGCTTTTTCGCAATGATCGAGTCGGCAATAAAGTCTTTACGGGTGCGATTGGCATCGACAATGGCGCCGATAATATTGTTAGGTACCGACTGGTAGTTCGCCAACAACTGCTTGGTGTCCTTCGGCAAACAGTAGCCACCGTAGCCAAACGACGGGTTGTTGTAGTGATTACCGATACGAGGGTCCAAACCAACCCCTTCGATGATCTGGCGGCTATCGAGGCCATGCGCTTCCGCGTAAGAGTCCAGCTCGTTGAAATAAGCCACACGCATCGCAAGGTAGGTGTTGGAAAACAACTTCACGGCTTCGGCTTCCGTCGACTCAGTATAAAGCACCTCGATATTGTCTTTCACGGCACCTTGCACCAGCAAGTTGGCAAAGACTTCTGCCCGCTCGGACTTCTCACCCACGATAATGCGTGATGGATGCAGGTTATCAAACAGTGCGCGGCCCTCGCGCAAAAACTCCGGCGAGAACATCAAGTTGTCACAGCCCAGCTCTTGCTTGATACGCTGGGTATAGCCAACGGGTACCGTCGATTTGATCACCATCACCGCTTCTGGGTTAATGGCCATCACATCTTTGATGACGGCTTCCACCGAAGAGGTGTTGAAATAATTGGTCAGTGGATCATAGTCGGTCGGAGTAGCGATGATCACGTAATCCGCGTTCTCATAGGCCGCATGCTTATCCGTTGTCGCCGTTAGATTCAGTGGTTTCTCCGCCAGATATTCAGCGATCTCTTTATCTTCGATGGGAGAGATCGAACGGTTAATCAGCGCAACCTTTTCCGCAACAATATCTAATGCCACCACATCATTATGCTGCGCCAGCAGTACAGCATTTGATAGGCCAACATACCCAGTACCCGCAACGGTAATTTTCATTACTCAACCTCAATCTCTTTAGCGCATTAATAATCACTTACATCACTCAGCAGGTAATTATCTAAGTCGCAATCCTTTAACTTATAAAGCTTTAATAGCTCGCATACTACCCTAGATGGTGTATACAGCATAGCAGCAACTCAAGGACTTAAGATTCCACTTCATACCGTGGCGGAAATTTGCTCAGCCGAGATGACCACCTCACAACCAGGTTTGATTACCTCGATCTGCTGGGCCAGGGCCTGCTGGGCGGCAGGCTCACCGTGGACAAGGTGAATTTTCTTTGGCCCCTGCTCAATATTGGCAACAAAGCGGATCAAATCATGCTGATCAGCATGGGCAGAATACCCTGAAAGGCTATGGATGTTGGCTTTCACCGCTATGACCTGGCCGTTTATCTCAACCTGTCTCGCTCCCTGGGAGAGTCGACGTCCCAGTGTCCCCTTGGCCTGAAACCCCACCAGCACCACATCCGTACGAGCATCGGGGAGTAATGCCTCAAGGTAATTCATTATCCGTCCCCCCTGGCACATACCGCTGGCCGCCACCACAATCGCGGGAGCATGGGTTGACTTTAGGCGGTTCACGATAGCTTGGTGCTGCGAGTGGGACTGGACGGTAATGCATTGCTCAAACGACAGCGGATGCCGTCCGATATTTTTACGGCTTACCGCTTCTTTCTCCCACAGCCGGTGGAACAGATCGTATTGCTCGGTCACTTTCTCGGCCAAAGGGGAATCAAGGATAATAGGCAACTCTTGCCAAGCCATCTTTTCATTATTGATTTGCAGCAGCGGCAAGAAAGCATCGGCAATCAAACTTTCGATATCAAACAACAGCTCTTGGGTACGGCCAACACTGAAAGCCGGGATCAGTATCGTCCCGCCGTCGAGCAGCGAACGTTTGATGATTTGCTTTAAGCTGTCACTGCGCTCAGCCTGCCGCTGGTGCGTACGATTGCCGTAAGTACTCTCGAGTACCAGGACATCAGCACGCTGGGGTGAGACAGGGTCGACCAGCAGCGGCGTGTTGGACGGCCCGAGATCGCCCGAGAACACCACCACTTCACGGCTAGGCAGCACCACTTCGACATAAGCCGACCCCAAGATATGCCCCGCCTGGCGAAAGTACAAGGTTAAGCGATCGCCACTTGGCAAGGTAACGGGGGCCTGACAATCAAACGGCACAGGCCGCAGCAAGCCTTTGACCAGCGTCAGAAACTTGCTGCGCTGATGTTTGTTGAGGTTGAGCTGGATCTTCAGGCCATCATCCAGCATCAACGGCAGTAAGGCCGCTGTCGCCTCTGTGGCATAAATCGGGCCACGAAACCCAGCAGCAAGCAACCAGGGAATACGTCCGATGTGATCGATATGGCAATGGGTTAAGACCAAGGCCTGAATATGCCCAACCGGGAAGTCAATATCCAGAGAAGCCGACACCTCTTCGCCCTGAAACAAACCGCAATCAACCAAAATACCGTACTGCTCCCAGCGTAGTTCGTGGCAAGAGCCGGTAACACCGTTATAAGCGCCGTGATGAATGATCTGCATGAACAAGTTCCCCAATGATCCATAGGCAGATCTTCACTAAAACCCATTGGTA
Source organism: Photobacterium gaetbulicola Gung47 (assembly GCA_000940995.1). NCBI lineage: Bacteria > Pseudomonadati > Pseudomonadota > Gammaproteobacteria > Vibrionales > Vibrionaceae > Photobacterium > Photobacterium gaetbulicola. Next base: position 3,156,008 of record CP005974.1, read on the forward strand.
CTACAGCCTTTCAGGCAACAATCCCGAGTAAGTTCACGAAAAATGCTACTAACAGTCACCTCAAGTACATAGCTGGGCAACCCATATCGCCATCAAAACCCATCCAGCAGACTTATCGCCACAAGGTATAAGTGAAAAAAACGACAAGAAGAAAGGTAAAACATGGACAAAGTCACCCATGAAAAGTGTCAAGAAAGTGACTAAACTGATAAGGAACTCAATTGTTCTCCCCCTACAATCTGTGAGCATCGTCCCGATTACAATAACTTAACAGGGTTTAACTTTAATGTTATATGCCACAGGTATAGTATTCGTAAGTTGTCAAATTTTGATAGGGGTTATTTATGGACAGCAGATTGACCGCTATTGTATCAGTGTCATTCCTAAGTCTTATTGTACTAAGACGGGTCGCGCTGGCTGTCAACTTGGTTGACAAACCTTCGGCGCGAAAACACCACCTTGGCAGTATCCCTCTGGTGGGGGGCTTGGCCATTTACCTCACCATCTGTTTGTTTTTGCTTAACACTCCTATATCAAACTCCGACATCCCCCTTTTCCTGCTGTGCTCCGGCATGTTAGTGCTCACCGGCGCACTGGATGACAAGTTCGATATCAGTGTTAAGTCACGCCTGCTAATTCAGCTGATTGTCACCATCGTCATGTTCACCCTGTGCAATGTCCAGCTCGCGACCCTTGGCGGGATCCTGGGGTGGGGAGAGCTTACCCTCAGCAGTAGCGCCAGTTTCCTGATCACCTTTCTCGCCGTTGCCGGGGCCATCAATGCCTTCAATATGGTCGATGGGATAGACGGCCTACTCGGTGGCCTGGCCGTTATCACCTTCTCGGCACTGGGGTATCTGTTTTTAACCAGTGGCCAGGTCGGGCTTTACCAGTTTTGCCTGTTGGTCGTTTTTGCCACTCTGCCCTACATCCTGCTCAATATCGGTTTTCCCTTTGGTGCCCGAATGAAAATTTTCATGGGTGATGCCGGCAGTATGTTTATTGGCTTCACGGTGGTATGGCTGCTACTTGCCGGCAGCCAAACGGCAGAAAGCAGCTTCCGCCCAGTTACCGCACTATGGTTAATCGCCCTTCCGTTAATGGATATGGCGACCATCATGATACGCCGGATCAGAAAAGGGCAATCCCCCTTCAAACCCGACCGCGAGCACCTTCATCATATCTGCCAACGAGTCGGGTTGAGCCCGAAACTGACCCTACTGACCATTTGCACCATCGCCACGGTGTTCGCCTCTGTCGGTGTAGTCGGAGAGGCGCTCAAGATCCGCGAAAGCACCATGTTTATGAGCTTCATACTGACGTTTAGCGGTTATTACATGGCTATTTGCCACATCTGGCGTATTACTACTTTTATCAGGAAAGTCAGCAGTTTATTGCCACCAAATAAACCAACACCACAAATTTCCGATGGTGATCACCAATAAATATTCCAAAATCGCAAAAATGTGATGTGTTTGCCATCTATGCATCACATCTTTGCAATAAAAAGACAGCTGACGACTGGCTATCATCGCCAATCCTTCTATACTTCAATAACACCTTAAAAAGCAAGATGTTATCAAAGCAATGAAGGAGGCATTATGAATCAATCCATGCTATTCCCGTTTCGCCTGTCTGTGCTTTCTAACACCACGACACATTTACTTTTTGTGATCTTGCTGAAGATCTGTTTATTTTTTGACGAGCTGGAAGCTTTTGACCAAGAGGCAAAAGCCATCCGCCGAGAAGATCGAAAAAGCAACATCTGATTTTACCGCTCAGGCCGGACTCTAAAGCCCTTCTCAGCCGGCCTCACCTTTGCTTATCTCGCGGCTCAGAGTCTAATTCAATAGCCATTTCGCAATGGTAATAAAATTGTTCAAGCGCTGCGGGGTCAAAGTCGAAGTCCTCAGGAATATCCAATACTGTGAATTCAGCTTTGAATTGATGGAATAACCACGCCCCTTTTTGCTTGTCACTCCACGAGACTTTGGCAAAGCCTGCTTTCAGCCACCCATTCAAACACTGCTCCAAATCCAGCCGGTAACCATAGGAATCATCCATGTTGAGAAGTACTGTGTACAAGCGGCTTTCAGCATACTCCAGCAGCGCCATTTGCTGATCGGCACTGAGCTGCACTATGCCTTCGTTCAACACTCTTAAGCTCTCCAGCGCCCGTTCAAAGTAGCGCTCGACCTTGTCTGGTTCCCATATACTGCGCCTAGGCAGCGCTTTGGTAATTTGCTTCTTCAACTCTTTCACTGACAACGGGCTGTGAGCCATTTGTGCCCTTTGCCACCAAAGATCATAGGTATCTGGGTCGGCCTCTATCAAGGAAAGAGTAATATCAACCAATTCACTCACTTCTTTGCCAGCAAGCCAATCGCGGAGGGAGGGGACTTGCTTTGGGGAACTATCCCGGAGGTGCTCACTGGAATCTTTTTCTACCGCCACCTCCCCCCAAAGGGTCAGTGCCGTTGCCACCGCGTGTTTACAGACCGTCTGATATTCTGCTGCCGGGCAGGTGCACGATGAGAAGAAATCACCATCGGTATAGCTCACCACCACCGAATAGGGCTTAGTCCCCATCAAGCATGCTCACTTACCCGCTCCGGCCTTAATGACACTATTCCCCTGGGTAGTTGCAAACTGCATTAGCGCCAGGCCTATCAGACTCGCCACCAAGGCCGCCAGCACAATGCCCAATTTGTAGTGGTCATTGTGCAAACCTGACAGCTCACCAATAAAGAGAGACAGCGTTAAGCCAATACTGCAGAAAACAGACATAGCAAAGACCATGAGCATATTCGTCGCCTCCGGCAGTTCAAACTGCTGCAATTTAACCCCCAGCCATACCACCCCGAACACCCCTAGGGGCTTGCCTACCAGCATCGCAACCGCCACATAGACCGCGACCGGATCAATCAGGGCCACGGAGCTAAACGCATCGGCGAGCGATACCCCGGCGTTGGACAGCGCAAATAACGGCAATACCAGCAAGGTCACCACCCACTGCAAGAGAGACTCCGTCTTGTGGTCAATCGCACACCCACTCTGGCTAAGGGCTATCCCGATAACCACGCCCGCGAGCACAGGGTGGATACCGGCTTGCAACAAGCCGAACCACAAGGCAACCCCGAGCGCTACATACAACAGCGGCCGTTTCACCTGGCGGTAGGACAGCACGAAGACCAAAGTGGTGATCAACAAGGACAAGCCCACATAAGCCAACTCGACGGTGGCGGTATAAAATACCGCAATCGTGATAATCGCCAGTACATCGTCAAAAATCGCCACCGCCAGCAGGAACATTTTAAGGCTCACAGGCACCCGGCGGCACAGCGAGAGCAAGCCAAGTGCCAGTGCGATATCTGTCGCGGTAACGATAGCCCAGCCCGTCCCTAGCGGAGAGCCAATACCACCGACCAAGAACAGGTAGATCAGCGCCGGGCAGATAAATCCCGCGCACGCAGAGGCAAAAGGCAGCAAAATGGCCCGCAGGGTCCGAAATGCCCCCTGCTTTGTCTCGTTGCTAAGTTCGAGGCCAACCATCAAGAAGAACAGCACCATCAGCAAATCATTGACAAAAAGCTGCCATGAAACGCCCTCGGTAAGGGGGTAGTTTTTAAATGCCGTGTAAGAAGGTAAATGAAGTGTTGCCCAGGCAAATGCCAGCAGGCAGCAAGCGATCAAGAGCAGACCACCAAACCGCTCCTTGGAAATGGCAAATGCACTTTTTGCGCCCAAAGATTGAACCATAGCCACCCTCCTTAAGGCCAAACCCACGAGGCGAAAAAAAAAGAACTTACCGGTTCAACTTAACCCAAGCCGCAGGGGGAAACCGCGCCATAGATCGGCTTTCCCCCATCACGAAATAAAATAATTCAATCAAGGACTAACGCCCCTCTCGCCCTCAACAACAGTCGCAGACACAGCCCGACCTGCTGACTACGGCAGGTCGGGCTTCGCAATAGTCTGTCAACTCAGCAAGTGCTGATTAGCCCGCTAAGGCATCGACAGGGTTAATACTGACTGTGGCGACCAACCACCTGTAATTCTTGGATATTGGTCCAGCCCCGCTTCACCAAGTCTGCACCATTATTACCCTGCATTCGCAGGCGAATATATTTCACTCCTGAAGTGCCAATGGGATAGCCCACCAACTCTGCGGTGTTGCCAGGGGTCAGATAGCGATCAACCGGGGTAAAGTTAACGCCATCGCGACTCACATCGACATCGATATAGTAGCTACGGATATCACCGTTGGCATGAGACATCGCCAGCGAATTGACATAGTACTGCCCATCTAGCTCGATGGTAAAAAGGATATCCTCGTGAGCCACATCTTCAAGGTTTGCCACCCACTTCGTCGCAGGATCACCATCAATCGCTAAATCTGCAACGCGCCCTTGATTTTCGGTATTGGCAGAGACAGCTGCAATGCTCAACGGCTCATAGGTCGGAAGGTAAGATACAGGCGTGACAGGCAGGGTAGAAATAGGCTCCAGGCGCATGTTGTGGGTCTTCGCAACCGCAATGGCATTGTCCGGGATCCAGGTACCGCCGATTGGCGTCCCCCAAAGCTGTTCAAACCAAAGGTTGTCTTTATCTGCCCATTCAGCGACCGGAGGATTACGCTCACCCGTCGGATAAGGCACAAACTCGGGAGCCTGTTCTTTGATCATATGTACCTGATAGGCTTGCCCCCAATCATCAATATCGATAACCATGGGAGTAAACGGCGACTTTGTAGTACTGCCATAGCCAAACTCAACGTCAAAATGGATTCGCTCACGTCCGGCAAGCGCTGCATCACTCAGTTTACCAAAGCGCACATCCCCGACCACATAGGCCGGTGAGCCATAGTTCCATTGCTTGTTAAAGGTAAAATCGGTGACGTTGTTCATAAAAGCGTTAACCACACCGCAATAGCCTTTTCGGCAGACCGCTATCCCCTCGGCGTAACCTTCGACATGGAGATCGGTGTAGGTAATTCTCGGGCTGTTACCGTGCTCTTCAATCCCTTTTGCGTCGACTGGATTGTCGAGGTCACCGATCACCGTGGTATTCCAGTGATCAGAAGTACCTGAGTACCAACGTGTTTGACCGGCAAAGACATTGTGCGCGGTAAAGCCATTGGTTTTAGCCCTGAGCCTCGCATCTTCAAAGCCCATGCGCCCTGAATAGGCCAGATTGTTCACATACAGCGGTGTTGTGTTGTTGTTTCTTGCCTGCTCCACACTGACGGTGTCTACATCGTTGTACTCGCTTTTATAATTATTCACCAGTCGCGCATTCACATGGCGGTCATAAAAGCCACTATCGAAGCCCTGCTCTAACCAGGTCGAAAACCCAGCCCAAGAAAAACCTATCGCTATATTATCTTGGTATTGAACTAAGCGTGATTGAATCCAGAACGACTCACCGCGATGCCCTTTATCAAAGCGGCTTGCCCCACCGACGCGACCAGTACCGCTCGTCTTGGTACCGTACGTTTTCATGGCGATATTGCCGATAAAACTGCCCAGCTCATCCCCTAGCTCAGAGACAAACGCAGAGCCAAACACACCGTAAGCGACGTTGTCTCTCATTCGCGCATAGCTGGAGTGGTTCACATAACCAAACCCTGGGCTAGTCAGTACGGCATTGCCTTCGACCACCCCCAGCTGTTGGTCATAATTCATGTGAAAGTGGAGCGGGTAGCGCGCCAGTGGGTTGGTTGCAACGGTGTAGCTGCCATCTTCATTGAGGACTGTCGACTGTGCGGTCCAACGTTTATTGGTCCTGCCCAAGTAATGCAGCGCAACATAGCGGAAATCAACCGATGCAGAGTGCATAAACATTAGGTGTCCACGTTGAGTGAACTCCTGTTTTCGGCTATCGCCATGGGTTACAGAGGTATCCCGGCCATCGGGATGGGTTGAGAAGGTAATATTGCGAGTCAAGTTAATGATATGCAGCTTTAGCGTCAAGTCAGCCTTGTTGTGCCGTGGTAAGTGACGGTCATAGGCAAGCGGTGAGTCCAGCTCAATGGTACTGCCAGTCAAGCTAACAATGGTGCGCATCTCATGCTGCTCAGCATCGCTCAACGTTGAGCCACGCGTTGTCCCCGCCACGGCGACGATGTCACCGACACGCCAACCTGCGGGCACAGTATCCACATTCAATACACTGTCCCCAGCCTTTGCGCCATCAAAGGTGGTATACCCCTTTTTGATCGCACCATGCGCTTCTAGGTTCCCCATCACGATAAGGCCCACCCCCAGCTTGAAGGGGTCGAAGTCCGCAGAGGCGTTATCTACGGTTTCAAAACCGTTATTATCATAATCAATGAACACCACCTCAACATTGGCTGCAGTTGGTTGATATTGCGTACCGATCTGCAGAGAACCATTATCGGTCACCACCATGGTCTCGAGAGTCAGCGCCACATTCTTATTCGTAGCGACACTCAACGTGCCATCGATTCTCACCGTTCGGATAGGGGCGGCAACCGGCTTGTCTAGCGTGACATGATGCCCCGCTGAGATTTGCACACGACTGCCGAGATCTGGCACTGCTCCCCCCCATGTGTTGGGATCAGACCAATCACCGTCTTGAATGCTTTTATGAGTAACAAACTGCCCCTGAACCAAGTTCAACACCGCCATATGTTCGGCATCATGACTCATTTCGTCACCGCTGGCCCAAACGGTCACGGCAGAGAATAGACCTAGCACAATTAAAGCCAACCTAATATAACGCATACAATCTCCCTATCTGTTGTATTCCTATTAGGTAATCTAGTCGACTTATTTGGGCTGACATGTAGACTTTTACGGCAGTGAGATCTTCATCCCAGCCTTTTATGCACCGTGGAGCACAGTCTAGTGTGTACATACTGCACCTTTAACAATTCCAGCGCTTGCAACGAATTTGTTAATCGTCAGTACAGGCATGCCAACCTTCATCCCCAGTCCGCGAAACATGTTTCGAAAGCACTTTGCCGTTCATTTTTTGACCCGCAATATGAACTGCCATATCCTTCTTTATATGAGCATCGATGCCTAAACAGGCGAGTACTCACTGACCAAAATGGAGAACGACCATGGAAGAGATCAACAGAGGCAACAGCTCCACGGGATTTGCAAGCAAAGTTGCCACCTACTTTTGGTGGAAGGGCATAGAGAAGATCGAAGCCACTTTGGATAGTTTCTTTGATGGCTTAAAAATCAAAAGGCTCATTGATAAAATCATCACCGGCCTTGAAGATATCGGCGCACTGCGCAAGGTCTTGGGCAAGGATCCCATCGCGCCTTTTTATGGCAAAGACAGCGAGCTCAACAGGAAATATTACGACAGCACAGAAAGCTACATTGAGACATTACAAAAAATCCCATTTGACCTCACTCCGCTGAAAAAAGAAAACACCATAAACCGGTTACCGACCCAATCCGTGAACCCCAGTGACCCAACTCCCAATGAAAAGTGGTTTTTCATCAATGGCATTTGTACCAGCAAAGACATGGCCAAAATTAATGCCCGCATGCTCAGCAAAGTCTTCGGGCGTCCCATTACCCCACTGCACAACCCGACCAATGGCATGATTGCTGATTTGACAGAAGCGATTGAAGGCAGGGATCTCGACCAGTTTACCCATATCGCTCGGACCACCAAGGATCTCATTTGGCAGGAGTTGCAGCATCTTGAAGCCCTGCTCGCCAATCACCCCACAGACCATACTGCGCCACATAAAGTAGTTGTCATCGGTCACTCCCAGGGCGGGATCATCCTCTCTAACGTGGTCGGTCGGCTACTCCAAGAGCACCCCGGAGACCCACTACTCAATCATCTGGAGATATATACCTTTGCCTCTGCCCACGATGATTACCCGTCGTTTGCAAAAGGCGAGAGACACCTCGCACCTCCCTTTACCGAACACTTTGCAAACGATGAGGACTATGTCGCGATGATCGGTGTGCTGAGCCGAACCAGTAACACGCAAGGGAAAGTATTTGTGAAACAAGGAGCGGGACACCTGTTGAATTACCATTACCTTCGAGATTTCCTATCGGGTCAGTATGACCCCCAAGGAGAGAGCCGGTTATCACGCTTACGCAATGGAAAGCGATAACAATTTGAGCCCTCTGCAAGCCACACAATGGCTAGGGCTCACCTTTCTAAGCTCCCACAGGTGAGTTTGAGGAAAAGGCAAACAAGCTAGCTGAAAGAACATCGGTTCCAGAGTGTGCACGACAACTCAGACTCACCCTTGACTACAAGAACATATCGTAAAACCATCACTTGAGCATTCAGCTGATAACTCATTACAACTTCTATCTGTAAACTTCACAGAACCTTTACCATAAAGCTCAAAGACCAGATCCCACTCAATTATTAAACAACTAAGCACGTTTATATTATTAACCACACACATCATTTACATTATATTCTCTAATACCTCTATTAACATTCCCGGCTATATATTATAGCTACCCCTATATTAAAAATAGGCCTGATAACCGTCTGTCTGCAGATAGCCTGGGCTATCAGACACCCCCGAAACACCCCATAAAAGCCATTTCAAATCAGCAACTTAATTACCACCCAAATCTCATTGAGACATTAATCGTGCTCAATGAGACAAACGCTTTTTTGGCTAAGCGTGTATAGAAATCTGAGTTTTGGTATTGAAAAAATTCAATACCGACCAGCCCAAAATTGGCTTAATTTTCGTGTTAGCACGCTAAATGCACAAAAAATCCAGCCTTATAAACCCACCTTTAACAGAGCATAGCCACTTCAGCTTTAAGTAAGCAAGCCTGTTCTAAAAGCGATACTCGTTCATTTTTTATACGGATTACTGCGCTACTCTATCCTTATCAAGATGAATGCATATACCTAATAAAATAGGGACTCACTACCGAGAGGAGTGCACCATGGAAGCTATTACTCAAGAAAGGAAATCGACGGGTTTGGCAACAAAAATGCTTACCTATTGTTGGTGGAAGGCTATTGGTAAGATTGATACAAGCAAAGATAACCTCATTGATACTCTGGATAGCTCAAAGGTCTGCGTTTTTTTAGGAACCGTATCCAGCGGCCTAAAAGAAATACACACCCTGCCCAAAGCCTTAGGCGACAACCCAATTGAGCCTTTTTACGGAGAAGACAGTGAGTTAAACCGCAAGAACTACCCGAACACCGCAAGTTATCTCATCACCTTATTGAAAGCCGCTTTTGACCTGTCCCCCTTTATGATACAGAAAAAAATTAAGTGCTTATCTGAACAAAACTATCGTGATGATAACCAAAACCCGACACCCAACGAAAAGTGGTTTTTCATCAATGGAATTTGCACCAGTAAAGACATGGCAAAAGAAAATGCCCGCATGCTCAGCAAAGTATTCGGCCGTCCTATTACTCCGCTGCACAACCCAACCAATGGCATGCTCCCTGATATATTTGAAGCCATCACCGGGCGTGACTTCGACAAATATACCAATATTGCCAGAACTGCCAAGAACCTTATTTGGGATGAATTACAGCAACTGAAAGTCCATACCATCGATAAAAATACCGACACCAATCATCACCATAAAATTGTCGTTATTGGTCACTCCCAAGGTGGGATCATTCTCTCTAATGTCGTAGGCAAACTCATCCTGGAGCATCACAAAGACCCATTACTCAATCACCTTGAGGTCTATACGTTTGCCTCTGCCCATGACGAGTATCCTTCATTTGGTAACCAGAAAGGCCCATCAAATTATCTATCACCTTTCACCGAACATTTTGCCAACGACGGAGACTTTGTCGCAAGACTGGGTGTACTGCATGAGACCGATAAAACTAAAGGGAACGTTTTTGAAAAGAAAGGATCAGGGCACCTGTTGAACTACCACTACCTTCGAGATTTCCTTGAAGGCAAATATGATGTCACGCAGCCTAGTCACCTATCTACTTTGCGTAATGGAAAACGCTAGCGTGAAGGAGGCAAACGATACAACTACCATTTGATATCGGAGCGGCCTTTCAAGCAACTTGGACATTACTATTGCTTGTGGGCCGCCATCAATTATGCTCATTTACCCGCTCCGGCCTTAATGACACCATTCCCCTGGGTAGTTGCATACTGCATTAACGTCAGGCCTATCAAACTCGCTACCAAGGCAGCCAGCACAATTCCCAGTTTATAATGATCACTCTCCAACCCAGAAAGCTCACCAATAAACAGGGAGAGCGTTAGACCGATACTGCAAAAGACAGACAGGGCAAAAACCATCAGCATATTCGTCCCTTCGGGTAAGTCAAAAGACTTGAGTTTGACACCCAGCCATACCGCGCCAAACACCCCAAGGGGCTTGCCTATCAGCATCGCAACCGCAACATAAGCCACCACAGGATCAAACGCGACGGAAGAAAACGCCTCAGAAAGCGAAACACCTGCGTTTGACAGGGCAAACAAAGGCAATATCAATAACGTAACTATCCACTGCAACATGGACTCTGTCTTGTGGTCAATTGCGCACCCACTCTGGCTTAAGGCTATCCCGATAACTACACCGGCCAGGACAGGATGAATACCGGCTTGGAGCAAGCCAAACCACAAGGCTCCTCCCAGCAACACGTACAGCAATGGCCTTTTTACTTGGAGGTAAGACAGGACACATACCAAGCTGGTGATCAGTACCGATAAACCTACATAAGCCATTTCAACGGTTGCGGTATAGAAGACCGCAATGGTAATAATGGCGAGCACGTCATCAAAAATAGCCACCGCCAGCAGGAACATTTTCAGGCTCACCGGCACGCGGCTACACAACGAGAGCAAGCCAAGCGCCAGTGCTATATCTGTTGCGGTGACAATCGCCCAGCCATTGCCCAAGGGTGAGCTCACACCGCCCACAAGCAGCAGGTAAATCAACGCTGGGCAGATAAACCCCGCGCACGCAGAGGCAAAAGGCAGCAAAATGGCCCGCAGGGTTCTAAATGCCCCATGCTTTGCCTCGTTACTTAATTCAAGGCCAACCATCAAAAAGAAAAGCACCATCAGCAAATCATTGACAAAAAGCTGCCATGAAACGCCATCGGTAAGGGGGTAATTTTTAAAGGCCGTGTAAGACGGCAGGTGAAGCGTTGCCCAGGCAAATGCCAATAGGCAGCAAGTTATCAAAAGCAAGCCCCCAAACCGCTCCTTGGAAATGGCAACTGCACTTTTTGCGCCCAAAGATTGAACCATAGCCTACCCTCCTTAAGGCCAAACCCACCAGGCGAGGAAATAGATCTTACCTATTCAACTTAACCCAACCCGCAATATGAAACAGCGCTATAGATCGGCTTTCGCACATCATGGTATAGGCGCATTCGCTGGGAGCACCAAGGTCGCAATAGGGAAATAAGGTCAGTATCTTTGATGCTTGCTTGAGACTGCTGTGTGATATTTAATGAGATAGACTCAGTTCGCTGTTTTATTCACTCACCGCACAGCCATAGAGGAACAACCGGATATTTTGCCGGTACAGGCTTTCCAGGTATGCAATTGTCTCTTGCTGCGAACTATCTTCGATTTTGAGCGGATAAAAGAAAAACGGCGTCATCACCAACGCGTTGAAACTGTCTTTGAGCAAATCGACATCCAAGTCGGGGTCAATAAAGCCCTTGCGCTGGAGGGTGGAAAAGATTTTGATATGAAAAGCATCGGTGTAGGCCAGTATCGATTTATCGATATAACTACGTCTTGGGCCGTCATTCAACACCAAAGTTTTATAAATAATGCCCAGAAGTTCCGGGTATTCAATATCCAAGTAAAAAATAGTCATAAACAGCTCTTCGATGGTATTGCGGTTCGAAGATGCTTTTTCCAACTGGTTCAGTTTGGCAAAAAATGGCGCGTAAATATCGTCAAATACCGCCTTGTACAACCCGGCCTTATTTTCAAAGTAATAACCAATCAGCGCGACATCTACCCCTGCTTCCCGAGCGATCATACGGGTCGTGACCTTGTTGTAGGCACGTTTCAAAAACAACCGGCGGGCTGTATCCAATATAGCCTGCTGACTACAGGGTTGATCGACCTCCTGCCTGGGACGTCCACGCGATTTAACCTGGGTCGTCATGCCACTCCATTATCCTCAATTTATTGGCGACTGAGATGATTAAACCTTAACCAGCATCCAAAAAAGTGCGGCAAATTCATATTTCAAAAAATTGCGTACCCGTTACCGTATGACATGTGACTCTGGTCAACAATGCCATTTAGGTATTCATCAAAACCCGAAGTTTGCGGAATAATAAAGCCAGTGAAATGAGATCGCTGTCGCCGCGGATGTTCTTCCAATCTCCTTACAATAGTCCTGTACAAAAAACATGCATTTATTCTCTGGTAGCAAATTAAAATTCGTCAGCACCTGAAAACCAGCCACATGTTCCATGGGCAACCCTAACAGCAATTCAAAACAACAAGTCCCTACAGCAAGACAATTGGGCAATAGAACATGGTTGCAGGCGCTTATCTGTTAGATGGAATACAGAAAAGGAATCAATTATGGAAATGCCTAGCAATGAGAGCAGTGCCCCCATCAACGAGCTCCCGAAGAGCTCGATTCCCAACCAGCAAGTTCCCCCTCAGTCCGGCTTCTTTGAGCGTCGCTTTAAGTTAAACGAGCATAACACCACATTTTCTACCGAAGTGATTGCGGGTATCACCACTTTTATGACGATGGTATATATCGTTTTTGTTAATCCGCAAATCCTATCGGCCGCCGGTATGGATCCTAGCGGGGTCTTTGTTGTCACCTGTATGATCAGTGCCTTTGGCTGTATCGCCATGGGATTGGTTGCCAACCTACCGATCGCCCTGGCACCCGCCATGGGGCTTAACGCCTTCTTCGCTTTTTCCGTTGTCGTCGGTATGGGGATCAGCTGGCAGACCGGGATGGGGACCATTTTCTGGGGTGCGGTCTGCTTTACCCTGATGTCCGCTCTCGGTATCCGCTCGTGGATCCTCAGCAACATTCCAAGCTGCCTGCGTATTGGTATTCCCAGTGGGATCGGTCTGCTCATTGCACTGGTCGGTCTGAGCAATGCCGGTATTGTCGTCGCCAGCCCTGCCACCATGATCACCGTCGGCGATTTAAGCTCTCTGCAGTGCGTGCTCGGGGCTCTGGGGTTCTTTATTATCGTGATCCTCGCCTCACGCGGTATCCATGCCGCAGTGTTAATCTCGATTGTCGTAGTGACGTCCATTGCCGCCTTGATGGGGGATGTCGAATACACGGGGATTGTCTCCATGCCTCCGAGTATCGAGAGCACCTTCGGCCAATTGGATATTGCCGGCTCTCTGGATATCGCCCTGGCCGGGGTGATTTTCTCCTTTGCCTTGGTGAGCCTGTTTGATAGCTCAGGCACCATGATAGGGGTTACCGAAAAATGCGGTATCACCGATGAGCGCGGCCGCTTCCCGCGCATGAAGCAAGCCCTGATGACAGACTCAGTCACCTCGGTGGCCGGTGCTTATATGGGAACCTCGACCGTGACCGCCTATATCGAAAGCTCTGCCGGTGTAGCCGTTGGCGGCCGGACCGGTTTGACCGCGATTGTTACCGGACTGCTGTTCATTGTGGTGATTTTCTTCTCGCCGCTCGCTGCCATGGTACCGGGCTATGCCGTTGCCGGCGCACTGATTTACGTGGGGATTCTGATGTCCTCCGGACTGGCAAAAGTCAACTGGAGCGATATGACAGAAGCGGCTCCGGCCTTTATCACCACAGTAATGATGCCCTTTAGCTTTTCAATCACCGAAGGGATCGCCACTGGCTTTATTACCTATTGCGTCATGAAGGCAGGGACTAACCGCTGGCGCGAAATCCACCCAGGTGTAGCCATTGTCGCCCTGCTGTTCATTATCAAGTTTGTCTTTGTCGATGGTCACTAACCGGGAGCGAGATGATGTCGAACTTAAAACACAAGCACACCCAACAGCTTGGCCGGGAACAGTTGCAACACCTGCTAACGGTGCTGCGCGGGGAAAAGAAAGCGGAACTGAAGCTAACTAACCTATCCGTGCTCGATCTGGTCAACGGGGAGGTACTTCCCGGCCCTGTCGTCATTGACCAAGGGTATATTGCGGCTGTCGGTCCGGAGGCCGAGGTATTGCAAGCCAAACGCAGTGTCGACTGCAATGGCCAGGTTGCGGTACCGGGATTTATTGACGGCCACATGCATGTGGAAACCTCCACCATGACCCCGTTCGAGTTCGAGCGCACCACTTTGCCGCTCGGTACCACCAGTATCGTTTGCGACCCGCATGAACTGGTCAATGTAATGGGCAAACAGGGTATCGAATGGTTCCTGCGCTGCAGTGAGTTAATGGTGCAGAACATGTTTGTCCAGATCAGCTCCTGTGTACCGGCTGTGGCCGATCTGGATATCAACGGCAGCGATTTCACCCTTAAGGAAATGGAAGCCTACCTTGAGCACCCCCATGTGCTAGGTCTGGCCGAGGTCATGGACTACCCGGCGGTGATCGGCGGCAACCCGGCAATGCTCAATAAACTGGCAGCCTTCGGCGAGCTAAACATCGACGGGCACTGTCCGCTACTCAGCGGTCTGGAGCTGTCAGCGTATAGAGCCAGCGGGATCCAGAACTGTCATGAAACCACCAACTATCAGGAGGGAAAAGAGAAGCTAGCCAAAGGTATGGCCGTGATTATCCGGGAAGGCTCAGTGGCCAAAAACCTCGATGCCTTGGCACCTTTGATCACCGATTACAGCTCGCCGCTATGCCTGCTGTGTACCGATGATCGCAACCCGCACGAAATAGCCAAAGAGGGCCATATCAACTACATGGTCAAACGGCTGATCCAACAGCATAAGATCAAGCCGCACCTGGCCTACCGGGTCGCTTCCTGGTCCGCAGCCCGGCACTTCGGTCTAGATCGTCTAGGCCTGATTGCACCGGGTTACAAGGCCGATATCAACTTGCTCACCGATCTGGAACAAGTCGATATCCAACGAGTCGTGATCGGCGGCCAATTTGTTGACGAGCTGAAACTGGACGAACTAGTTTCAGATAAGCTGGACTCCTCCGCCCCGCCGCTGCAAGCCACAATGCGCCATAACGTTGTTGCAAGCGATGAGCTGGCGATCCCCCTCACACCCGGCAACTACCATGTCATTGAAATAATCAAAGACGAGCTGCTGACCAACCTCCTTGTTAGCTACTACAACGGCCGGAAATTTGATCAGCCCGGCATCAACAGGCTGGCGGTCGTCGAGCGCTACGGCCACCAATTGCCACCCGCCGTAGGATTAGTAAAAGGGTTCGGACTCAATCGGGGGGCAATAGCCACTAGCGTCGGCCATGACTCACACAATATCGTCGCTATCGGTGCCGACGAGCAGAGCATGGCTCAGGCCATCAATCACCTGCTTGCAATCGGTGGCGGCTACTGTGTCGTCGAGGACGGTACAGTAACCGCTGATCTCAAATTACCGCTTGGCGGGATCATGAGCCTCGACAGCTCAGAAGCGATTACCAGTCACATCATTGCCTTGAAAGTGGCAGCGAAAAATATTGGTGTCACCGTGGCCGAGCCCTTCGTGCAGATGAGCTTCCTCGCCCTGCCCGTGATCCCGTCGCTGAAAATGACGGTGAAAGGCCTGGTCGATGTCGAGAAGTTTCAGCTGATTGAGTTGCAAGTCGAAGCACCGCTCTAACGGTAAGCACAAAAATAATGCCACCAGACTCTCACTTGCCCAGCGTTTTTGTAACGATTGAGGTTCTGAGTCAAAACTGGCTGGCATTGGTGCCTCGGCCCACTCCGTTACTGGCTCCTCTGGCGCCAACTGCTGGTGATATAGCTCAAGTTCAATGTATGCTTCAACAATGGGTTTATCTGCAAACCACGCCTTGGCACAATGCCAAGCCTCGCTCGGCTCATCCAAGGCAATAAGGACTCAATTTTTCATGGCACAATAAAGCGGCCTTCACGAAAACCGCTATAAAACTGTCAACTAAAATCAGATTGTCACAGCATGAAAACCAAAGGAAAATAGTTACAAATATTTTAGTTGGAGATTAGTTAAAGGCTCTTGCCAGTTTACCCGCCCCCGAAAAACTATAGGACTCAGCCATATAGTTTATAAATAATGACTCGCCTGGCTTAAGTGTTTCAACTAAGCCTTGAGAGCTAATGGTAATCTGCCCTTCAATGCAGAGTAAAATTTCAGGGCTGCGTACATATTGCTCGCATGGATGGTCTGTTACATTTGCGACTTCAAATCCAAAATCATCAACTGGTATAGGATAGTGAAGCATATTATTTTTATTCAATGGGTTGATGACAATACTATCCGGATTCAGCGGGACAAAGCGGGTGTTCGCAACAAGTTCATCAATATCTATGTACTTAGGAGTTAAACCTGCGCGTAATACATTATCAGAATTAGCCATAATTTCCAGAGCGGTTCCTTGAACATAAGCATGTGGTGTCTCAGCATGTAAGAACATCGCTTCTCCAGGCTGTAATTCAATTGTATTCAAAATTAACGGCGACAATAAACCAACATCACCCGGATAGTATTGGCTAAACTCTTTACTATATTGTAAAACCTCTCGTTCCAACGCCGATGCGGCTTGACGTTCACCAGCGGTATGTAATTCGCTTAACGCCTTTTCTTTTTTCTCCGCGCCCAGCGACATGATTGAAATAAAGAATTGCTTCAAACCATCACTATTTGGGTTGAGTTCAAGTGCATTTATTTCTTCAGACAAAGTAAAGATACGCATTGTTCTAAATAGATGGATGATTTGTTCTACTGGTCGAAAGCCATTCATGGCTCGATAAAAGGTGAGCGCATAAACTAACTCGGGTTTATGGTTTGAATCCTTGTAGTTACGATTAGATGCATTTAGCTCAATACCCGCTGTATTTTCTCGTGTAAATCCTGCCTCAGCGCTTGATTTATTCGGATGAACCTGTATTGAAAGCGGAGTCTCGGCAGCCAAAATTTTGAACAAGAAAGGCAACTGACCAAATCGTTTCGCGGTATAGCTCCCCAAAACAGTCTCTTGATTTTTTTCTATAAAATCAGAAAGCAGCACGCTTGTACCTTTAATTCTTGAGCAACCATTGGGATGAGCGCCCATCCACAACTCAGCTTGAGGCTGTTCTCTCACGTTCTTTATATCAAACAGCTTGGTAAATGAATCTTTGCTTCCCCAAGCATAATTCTGAATAACGTTATCTAATAGGTAGAATGGTTTATCCACTAACATCTTTAAATCTCACTCAATAAATAAACCATCCCATCAAGAATATTGATAGGATGGTTTAACAACGAAACAAAATATACACAGTAGCAATGCAGACAAACTTATTAGTATGAGGGAGAGATAGAAATTTGCGTAGTAGCTTACCAATTGCCCAACAATCCCTACAAATGCCCCTCCAAGCAATGAGCTTATCTGCAATAGATTAGAAAATAGTGTTGAAGCAACCCCCAACTGGTTCTTCATCATATCTTGCATAGCTACCATTCCCAATGCAGCACAAGTCCCGACAAAAATGCCGTTAAACACCTGGGCCAAGACAAAGTAGTGAACCTCTTTCCCAAGCAGCATAAGTGAGAAAAATACTACGCCACTTATTGTCCCTAACAGCATAACTCTTGTTGAACCTATAGCTCTTGCTAACCTACCAGATAATATCATAGCCGGTATTTCAAATAGTGCAGCGACTCCAAATAACACCCCAAACCACTTGTCATCAAGCATTAACTCTTGCGATAGATATAGAGGCATAGTCGTAAGATATAAGCTGTTTGCTGAAAATGCTAAAATAATGACTGAACTATATAGCAGAACATCGAATCTTAATAACGCATTGCGAACATGGCCTACTTGCATAACTGCAACTTCATTTTTTTGGTTACAATTAGGGACACTTTTGTAAGTGATATATATTGCAAGTAGCACAATAAAAGCAGAGATTGAGAAGGTCGCAGCAAACCCAAAGGATGCTTTAACCATGAAAGCTATCGGTGCTCCAAACACCCAAGCAACCGATGTACCTGCACGCATCGTTGCTAGAAACTGCCTACCATCTTTTAAGCATTCATCTCCATACTCTCTAGCAAGTGCGAATAACTGACCAAATCCTGCACCGCTAATACTTCCAAATATTGCGACAATCAATAGAGCTAGGTAGTATTCACGCACTAATGTAAAGCTAAAAACTAAAATAAAATTACTAATTAGAGATATTAATAGTATTCTTTTTCTCTTCCAACCTCTATCTGATCTCCTTGCCATATATTGAGAAACTATCACAGAACAAGAAACAGCAGTAACCATATAAGCTGAAAGCATAATTGGTGTAGCTCCAAGTTCCTCAACAATAAAAAGGCTAGACAACGGACCAAAAAAAGAACCACATAGACCGATAATAAAAGACAATAAAATAAAAACTAATGTAACCCGACGTTCCACATCACTTTCCTAAAAGAGAGGCATATCTGCTATATCGACAAACAACAACCAACCATCTAAACATTGTTAAATTAGTTAGCATTTAAATGATAACACACCATCAACCCGGCCAGCCTTTAATAATAAAACGACCAATTCATCATCTTTAATAAAAAGTCATCCACCATTAACGAGACATGGCACAAAATAAAAAATTAGCCCCTATCTAATCATTGACAGAGGCTAATATAAGTTCATCAGTTAATTATTTATTTCCCAATTTTTCTTCAAGAAGCTTCTTGGCTTCTGGTTCAGATTCAATCATTTGAATTGAAAGCAGTGCCTCAATTGTAGATTCTGCTCCTGCATTTCGATTGTATTTATCTTTTGAATCAATACCATCATATCCACGACCAGTGTTTTTATCATACATTTCAGCAGCTGCTGGGTTTTGTTTAAAGAACCACATTACAAACTCTACTGCTTGTTCAATATAACGTTTATCACGTGAAATTTGATAAGCACGAATATTTGAGTAAATAATAGGTCTTACTGCGTAAGCTATCTGAGCAAACTGATGTTTCTCGATAAACTCGAATTTATCATCTTCTTTTTTAACACTAAACCAATTCAGGTGTTCCTGCTCAAGCAAATATGGGTGGAAATGGTCAAGCTCAATAAATGCTGCTTTAACAAAATCACGCTCTTGCAATGTCATCCCTGCTTCAAGCAATGCATATGCTTGACTGTTTCCGTAACCATGCCATAAATTTTTCCAGCTAAGTAGCACACCATACATTTCAGACTCGACATCATTGATTTGCATGACCATTATTCCTTCTGCCAGCGAACGCATCATGCGCTCAATTTCAGGCTTAGGATTAATTTTATAAGCTCTATCTAGTGCTAGTAGCAAGACTGACGATTGGTCTGATGCTTGATTAGGCAACCAGTCCGCAACTTCTACACCTTGTTCTGTACTCACAGATTGCTCAAAATTAAAATCACTATAAATAACATCGATGGTAGAGAAAATCACCGCCTCCATTTTTTCAGCAAGCGATGCATCGACATCTTTGATGACAGGATAACTTTCAGCTAACGACCATACTCCTCGCCACGTCCACCAGTTTGCTTCTGCCACACTGGTTTTGTAGCTCGTATTTATCGTATTATCTGGGTAAATGAAGTTATTGAAATATCCGTTCTCGTTATGAGTCGCCAACATAAAATTCACTAATGTTTTTAGCTTTTCTAACGACTCATCATCACCATTTGTGCGGTAATTATCAAGATATACCATCGCAGCACGAGCAACGTCATCTACACATGACGTACCTTCTAAAGGATCTTTCACCCACTCATAATCAGGATACTCACTATAAATATGAATAAAGCCCGCCTCAGTACCATCATTCAAACTTCGCAATTCGTATAAATGATTTAAGTGGCCTAAATTAACTAGGGAGGAACTATTAGTCTCTGTAGAAGACATAGCAGGAGAAGCTATCATTGAGCCAGCCAATAAAGCCACTTTAAATATAGAGCTTAATTTTAACATATAATTACCATTAGAAAATAAAGTTAAGACCTAGCATACCGAAATTAGTTATTTGGTCATCGTAACCAGTACTTCCATCAATAACCTTATCACCCTCAGTTCTATAAAAATACTCTGCCATTAAGTAAATTTTATTAGTAATTGGGTAGTTGTAGTTAACAATATATTTTGTACCAACCGCTTCATACGTATTCTGATTAGACGTCAAATTAGTAATTGTTTTATCTTGGTGTTCAATCTTAAAGAACAACCTGTGCTTACCAAGTCCAAGCGAGGCCCACGGGCGGATTTCCGCCTCTACAACTTTTGTTTCATCGCCACCGTCTTTGCGTCGGTCATAGCCTTCTTTGCGGAACAACTCTAAGCCGAGAGTGAGGTTGTCGGAAACACGATAACTGCCATTTAAGACGGCTTCATAGAAATTAAAAGCGTCTGCGCCATTACCTGCGCCATTAGCACTCTTATCTTCGCTTAAAAACTTCACGTCAGTATTGACTGAGAAGTTATCGGTGAACTGATAGCGGTAGTAAGGGCGAATACCGAATCCGTCACCACCAATAAGGTATGCAGTATCAGAGTCACTCGGAGTATCGTAGCCTGACTTTCCAAGGTAAATACCTTCAATCATAAACCAGTGTTTGCCTATGCTTTGGCTATATGCAGGTTGAAGTTCCATTTCAGTAAATCTGACATCATTGACCACACCAGAACCATCGCGACGATCGTTTTCAAAGCTAACTTTCTTCAGAATGTAACCCAGATTAAAACCTGTATCACCGAAGTTCAGGCGTCCCTCGCCAAAAACCTGTTCATGAACAGGGCGCGAGTTGTTGCTCGTACCTTCATTCTTGAAGTGTTCAATCTTATACATTGTTATCCAGTTGCCATGGATAAATGAACGTTCATTGAGGGGTTCGTATTCAACGACAGTAACACCATCCGCTTCAGTGCCTGCTGTAATCACACCTTCATGAGTTGTCTTGCCATTTGTAAGTTTGACTTTACTACCTGGAGCAAGCAGGATTTGCTCTCCAGTCTCATCTGCTTGGTTATTTGCTGCTAGTGCAGCGTTACTCGCTAATGCTAATAGGGTACTAAGCAAGAGTTTTTTCTTCATCCTTTTCTCCAGATATACTCTCGGATTATTTAATAATTCTAAGTGTTATAAAAACGGGTTATTAATCTCTAACCAGTGTGCTTCTGCATCACTGATTCCAGCAAATAGCTTCAACTTTGAGTCGGTTAGATCTCCGTACAGTCCGCCTGAGAAAACCACGTCGATGAGATCTGGTCGCTTGGCTGCTCCGGGAGTAAATAAGTCTCTCTCAGCTATTATTTTTAGATCTGAGTAGGTATGGTTCTTCGAGTTGTACGTGAACACAGAAGGGTAGTAGTGGCGGTCACCTTTATCGTCAAACATCGCGACATGAGAAAGAACGCCAATAATGCCATTGCCTAAATGGTGTGCTTCATTTGCTCCGCCCCAATCATGTTCTTCAAACTGCTCAGTTAGAAGTTTTGCTTGATTAATAGTGGTAGGGGTCAAATTGCTTAATTGATCAATCTCGGTGTAACCAATCGTTCCGCGCCCGCCAACTTCTCCTTGTGGTCGTGTAAATACCGCAATGCGATTCGGCTCAATTTCACATAACCGAATGTCCTTCATGCCCTCAGGGCCTTCAGCAAAACGTGTCAAGTTATCGAGAGCAGTACCACGATAGAACACCGTCTTCCACGTTAATGCTTGAGGATTCTCCGGATGCGGTGCAATCTCAACACCACCAAACACAAGCTCTTGATCGATAAATGTCACAAACGGGTCTTGTAAGACAAATGTAGGCGCACCCTCAAGTAGCACCCAATGTCCATCAACCTTGTGGAAAAAACCAGCGATAGAGTGCTCGGAATCTCGATCTTCAATCCGTCCAGCAATCAAGGTATGGCCATCAAATACAAATGGAGCAGAAATGTTATATACATCTTTGCTTCCTACACCGGAAAACAACAACTTTTCTGTTTTTGCACTGTGGGGTTTGTTTTCTACGAACTCAGCATAGCGCTCAGAAACACTTATCTTACTGGCTGTGAGTTGTTTTGTATGAGTCATAATAGGCCTCTGTTTAACGTTAAACTTTTAGGTGCTGCCAAAGCTTTTCTAATGAAATTTCGGCCAAGGCCATCACTTCATCAGCAGCACCGTAATAGACTTTTAGTGTGTCATCGGAAATAAGAGCTCCACATGTAAAGACGACATTGCCAAAAAAGCCCTCTAGTTCATATGGTGCAGCAGGCTCTAACAAAGGCACGTCAGACTTCGCGAGCACTGTTCTTGGGTCATCGATATCAAGCAGCATCGCTCCTAGACAGTAACGTTGAGATAAATCAACACCATGATAAATCTGCAGCCAACCTTTGTTGGTTTTTAGCATCGGAGCCCCGCCCCCAAGTTTCAGCTTGTCCCACTCATCGCTGGATGCGCCGAGTAGATGATGATGCCTCCCCCAATGGATCATATCTGGAGAAGTACTTAACCAAATTTCTGGACGCCCCAAATGCTTTGGTGCTGGACGATGGATCGCGACGTACTGACCGTCCACTTTCTCTGGAAAAAAACAGACGTCGCGATTGTCCGGACAGAAAATGATCGCTTTACGCTCAACACTGACAAAGTCATCAGTAACAGCTAATGCTGTGGTAATGCCAAGCGAAGACACTGCTGAATAGTTAATGTAGTACTTACCTTCGACCGGTGTGATTCGAGGGTCCTCACAACCGAAAGCCTCATACTTGGTCTCTGGGAACAAAAACGGTTGCTCCTCAATGTCAAAATCAACCCCATTGTGACTACGAGCCAATCTCAGGTGAGATAAGGATGTCAAATACTTCTCAGACGGGTCACTTTTAGATACGACCATTCTTGTATCAGTAAAATCGTATTCATTATCATCGTATGAAAATGTTTTGTGCGTCAGTGTCCACTGACCATCGACTTCCTCAAGTAGGGGGACGACCACAAGAGACATGTCTGTGGTAATTACACTCTCTGCGACTCGAAGCAACATAATGTATTCATCTTTATGCTTCACCACGCCAGCATTAAACACGCACTCAACTTTGTACTCAGGAGAAGTCGGTTTGACATCCATAGGAGTCACCAGTGGATTTTTTTGATGCCTTATCATTACCATTACTGATACCTTATTATAACTTAAATATTACAAACTCATTTTTATCTAAATGATCAAAATCTTTACCAAAAATAACTTCTGCTCCTAAAGGTATCGCTACTAGCCTTGCTTTGTTGGAGAAATTAATATAAATACCTACCAATGACTCTTCGTAATGACGAAGGATATATACTAAATCATCATCCGTAGTAATTTCTTTATATTCTCCTTTCCTAAGTACGACATTATTCTTTCTTAAATCAATAAGTGAACGATAATGCTGATATAGTCCCTCTTTATTTTTCATCTCATCTCTGGCATTTACATTGAACTCATTTGATTTTCCGTAAAGCCAGGGTCTGTGCGTTGAGAAGCCTCCGAATTCACTATCATCCCAACGTATTGGATAGCGAGACTTATCCCTCGATTTTTCAATGGCAATCTTTAGAGCATCATCTTTATCCATACCGGCATCAATAGATTCTTTATAATGAGTAAGCCCCTGAACGTCATGAATATCTTCTAAGCTATCTGGCAAATAGTCAGGGAATCCAAACTCCTCGCCTTGATAAATAAATGGAATACCTTTTGCTGACAACTGCAATACAGAAATCGCTTTTGCACGTTGAACATCTCGAACGTCTTCACCAAAACGGCTGATCATTCTAGGCATATCATGACTAGAGAAGAACAAGGTCGCTAAACCACTTTGTTTCTCTTCCATCAACTTTATCTGGTTCATCATTTCAGATACATCAAAAGTCTCTAGAGAACCAAGGTTAAAATTAAATACGACATCTAACCCCGAATTATTTCTGTAGTCTGCTAGCTTATCAACGTTATCACTACCGACTTCCCCAACGACAAAGTAATCGCCTTTCTGGTGAATATAAGTAGCGATATCATTGATTGCTTCATGTATTCCAGGTTGATCTATATCGTTGGTATGCTCTTGCTTATTATTTTTATCACAAGGGTTATCTTCACAAATTCCTTTAGTGGATAAAAAGTTAATCACATCCAATCGAAATCCATCAACACCTCGATTAATCCAAAAGTCGAATATCTTTTTTGCCTCTTCAATTACTCGAGGGTTGGTCCAGTTCAAATCAACCTGTTTTGGTGAGAACTTATGATAATAGAACTGCTCACCGACTCCATTAACTTCACTTTCATGTGTCCAAGCAGATCCACCAAAGAAAGACTCCCAATTATTGGGTTCATCAGCAAAGAAAAAGTAGTCACGGTAGTGGCTTTTTGGATCGCCTTTTGCGCAAGTAAACCAAGGGTGCTCAGAAGACACATGATTAAGCACGATATCAACAATGACCTTGATCCCTCGCGCGTGAGCTTGCTCGACAAAGAAATCAAAATCATCAAGGCTTCCAAATTTTGGATCTACATTGCAATGGTCTGAAACATCATAACCATTATCAACCATCGGCGATGGATAAAAGGGTGTGATCCAAATACCTTCTGCACCAAGACCCTGTAGATAATCCAACTTTGCTGTCAGACCGAGAAAATCACCCATCCCATCGCCGTTGCCATCACAGAAACTTGGCATATATACCTGATAGAATGTGCTTTCTGACCACCAAGAACTCATCACTACAACTCCCAATTACTTCAATGACAGTGACATTCCTTGAAGGAAATGCTTCCGAAACAGAATAAACAACATAAGTAGAGGCATTGTCTGAATAACAGAGCCTGCCATTACAGGGCCAATATACACACCATAGGATTTGCTAAATGATGCTAAGAGTACTGAAAGAGGCATTTTTTCAGCATCTTGCATTACAATTAGTGGCCATAAGAAGTTATCCCACGCACCAGTAAATGTGAATAATGCCACAATCGCAATAATTGATTTATTTAATGGCATCATTATCTGAGTAATGACTTGCCATAAATTAGCTCTATCTAGCTTTGCCGCAAATATGTAGTCATTTGGAGTACCTTTGAAGCTTTGTGACATCATGAATATACCCCAACCACTCATAACGAATGGAAGGATCATAGCGCCATAAGTATCAATCATTCCCAGCTCTTTGATTAAGACATACTGAGGAAGTATGAACATAAAGGCAGGGAAAACCATTTGAAAGATAAGAAACCCTCTGAACGCTTCCTGTCCTTTGAATTTCAATTTTGCTAACGAGAATGCAATATACATCGACGTAATTACAACCGATGCAGTGATTGTTAATGAAACAAATAACGAGTTGAACATCGTTCTCAAGAATGGTCGATCCGCTCTATCCGATGTATCAAACAAAAAAGCATAATTATCAAGAGATAGATTACCTCCAAATAAACTCGTTGTATACACTTCAGACGATGGTTTTAAAGATGCCATGAACATCCAGACATACGGGTATAACCATGAAAGTGCCAACCCAATCATCAAAAAATGAGCAATTAAACTGCCAAACGTAATTCTATTATTCATCACACAATCTCAACGTTTCGCTCAAAAAGCTTTCTAATTAACCAAATTAGACCAAAACTAATCACGGCAACGAATATAGACATCGTGGCAGCCCAAGATGGCTCCATTCTCATAAATGCAGCTTCATACATTACAACCATTGGTGTTGTTGTACTGCCCAAAGGCCCCCCGCCAGTAATTAGGTAGGGTTCTGTAAATATACCAAACGCTACAGTCATCGCGAGAACAAGGACCATGATAATTTGAGCATTCATCATTGGCAGTGTTATCTTAAACAACCTCTTAAGAGGGCTTGTTTTATCTAGCTCTGCTGCTGAATATATTTCTTTTGGTATGGCTGATAAACCTGAATAGAAAATCAGACCATAATAACCAACAAACTTCCATGTGACGATTAGCGCAATAGAAAGCATGGCAAAATCAGCGTTCGTCAACCAAGGAATTGTAAAACCAAAAACACTATCTAAAAACCCATTCACAGGACCATTTTGGCTGAATATCTTCGAGAAAACGATAGAGTACGCTACACCAGATGATACATTGGCGAGCAGAAAGCTTAATGCTACGAATGACTTTCCATATCTAAGTTTACTTAACCCATAAGCAAATAGCAGAGACGATATTAATACAATCGGAAGATAGTAAGCTAAGAACCGAATAACATTCCACATTGCCTGCCAAAAAAGTGGATCTTGAACAACATCAAAAAAGTTATTCAAACCATTAAAGCTTGGCGTACCAATAAACCTCCAATCAGAAAAAGAAAGTATGATTAGCCAAATAACAGGATACAGCCAGAAGATTGCAGAGAATCCTAAGTAGCTGGAGGCCAACAAGCCTCCTATATGAGAATCCTTCAGTTTAAATTTTGATAAAAATGTATTCATTAGGCACTCAATTATTGACGAATTGAATTAACTTCTTTTTCTAATCCGCTTAGACCACCTTCAACATCCGTTTTATTGAAGATTATTTTCTCAATCATGTTTGTCATTGCTCGTTGCACTTCTACAGTCTTGGACGTGAATGCTGTCGGCTGACTCAAAGAAACTTGTTCCGCATAGCCTGCCGCCAAAGGGTTAGCTTTAAAGTATTCCTTAAAAATATCGAGTTCCATTAGATCACCGCGCGCAGGGGGCATGCCCGTTAACTCTAACCAACGCTTATCAAATTTCTCATTGTTGTAAACCCAGTTGATAAATTCCCACGCTTCCTCTTTTACATCAGAGGATTTAAACATGACCATGCCCTTTCCATCAGCAAGCGTATTTGGATTATCTCGGCCATCTTTTGTTAACATTGGACCAATCTTGATATTCTTTATGACATCTGGATATTGTGTTTGGAATCTACCAATATCCCAAGGCCCTCTAACAGCTCCAACAACCTCACCAGTGACTAACGGTGCTGATTCGCCAAAGTCATAACTTGCCCAACCATTAGTAAACATCGTATCAATAAATGTTAGGACATCTTTTGCTGCTTCTTCATCTATATCGAGTTGATTTTTAGCATTTAAGTAATTTTTACCGTCACTGGCTGCGTAGTACATAGTGATAAAGTCAAACCAACGGTCCCACCAGTTCCTTCCTGCAGCAACTTGCATTGGGTAGCGCTTATTTTTGACGGAATAGGCTTTTGCTAGCTTATATACATCATCATATGTTCGTGGGACATCAGTAAAACCGTACTCTTCTAAGATGTCGCTTCGCCACCAATAAACCACAGGGCTCATGTAGAGAGGAAATACGAGCTGCTTACCATCGAGCTGCCATCCATTCATTATCTCACTCATATTACGACCACTTATAAGATCCTGATATCCATCAAATTTCGATAAGTCAACCAATTGATCTAATTCATTTAATTGTGCGGCAAAGCCAGAAAAAATGTTCTCTGTAATATCAGGTTCTGTACCCGCAGCTAAGGCATTCATAATGGCTTCTTCTGAGCTTCCCGTCGCAGGAATGGTCGTGAACTCCACAGGTAGACCTTGCCCGCTTGCATTCCACTCAGTAACAACCTCAGACCAAAACGCCTCTTGTGTTTCATTCGGAGCTATCCACATTTTAATTGATTGTGGATCACTAGTATCGCCACCACATCCCGTTAGAATCGCAGCAGCAACTCCACCTAAAACCCAGGAACTCAATGTCTTCGCTTTCATGAACCTGCCCTTTCAATAAATTCAAATTTAACTAAAGCTTATGCTCAAGCAGCCACCCCAGCACAAGATGTGAAGGAATTTACCACCACAATTCTCAGTTTAACGTTAAACTGGTCACAAAAAAAATCAGGTTTAACGATAAACAAAAAAAGCGAGATCAAAGTCAAAAATCTCCATTTTACTGGTGATTTTTTCTTGTTTACCCTTAAACTAACCCTGTAATTTAGATGATACCTAAAATAGACAGCGCGTATTTAGGCGTACTTGTAGTTTAAGAAGATAAGCACACACGAATGGAAGTACGATGAAAAGTAAAGTGACTCTGAAATCAATTGCCCAAGCATTAAACGTCACACATACAACGGTCTCAAATGCTTATAACAGACCAGAAAAATTATCTTTAGAGCTTAAAGAAAGAATTCTCACTTATGCTAAATCCGTTGGTTATGACGGACCAAACGCTGCTGCTAGATTCCTACAGACAGGGAAAAGCGGCACTATTGGTGTTATTTTCAACCAAGAAATGAGTTACGCATTCTCAGACCCACACGCTACTCGACTGTTCAGGGGGATTTCAGAAGTATGCCAAGAACATGGGCTGAATTTATTACTTTTACCTCTATCTTCGAATGAACAAATCCTCAATGTAATGGTCGACGGTTATATTTTTAATGCTACTTTTAAGAATGATCCAATCATTGAGAAAATAATAAACAAAGCCCCTCCTGTTGTGACCATTGACCTTGATTTGCCTGGATTTGGTTCAGTAAGCATCAACAACAAGCAAGCCGCATATGAGATAGCGCAGTATGTCTTCAGTAAAGGACACAAAGAGGTAGCCGTTCTTACTTTTCCTTTCTCACGTAACCCAAAAGGCTTGGTTAAACTATTCGACCATATTCAAGGGGATAATCAAGTGTCGCTCGATCGCCTATGTGGTGTACGTGATGCACACGTAGATGCAGGGTTGGATCCTAATAAGTCCGTAGTTTACGAGGTTCCTGACAACATGACAGGAAATGAAGCTGCAAAAAAGATACTAGAAGAACACCCAAACACAACAGCACTAATTTGCTTCTCTGACAAGTTAGCAGTAGAGGCATTAAGGTATTGTAAGAGTCGTGGCATAAAAATCCCCGAAGAAATATCCATTACCGGATTCGATAATATTCCCATGAGCGGTGATAAAGATATATGCCTCACTACAGTTAATCAAAGTGCAGTGCAAATTGGCCGCCTCGCCACATTAAATCTTATTAATGGGAAGAGAGACAAGATAACAGTCGAACATGATCTAGTCATTCGCGCAACAAGCTGAAGATTTTGCCAACAATACTTTTAATTTGGAACTGTATTATGAATTTAACATGTTTTAAAGCCTACGATATTCGTGGACAAATTGGTGAGGAACTTAACGAAGATGTTTTTTATCGCGTAGGAAGAGCCTTTGCTACTTACACAGGTGCTAAAAAAGTTGCCGTTGGAGGCGATATTCGACTAACTAGCGAGTCATTTAAACGTGCTCTATCTCTTGGCCTAACAGAGTCAGGATGTGATGTTATCGACCTTGGTATGACGGGCACTGAAGAAGTTTATTTCGCCGTACGTCACTTGGAGCTCGATGGCGGAATTGAAATCACAGCAAGCCACAATCCCATTGACTACAACGGTATGAAAATCGTTGTTGAAGATGCAAAACCAATGAGCAACGATAGCGGTCTTCTCGCAGTGAAAGCATTAGCGGAAAAAAACCTGTTTGAAGAACTACCGAACTCAAAACACGGCAAAGTTCACAAAGTCAGCAATCGAAACGCATACGTTGACCACCTATTGAACTACATAGATCTAAACAGTCTTCGTCCAATGAAAGTTGTTGTTAATGCCGGAAACGGGGCGGCAGGTCCTACACTAGACGCCATTGACACAGAACTCAAAAAACACGATGTACCGATTGAATTCATTCGCGTCAATCACGAGCCTGATGGTCAGTTCCCAAATGGTATCCCAAATCCTTTGCTGCCGGAAAATCGCAGTGACACCCGGCAAGCCGTTCTAGATAACAAGGCTGACTTTGGTATCGCATGGGATGGTGATTTTGATCGCTGTTTCCTCTTTGACGAAAAAGGAGAGTTTATTGAAGGGTACTACATTGTTGGCTTGCTTGCAGAAGCATTTCTAACTCAAAGCTCTGAGGTGGAAACGATTATTCATGATCCTCGTCTGTATTGGAATACTGAAAGTATTGTAGAAAAATGTGGCGGTGTTTCCGTTCAATCTAAAACGGGGCACGCCTTCATAAAAGAACGCATGCGAGCTGAAAATGCTATTTACGGTGGCGAAATGAGTGCTCATCATTATTTCCGTGACTTTGGATATTGTGATAGTGGTATGATTCCTTGGCTCTTGGTCACTGAACTACTATCAATAAAGCAAAAAACACTCTCAGATGTAGTCGCCGATAGTATCAAGAAATTCCCTTCTTCTGGTGAAATAAACATAAAACTTGATAACCCTGCTGAAGCAATTAGCATTATCAAACAAAAATACACTCAATTTGCAACTCACATAGAAAATGTGGATGGCCTAAGTATGACGTTCGATACATGGCGATTTAATCTTCGTAGCTCCAATACAGAACCCGTAGTGCGCCTAAATGTAGAATCAAAAGATGATATCAAGCTTATGGAAAAGCAAACGAAAGAACTTTTGTCTTTATTACAGTAATAGTGATTAAGTCAAAACGTGAAATGGAAACTTAATTCATAAGATTAGAGAGAAAACATGGCAAAAGTCATACTTAACGATGTTTGCAAGACATACGATAAAACACAAACAATTCACGACGTTAAACTAGATATTGAAAGTGGTGAATTTCTTGTACTTGTTGGCCCGTCAGGGTGTGGTAAGTCAACCTTACTACGAATGATTGCTGGCCTTGAAGATGTTTCATCAGGTAGAGTGCATATTGATGCTAGAGATGTCACTGATGTCAACGCATCAGAACGTGAAATTTCAATGGTATTTCAATCATATGCGCTATACCCCCATATGACTGTCAAAGAAAATTTAGCGTTCGGTCTAAAAAATATCAAAATGCCGACAGCGGAAATTGAGTCAAGAATTAGCGAGGCTGCTGACATATTACAGCTTTCTGAGCTATTAAATCGTAGACCTCAGAACTTGTCCGGAGGCCAACGCCAACGTGTTGCAATTGGTCGCTCCATCGTTCAAAACCCCAAAGTATTCCTGTTTGACGAGCCGTTATCAAACTTAGATGCGGCCCTTAGAGTGCAGATGAGGCAAGAGCTAAGCAAACTGCATAGTAAGCTCAAGAGTACAATGATTTATGTTACTCATGATCAAGTCGAGGCAATGACGCTTGCAGATAGAATCGTCATACTGCGCGCTGGAAAAATTGAACAAATTGGAACACCTTTAGAGGTCTATAATCAACCTGCGAATACTTTTGTCGCCGAGTTTATGGGAGCACCCAAAATCAATCTCCTAACGGCAGTAGCAGAAAAATCTTCTGAAGGCTTTGACTTGGTATTTGAAGGTCAATCTCGTCTGTCTATAGCAGGGTCACTTAGCCACCTCCCCCCAGACAATAAAGTAACGTTAGGTATTCGACCTGAGCATATATCCATCAAAGCTCCATCAAATGAAAAAACGGCAATGCAAGCCACTGTGACTTATTCCGAGTTGCTTGGAGACTCTACCATCGTATATCTAAACTATGCAGGTCAAGAAATTCGAGTCAAGCTTGCATCACAAGAGCAGCTATCAGTAGGAGATATATTCGATCTTGAAATTGATAGTAAATACTTGAACTGTTTTGTTAATAACATGCGAGTTGATATTCAATAACAACTGCAAATTTGTTAGGGCTATGAGTTAATTTATTTTGTTAGTTCTAGCCCTACTTCATACACAATAATAGGATTAATAATGTTAGTTGGACTAGATATTGGTGGAACCAAGATCGAAGGTGTAGCCCTCAATAACACAGATCATAATATTACAGCACGATACCGTGTAGCTACTGATAAATCCAGTTACGATTGCTTCTTAAACTCAGTCTCCAATGTGATTGAGAAGCTTAAAGCCCATGGAGATATAGACTCTCTTGGGATAGGATGCTGTGGTTCCGTTGGGTTGGATGGACTAATGCAAGGTGCAAACATTGCGGTATTAAATGGCCGGAATTTTTTAGAGGATCTTAGAAACCTTTTCGACCATCCAGTACATATTGCAAATGATGCCGACTGCTTTGCCCTTTCTGAGTTCAGCACTGGCGCAGCAAAGCATACAAATAATTCATGCGTTGCCCTCATCATTGGAACAGGTTGTGGCGCAGGCATTATACTTAATGGTGGACTAGTCACTGGTTTAAACAACTTAGGTGGCGAACTAGGGCATAACCCATTACCACATTTTCAACCAAACCAAGATGGGCAAGTCTTCACTTGTTATTGTGGCTCAAAAAATTGTATTGAATCTTTTGTCTCTGGCACTGGATATTCTAGGACATTCTCTGAGAAATACTTTAGTGCAAGCTGTGAAGAGATCATGCAACTATATCGAGACGGAAACAAGCAAGCAATTGATCACTTTGAACTATACTGCGATCAACTCGCTCGTGTATGTGGCTCCATCGTAAACATGGTCGACCCTGAGGTCATCGTACTTGGAGGGGGGATGTCAAATGTCAATGAAATATACCCCCGAGTGAATGCGAAGCTTATTCAGTATACATTCTCTAAGCAAGTGCGAACTCAGATTGTTAAGAACCAAAATGGTGATTCTTCCGGAGTGATTGGTGCCGCTTTACTACCATTAAAAAATATGTGATCGTCATGTAAATCAAATTTTATGATTCGTAAATATCTAAACTTTAACCTTAGCCATATTAATTCTGACTAGATCAGACACTTCAATTTGAAAAGAAGAGAGTTACCCACTCTTTTTGTTCGGTTTTAGCTGTCCTAACACGAGCTTGTTTGATGAAACATAAGCACTAGTCATATGAATGGTACTCGCGCTGTCTTCACGACTTTATGAGCTTCGAAGCGTTTTACCCTCTATAGCAACAACTTGACCTTCGGTAAGAGTATGTACCGATGACATCCAGTTGACGAAGCACTGTGCCCGTCCCAAAGATCGCCCCCGCTGCCATTTACGCCGAGGTCAACAACTGCTATCCGTAGAAGACCAAGTTCAAGTTCGACCTCAGCCTAGTTGCCGGGGTGCGTTCGAGTGTAGCGGGATCTTTTTTATGGTGAGGCAGAAATAATGACAGCCGTATTAAATAAATATTATTAACGACTTCCTACTACAGCACATTCTCATATATTAAAACCAGGTTCCCGGGCTGATTATTTTGTAAACCAAAATCACACATTCATAAAACTCATGAATACATCAGCAAAAATAAGAGTAACATTCTCACGCAAATTACCCATAAAATATTGATTTATATCTAATAATAAACATAAAGGTATAACATGAAAAAAGTTACAAGCTCTTTCTTCGCCTTAAGTTTGCTGACGGCACCCGGTTCCGCTTGTTATGCATCTAACCTTGATCAAACCGACCCTGTGGCGGATCTGATTCAGTCATCTACCGCCTACTTCCAACAAGAATGCCACCTGTACAGCCCAGAAAAAAACGTTCCGTCAAACTGTAATTACTACGTCTTAAATCTGGCTGAAATAAGCGTTGATGAGAGAAGAGCGTTCACTTCTGAGCTGTTAGGGCTTGGTGTAGACAGTAAATATGTGCTGGTTACAAAGCCTAGCGATATTAATAAGCGGGCTATCTATCTTCTTGATGTACTTGACCCTGAATATATCGCATCCAGCCTGGAAACAGAGCTCAATAAGCGAAGCCTGAGTAAAAGGTCTGTCTCTCAGGACAGCGGCAACGTAATGGAGTTTATCGTCCACAGACGCTTCAATGTCGAAAGACAGGAGAAAGGAAACGTCACGCTGAAATACAAAATTCGCTATTACAGCAAATCCCCTTTCTACGCACGCTCTGGCGATAAAGACAAGTATGTTGAGATCATCCTGGCAGAGGGTTCCGGTGTCGATATGGGATTGGCCGACAGCTGGTCTGATATTTACCGCCGCTGGGATCACAACAGCAACACCAACTATGTCTATAAAGAGTACCTGGACGCTATCGATGTCGGCATCAAGATTAACGACAGCGCGAAACTCTCTTCCGGCCAGATTTACCTAAATGATCTCTACCCGAGAATCCAGGACCAGGTCGAGTCCAAAATCGAAAAAGAAACCACTACCAGCATTAAAGTCGGCCTGGGATTTTCTCCCAAGATCCCAATCAAAGATATTGAGTACTCTTTCAGCGATAAATACAGCATCACCAATAAGAAGCAGTTTGGGCTGGTCGCGAAAACCAATAAAGATGGCTACAACATCAAATATGTGAACAACAAATATGGTTCAGCTGTCGACCCGGAACACGGCTTCTGTGATTTGGGTACCGCTGATGGCTGGTGCTGGGACTACGATGAGCGCCGTGGTAACCCGTGGAACTTTGACAAGCTGAAGCAAAACAACTCGCTGGCAGTCAGCGGCCTGCGGCCTGATTTTATCGCCAAAATTGCGGCAAAAGAAGGAACCGGCGGCACGTCTGACATCGTGGTCAAAACCACGGTAGACAGCCTGGCGCTGTTTGGTCATAACCGCTGGATCATTGGCCGCCGCTACGCATCCGGCAGCCAGCTGTGGAACAACTCCGACAGCAACTCAAACTGGAAGACCGGCCGTGACTTTGAAAAACTGACATACTCTGATCAGTTTACCGTGACGGTCGACTGGAACAGCCCCTGGTTCCTGGGGGCTGACGCGGTTACAATCAAATCGACTTACCTAAGCCAGCAGAATGCGCAGTGTCTGACTGTTGTCGGCAACAGCAGCCTGCAGTTTAAAGACTGTGTTGATGGCTCGAAGTCTCAGTCGTTCATCTACGATCAGGAGAAGAGATATCGCAGCGTTGCCAATATCAACCAGTGTCTGGAAACCGCAAATGGCCAGTTAACACTAAGCTCAGACTGCAGAGATGACTTCGCGCGAAACACCCAGATCTGGTACTGGCAGGAGCCAAATGGCTTTGCCAATGATGTTCTCTATACCGTAAACCATGACCGGACAATCAATGCGATAGACGCATCAACCTCAGTGCCTGGCGTGCTTGTTCTCGGTGATTCAGAAGACAAGCCGGACAGCGTGCTATACACCAGCCGCTTTACGGACTTCAGTACCATTAAACCTTAAAGCCCTGATAGCCGCTCACTGACTGGTGAGCGGCCTGGTCGATGTCGAGAAGTTTAAGCTGATTGATCTGCAGGCTGAAGCTCCGCTATAACAACAAGCAACCCAATAACGCCACCAGCTCTGCGGGTGGCGTACTTCCTGCAAATTCTTTTCGATAAAATGAAACGGTTCGTTTAACGAAGCTCAAATGTATCCAGTTTCGCTATGCTATGACTGATTATCTTCACCAAATCATCAGAGTCAGCACTGATCCCCCAATTCTCAGGCTGAAAAGCCAAGAACTTGATCACTCCTGTCGGTTTACTCACCTGAACATGGGCAAGCGGTATCACCTTTCCTGATGCACCTTCTAACGACTGAGACTCAACAACATAATACTGGTTAAGTAAACTTGAACTAGTGGATACAAGGATTGAGAAGTCCACACCATTGCGTACAGTGAACGATTCACAAGTTTCAATGGCCTTTACCTTCAGCCTGTACATTGAAAGAGATTGCAATTTCATTGTTCACCTTACTCTTAATTCCCCTGAGCTTTGATACATTACAAACATGAATGAAAGCGAATCAAGCCATCCCAATAAAAAGAATTTGCAGCTCTAAGAAAGCAGATCACTACTTAATTTCTGGGGTTGAGTTTATTACGGCGCAGCTTCAGCCTTTCCTTTACTTCACCTAGGGTATAAACCCGCCCCTGCTCGATGTCCCGCTTAGACATTTTGACCAGCTCTAACAAGGCATGTGCCTCTCTTTCTTGTTTGTCCATCAAACCTGAATTCCTCATTGTTACTTCCAGCGCAGACTATAGATGAAATGGTTCCACGCACAGCAAAGCTATTGAACCTATATGCCAATAACTATAGCAAAAGGGGAAGCAAAAACACTGGATAAATAAACAGGCATGTACTAGTCTTGATGGGCCAAGTATAGAAAACTTGATGCACTGCAGCTGGGCTGAGATGGCGGCAACCATCTCAGCCCGTGTCGGCTGCCCACCCAATAGTCCTTACAGAACCCATGTCCAGCCGACGGGAAAAGTATACGCGATCCTGTCGGTAAAACACTATTTTGTATGGAGTTAACCGATGGCCAATATCCGTATTCGCCCCAACGGGATCATCCAATATGATCTCTGTGTCTTTGGTGTCCGCTTCCGTGAAACCTCAGGCATGCCTGCTACCCCGTCCAATATCAAGAAAGCCAAAGCCGTTCTCAAGCGCCTCAATGCAGAGCTGGCGCTGGGCAGTTTTGATTACAAGGACTTCTTCCCCCACAGCAAGAAAGTCGAAAAGTTTGAGTTATTAGTCAGAGCGCGAAACCCGGCAATCGCCGAGCCTTACTTTGATACGTACACCGAAGCATGGCTAGAGCGAAATAGCCACCAATGGAAAAACAGCTACCTCAAAGGTGTACACAGTATCCTGAACAACTATTTGCTGCCCGCTTTCAAAAACATATTGATCGATGCCATTACCCTCAAGGATGTGCAGACCCTGCGCAGCCAGCTTTGTGCCCTGACGAACAAAGATGGCAAACGAAAGCTCAGCAACAAGCGGATCAATATCATTTTTGTGCCGCTTATCAGCATCTTGCACAGCGCGGCAGATGAGTTTGGTTTTCCCTACCCGCTCGATCGCCTGCAGCCTCTGCGTGAAGAGCCAAGCGATCCCAACCCCATGACCCAGGAGGAGGTTCAGCGCTTTATGGCCGCAGTCCCCTCTCGGTGGTATGACTATTACCTGATACGTTTCCATACCGGTATGCGCAGCTGTGAGGTACACGGGTTGAAAAAAGACTGTGTGGACTTCAATCACGGCCTCATCCGCGTACGACGAAATTGGGTGGCGGGAGAGCTCACGACGGTCAAAACCCCGAAATCAAACCGGGACATCATCATGACGCCCACCGTTGAGGCTGCACTCAGACGAGCCGTCGAAGCAAGCCCGTCTGATTTTGTCTTCACGAACCCTAATGGCGCGCCACTCGATACCCGCTATATCAACCGGAAAGTCTGGTATCCCACGTTGAAAAAAGTGGGCCTGCCCAAAAGGCGGGGATACGAAACGCGCCATACCGCCGCCGTCCTTCACCTTGCGGCGCACGAAAACCCGCTTTATGTCTCTCGTCTGCTAGGCCATAGCTCGACCCAGATGCTCTACGAGGTGTATGCCCCGTATGTCATTAATGCAGCAAGGAAAGACGGCAGTGCATTTGATGCCATGATGGCAAGGGGGAAGTGATGGATAGGTTCGTAAGTATAGCCGCCCTGATTCACCACCTCAGGGCAGAGAAACCAGAAGTGGATCCTGAGCACCTCATCACCTTGGTTGCCCTCGGGGCCCAGTCAGCAAAATTACTGCACTTGCTCAAAGCCAGTGGACAACCATTGGGGACGATTCCGTCTGTTAGATTGCAGCAGGAATTAAGCCTGTATGGCCAACAGCGTTTTGATAGTCTAGCTGAGGAGCTAACACTCAAACGTCTGCTGCCCCTGATACATCCGCACAGCACAACCTCACCTTACTGGCTCACACCTTGGGCAATGCAGTCTCTCCATACCCATCCTGACTGGCTTTTTCTCATGTATTACTTCGAGTACTCATGGTATGCCATCAACGACGGCCACCTCATACTGGACAGTCTCTGGCAATGGCACCAGACGAGAGCCCTTACGCTCATCTGCTACCAACTATTGATGGATTCAGGGCAGTGGGATGCCATCTATGGCAACGCCGTAGAAATCATCGCAATAGATCATAAAAGAAAAAGGTGCCTTGTGATGAGCCAGTCACCAATTGAACGTAACCAACTTGGATACCATCATGAGTGGCGACCGTTAGACCACCGGTATCTAGAACGGCTATGCCATGGTACATGACCACTCCCCTGTCACCCCAGCGGTGGAGATTTCTCCACCGCTTTTAACCAAGGCCTGATTACGGAGAACCCTATTTTCTATTGACCATATGATATCGATTGTTACTTAAAATATGCGGTTCTCCGTTGCCAAAGATTATTTTGAACTGACTCTACATTCAATATCATCAAATCTAAATCACATTTTCATAATTCCGATGAACAATACTATTGACACCAAGCAATGATTGGAAAAGGATTTTAAATACCATTCAATAAATAAACTTGGAAGGTGTTTATGAAAATAAAGAAAAAATCGATTCCCCTTCCAAAAATTGAGTCGGGCTACCATCCCTATGTATCTGAAATAATCAGACGTGATAAGAAGACAATTTGCCGAGCCGATCAACTTGATGACAACATCATCAATAACTTAATCCAGACAATGAATCTGCACGTTAGAGAAACCGATAAAGCAACATATCAAATAATCTCCCCCAACCTTATTTTCAACTCTCTTTTTCACCTACCAGCCCTAAAATCAAAATCACTTCAGGTCTCTGTCTTCTCATTTGACAGCCAAATCGAATTTCAAAATTATCTTGTTACTGAATTGCTCTACCGACCAGCAATGGAAAAACATGACTGTTTTGGCCACAACGTGGCTTCAAGGCATCAACTTTGCCAAAAGCTATTCAAGGTCCCTAGCAAACGACATATTGCACAAGTTGCTAATATTCATCATTCAACATTGAGAATCAGTTAATGAAAGGCCATTTTATTGCGAAATCTAACCTTTCAAAATCTCCAGGATCAGTATTTCCTGATGCCAATAAATCTATGCAGCGCTTAAGATATCTCTTCTTACATGACCTATCAGTCGAACAACTGACAATAACCT
This sequence comes from Photobacterium gaetbulicola Gung47, assembly GCA_000940995.1. Lineage (NCBI taxonomy): Bacteria > Pseudomonadati > Pseudomonadota > Gammaproteobacteria > Vibrionales > Vibrionaceae > Photobacterium > Photobacterium gaetbulicola. Next base: position 3,194,867 of record CP005974.1, read on the forward strand.
TAACACTCTGGCTGACAAGTAAACTCAGTAAGGTAAATTCAGAAAATCCAGTACCAGAATTTGTAAGACTTCGAGCATCGGATCCTATCCGGCCGAACAGTTACCGGATCATTCAAGAAGGCGGGGATGAGTCTTGGGTTGAGTTTTCTATCCAAACTCAGATTCAAAAGAAAAATATACTATTTTGGCAACCTGCTCCCAGGGCATTTAATCAATTATTCTGGCAAGCCTTGCGCCATAAAAGTTATAATAAGCCGATTATTTCAGATAAAGAAAAAAATCAGCTTTTAGAATTCCTAACGTCTTCTTTGACGCGCTTTCCTGAACAACAAAACATCCCAATCGCCCACAAAACAGCATGGAACAATTATATTACTCACTGCGCACACAAAGATGCACAGCTTAACGCACTCGCTAAAGCATCCTTAATCACTGAAAAAAAGCTAGCCTATGGAAGCAGTTGCTATTATATCGCAACGACTACTCGGCATTTACGGCGTGATAACTACCAAGCCTATAACCGCTATATCGACAGGCTACTCTCAGCTGCTAAAAAAGAAGGTATTTCGGCATTCACCAATGAGAATGATCCATATTATGACACGGATCCTCTTCTCAATAAAAACGCTTCCGAAGCGGGCTACCTTAACCGCGAGGCCAACACCATCCCCATTGTAATCATCAAAAATCACGTCATTACCGAAGATGAGGGGGTGTATGTCGGAACGCGCCGCAGAGTTTCAACAGACCAAGCTTCACGTTGGCTCCAAACTCTGAATCTCGAGTTAGCAAACATCCGCCCCAAAAGTAGAAAACCTGTCACCACACAACTCATTGCTTACCACAACCTACTCACCCATATAATAGCTATTCACCTCATCACATACTGTGGATGCAGGCCAACACATGCTATCAGCCCAGCAAAGGGAGCTATCGGGTTATCTAGTATGTGTCTCAGGGATAAAGGAAAGGCAAGAATTATTAATTTCCCCAGGCACATCAAAGATTACATCGCCCATTACCGGCAGCACTTACAGCTTATATACAGTCGCTTCGGCGTATTACATACAGAAAATGAACCACTATTATTCCTATTGAATACAAGCGGTAAAAAAGAGTTTTTGACAGCCAAAAGTCTCCGTAGATTCACTGCTGCAAGTAGTAACGCCCATGTGCCTTATCACTTTAGAAAAGCCTATGCACAAAGCCTCTTCGAAGTGGGCTGTCCAACACATATATTCAACCGCTTAATGGGGCATAGCCAGTACGGGGAACAATTTGGGCAGCTCACGCAATATGCTTATGACCAGCAACAAGACCAAGTGTGGACAAACCGCGTAGCAGAATACCTTGGTGGGCCACAGGAGACTCTATGCTAAATACCGATGATGTCATGGCCTGGAGCAAACAAAGAGGCCCCGTTACATACAACGATGAAGATCTTCATTGGATAGTGAACAACTGGCCTGAACTAAGAAGTGCCCAGAAGCGAGAATTACAGGAAGCGGACTTTAACAGTATCCGTTCAGCTTTGAAAAGCATTCCTACTGGTCAACAAAGATTACGTAATAACGCTCTCACCGATATACAACACTATCTAGTCAAACAATGCCAGTGGCGGCTTCCACCAGAGCAGCAAGACAGCCTCAATGACGCCGATAACGTGCGATTTCATGCCATCATGCAATATAGCCATATCGCAGAAGGCCTTGCAGATAAGCATCACAATCACTTAATTCAACTTCTGGATGAAGGTCATGAACCAACAATAGCAATGGTGGCTATGACGCTGTTGATGGAAACAGCACCAATGCCTCTGGCATTACTGTGCCAAGCGCTAACCACACCTGAAACGGTTGAGAAATCCCCACCCTACACACTGAACTTACTGATAAACACCTTCAATGATGCTGAACAGAGAGTTCGATACCAACTCTCACCGATGAGTGCAAAGCTGCTATCAACTTTTTTTTGCTACCCTGAAACGCTGACAATCAAACAGTTGATGAATGAGTTACAGAGCTACCTCAGCGCATCTCCTTTGTATTTAGACAAATTATCCAAGTACTCATTTTCTCACTTATGCCGGTGCCATTGGTACTTGAAGACTAACCGCTTCTTCACAGAGGACATGGCAACACCCGAGATGCAATGGGCAATACCAACCGAGCGCTATCAACAAATGAAGGATCAGCAATCACCAATTACCTTCCAAGAGCAAAAGTCATTGCCTCCAAACAAAGCTCACCAACCGCACAATAGCAAAGAGGCTAATCAAGCATCTGATTTCACCAAGCTTCGCAGGCACTTAATCACTGAGCATGCTAAAAATAATTATCAGCCCGCCAATGAGCTTCTTCAAGCTGACAGTATTAGCTGGCCAGTTAATAATATCGCGCCGGCATTGATGGCCCTCTATACGGCACATTTGATCAAATACGGGGGAGTCAGGGAGCCTAACCTCGCGAATCGATCAATACGAAATTACACCTCGTATAATGTCAAGTTACTCCAATACCCACTTCCACTCGACGCGTGCTGGGATGATGAGCGAATTCAGGCTTGGGCTAACGCGCTGTATGGTCAAAGTCAGGACAAGGAGCTTTTTAACTTTTTGAAGTTTGTTGCCCAACACCCCGTCGGTGACGGTTTGGATATTGATGAGCTGACACCGCCGGCCAAACCGAAAATTGTTGATCCAAACCTTGTCAATGCCGATGAGCTCGACACGATACTGAAATCTTTGGATATCCAGCATTTTTATGACCCCCTGAAATGGCTGTTTTGCAGAGTTGCTGTGTCATTGAGCTTTCATGGATGTCTGAGAAGAGGAGAGATACTTCGACTGCGGATTTGCGATGTTCACCTGATCGATGGTGACAAAAAACTATGGCGATTGGATATAAGAAAGACTAAGGAAGGCAATACCAAAAGTAAAAAACCTCGGTATATTTTCATCACTCTTCCCTCGGGAGAGCATTACTTCTTAAAACAACTACTGAAGCTGAAGCAATCGCAGCCCTGTGATGAGCCACTAATCGGCTATCTCGGTGAATCAATCAGTGCACGAGCCCAGCACTACCTCCTACCTATAACCCGGGTTATTAAGTCCGTCTGCGGCTCATCCGCCCGTTTTCATCATCTACGGCACGGCGGTGTAACTGTTTTATTTCAGCAGGGCTATAGGCTTGTTTGTCATAACCCTAAAACACATGGGAAGGCGTATACCCAAGCTCTATTCGACCAGCAGACCATTGCCAACCGATTCTCCTATTGGCTTGAAGAACAGGAACTTGAGTATCTAAATTCCGACTGGCTGCAGTTTGAAATCACAAGGATGATTGGCCATCAATACTTTGCAACAACACGACTGAGTTACTTACACGGGCATGATTGGTTATATGGCCTTTCCTTACCACCTGAAGTGACACTGACTAAGCAAACTCTGCGGATATTATTCAGCTTACCCAAGCAATCCGGCGATCTATCAAGAAGGCTCAAAGCTCTAGGAGCCAAGTCTATTAGCAACCAGAGAGTGACGATCAACCGGGACAAATTACTCATTGCTACCCAATCAGGGTATTTCCAGTCGCTCCCCAATAGCGACTCTAGGCTTGAATCGACAATAGCAAAGCCTTTCAGCATTCTGAATCAAAAAATAACGACAGGTAACAGTATTTGGTCTAGATGGTTAATGGGCCAGTTATCTGATGAGGCCAAAGAAGATGACAAGAGATGGTTGGTAATATCGCACGCAGCGGAGGTACTTGGAGAGGAGGTAAGAAACTCGCGCATCCCATCTATAAAGGGAATTAAATGGATGAAGATATGGCTTCGTCAGTACTTCAATCAAGAAGAGCAACGCTTCGATATTCCTGCAACATCGCGAGTCGGGCAGCAATTCAAAACTTTATTTAGTATTCCGATACTCTCTTTGCTAAAGCCAACACTCACTCTTGAAGTCAAGCCCCCCAAAGACTTTACGGCACTTCAATGCAAGATAGGGCAGTACTTCTCAATATCTCCAGAGATAAAAAATAAACCCAATGGTCAGCCACTATTATTCGTCGATTTAAAAGCGAAAAAAGCAACCATTGATACGATTATTCATATCTTACAAGGGCTCAAATATTGAGCTTCATGGTTATTTATGGCTTCATCTCAACTACAAATAGAACTCAATGACCAGCAGATATATGAAATCCTTCATGCCGCTAAGCAATGCCCTTCTAGGGCTACCAATGGATTTGAGCATTTGCAACTTACTCTCACGTCATTTTCCATCACAATGCTCGGAGGTAGCTCGGAGAATCTATTTAAAAAAACGATTCCTTTTCATTCTTCCGTTTGCTCACCCTTGTCATTCTCTGTAGTCGCTGATTTTCTTTGTTCGGCCCTAGAGATGTATACACAATCTAATCATGGGCACGACAAGCTTGAAATCACGATAACGACTGAAGATAACCAAGCCACTTCCATCAGTTTTGGACTCAGTTTCATAGACTCCATCCGTAAACAAATCTTATATCCTGTACTACCTTGTCATATAGACGCTGTGAATAAAGCTTTCAGCCGCTCCCACCAAATGTCAATCAACTGCCGGGATTTATATGACGACCTAAAAATGGTTGCTCAGCACACTGAGGGTAACTTCAAAGCTGTCTACCTTAAGGGAAGTCAGAAGCATATTACAGCTTTGGTTGATGTTGGTCATGAGATCACTGAGTATCGCTGGCCGAATGAACACTCTGGCATATATGAAATCATCATTGACGATAAAACGCTGACATCATTACAGCTGGCTCTGAGTTACAACTCAAGCGACGCTAATCTATCTCAGTTCAATCATGAGCTTTGTATTGATACCGGTGACCAACAACTGTATTTCGAGCAAAACCGAAGCTTACCTAAACTCAAAGGCAAGAAACCTGATCGCACGATTGAAGATATTAAATTTATTATTGATAAATTTTACTTCAAGCAAGAAATTGATTCTTATTCAAAAATTCGCGAGATAAAAATACACAGCGAGGCATTTTTATACTTTAACAACAAAAACATTATGCTTTTCTATCATTCCGAATCAACCGAAATTTGTCGGCTATTGAATGTAAAAGAGGTATCGTCACCTTATGAGGGCGTATTCCGGTTTAACCCCCGTTCGATTAGTGCTTCCAGAATAAAGCTACAACCCAAACAGTTTGTATGTGCAATCAATCATACTTACAACAGCAATTATATCCTGACGTTTAAGAACAGTTTAGAGAAAGGCGCGCCCGCTATATTTACATTAGATTGTACTAAGCGGGATGATTTGAAGCCTTTCGCCAAAAAACTGCTGACGGAGAGCCTACAAATGAAGGAAGAAGATGTGGATATCGAAAAATCACATGCCGGTGAACAAATGGCCTGTGTCGGTTTTTTTGATCAAGACGAGGATTAACAGACACCTTGATGATCGGTTTCATTGCCATCAAGGTGTCTCACGAAACTACAGCTTCTTCGCCCACGCTTTGGCTGACTCATCAATCAGCTCATAGGCAAAGTCGAACGCTTCGCGGCTCTGGCGGTATGGGTCAGGAATGTCTTTTTGACCAATCCACTGACCGAACAGCATGGTTTTACCACGCGCTTCCGGCGCGATGTTAGTCACCGCTTCGATATGGCCTTTTTCCATCACCAAAATCAAATCGTAATCGCGGCAAAGCTCGCTGGTCAGTTGCTGTGCTACGTGCCCTTCCAGACTAACACCGTGCTCAAGCGCGACTTCAGCAGCGGTTTTGTCAGCCGGTTTACCCACCAGCGCACCAACACCTGCCGAGGCAATGTGCTTGTTTGGCAGATGGTGCTTCAAAAGGTATTCACCCGACGGCGAACGGCAGATGTTGCCTACGCACACCACCAGAATTTTATTAAACATAGTGTTCCTTCAATGTATTGACTATTGGCCGCTAGTCAATGACAAGCCAAGACCTATAGCCGAATTATGTTGGCTAGAAGTCTACCCTAACTTCTACAGATTTTCAGCAAAGGCAAAAATAGGCAGTATCTTTTACTGGCCTCTCTGTAACACCTGCTCACAATTCCATATCTCAACCAGCATTTGATTTAACCAGCATCAAAGAAATGCAACATGGCGCACATGTTGTTATTGAACCAACCTCACGCATCGCGCGATAATCATACAACAATTTATAAATATCAGGGATTTAGATGATAAATAATAAGCCATTACGTCACCTTGGCTATCTGGGACTTGCCATACTGCTTACAGGCTGTGCGGTTAGCTATGAGGCGGCAGAAGAAAAATATCAGGAAGGGAAATTTACCGAAGCGCGGGAGGCTTGGACGAGTTTAGCTGACAAGGGCGATACTCGGGCGATGCATCGCTTGTATACCAGCAGCCGCATCAAGACCGACGCCGATATCACTGCACTGCAGCAAGCGGCGGATCTTGACTATCCACCCGCCATGCATGACTACGGCCTGTACCTCATCGGCCAGGAGCGCTACACCGACGGGATCGACTACCTCTCCAAAGCCAAAGAACTAGACTATCCACCTTCCGTGGCTTGGTATCGCGCCAACCGCCAGCCAATAAACCTATGGCCGCTAGCAGAGAATGGCTTTACCGCTTCCATCGTAATGCTGGGTGAATACTACAAAGATCGCAAGGAATACAAAGAAGCACTGCACTGGTTCAAAAAGGGAGCAGATAAAGACAGCAGCAATGCCTTGTTTTATATGGGTGTCATGTATAACTTCGGCTACGGCATCAACAAAAACATGACTACCGCCGCTGATTGGTACCGGAAAGCTGCCGAGAAAGGCCATAGTTCTGCCAGCTTCAACCTGTGCCTGATGTATCGTGATGGCAATGGTGTCGCCAAGAACCTAACCCAAGCACGGGCTTGGTGCGAGAAGAGTGCCGCAATGAACAACGAGGATGGCACCGTAGAGCTAGGGCGTATGTACCTCTATGGCATCGGAGGGGAAAAAGACGAGCAGCATGCCTTCAAACTCCTATCACCTCTGGGTAACAAGAATAGTTTTGCCGCCCTTCGCCTTGGCGAAATTTACTTTGACGGATTGGGCCAACCCCAAGACTACCGTCAGGCTTTGCCGTGGTTCGAAAAAGCACACCGGGAAGAGTCAATCTCCTCTGCCGCCAAATACATTGCCATCATGTATGATGAAGCACTAGGCCACCCTCTAGATACCCGCAAAGCATTGTCATGGTTTGAAGCTGCCGCCAAACGTGGTGACACCTACTCACAACGCCGCACGGGTCAATTCTACCGTGATGGCAGGGGCACCAGCAAAAACCTCAAGCAGGCCGCTTATTGGTTTGAGCAAGCCGCCGAGCAAAATGACAGATTCGCACAATATTCCTTGGGCATGGCCTACCTTGACGGCCAAGGCGTTCGCCAAAGTGCAAGTCGCGCCAAGCAGTGGCTGACTAAAGCAGCCGAACAAGGCCACTCAGCGGCACAGTTCCAGTTAGGTTATGAGTACGCCGATGGCTCCAAGCTGAAGAAGAACTACCAGGAATTTGCCAAATGGACCCAGTTGGCCGCCGACCAAGAACATCAGGTCGCGCAGTTTAACCTCTCTGTTGCCTATGAAAACGGCTGGGGTAAAGATAAGAACCAGGCCTGGGCAGCCTATTGGCGAGCCAAGGCGGCCAATCAAGGCTACCAAAGCGCCATCGAGACAATGCCGAAACTGCTCCAGCACCTGACGCGATTGGAGCTGAAAAAAAGTACACCGCTTTATCAGAAAGTCAGCACCGACAGTGATAAAGTAGCGTCAATGAAAAAAGGAGATATTGTCTACCGACTGGCTAACAACGACAGTTGGACAGAGGTAGTCACGGACAAAGGCTATAAATTGGGCTTCGTACCGTCCTCTTCGGCGCAAGAGCCCAAAGTGGCGACACCAACTCGCAGCAACACCTCCCAGTTTCCGGCCAAGCCAGCCAAAGTACCGGGCCGCGTATCGTGCAACACCCGCTGTATCAATTCCACCTGCTACCGGACCTACGATGATGGCCGGGAAGTGAAATTCCAGGCTCAACAGAAGTTCAATGCCTTCACCGGACAATTTGAGTGGGACTCTGGCGGTTGCTAATCGCTGAATGGCCCGTCAGATAAGCAAAAAAAAGCGGCGCTTCTTTCGAATGCGCCGCTTTTCCCTTCGTATCCAATTTATTAAGCGGCTTTCACTGCCTCGGCAATATGCTCAGCCCACTGCTGAGCCATGTCAGCCGTTTCGGCTTCGGCCATCACACGGATCAACGGCTCAGTACCAGACTTACGCAGTAAGATACGGCCTTTTGGTGTGTCAGTACCCACTTCCATTGCTTGCTCGGCTTCAATAACGGCATTCTTCACCAGATCAGATTCCAGGGGTTGGTTCTCACCACCAAAGCGAACATTGATCAGCACCTGTGGCATCATTGGCATATCAGCGACCAGAGTATCTAGGCTGTTGCCGCTGCGCTGGATCACCGCCAGTACTTGCAACGCCGCGACAATCGCATCACCGGTTGTCACCAAGTTACGGCAGATAACGTGGCCTGAGTTCTCACCGCCAAGCCACCAGCCGCGCTCAAGCAACTGCTCCATCACGTAGCGGTCACCCACATTGGCACGAACAAACGGAATACCCAATTTCGCCAAAGCGACTTCTAGGCCCATGTTGGACATCAGGGTGCCCACCACACCGCCTTTCAACTGGCCATCAATCAAGGCTTGCTTGGCCAGCACAAACAGGATTTGGTCACCATCAACCACGTTACCCTGGCTATCGACCATCATAATACGGTCGCTATCACCATCAAGGGCAATACCCAGGTCAGCCTTGTGTTCAACAACGGCCTGCTGAATCAGCGCCATGGATGTCGCGCCACACTTGTCATTGATGTTCAGACCGTTTGGCTGATTACCAATCGCGATAACCTCGGCACCCAACTCGCTGAAAACCGATGGCGCAATGTGGTACGCCGCACCATTGGCACAGTCAACCACAATCTTCATACCCGCAAGCGATAGCGCTGATGGGAACGTGCCTTTACAGAACTCAATGTAACGACCCGCCGCATCTTCCATACGGCGTGCTTTACCCAGCAAGTCAGACGATACACATTCAATGTCTTTATCAAGCTCAGCTTCAATCGCCAGCTCAACCTCATCCGGCAGTTTCTCTCCGCTTTCCGAGAAGAACTTAATCCCGTTATCGTAATATGGGTTGTGAGACGCACTGATCACAATACCGGCTTCCGCGCGGAATGTTTTGGTCAGATACGCCACTGCTGGGGTTGGAATTGGTCCGGTCAAGATAGCGTTGATACCCGCAGCCGACAGACCGGCTTCCAAAGCAGACTCAAGCATGTAGCCTGAAATACGCGTATCTTTACCAATAATCACTTTCTTGGTGCCCTGACGAGAGAGAACACGACCTGCAGCCCAGCCAAGCTTCAATGCAAAATCAGGGGTAATTGGGTAATCGCCAACCTTGCCACGCACACCATCGGTGCCGAAATATTTTCTAGTCATAATTTTTATCTTTGAACTTCTGTATATGTGAAATCTGGTATATCGAATCACCCTGCCCTCTATAGACTTTGCTAATGAGTAGCTATGTAACGGAGCAAGGTGTCCAAATTATCTGTTTATGTTATTTGGCTTAAGCTATTTGATTTTTACCGGGCGTTGCCAATCATTTTTAACCTTTGGTGCAACGCGGGTAATAACCAGTTCGTTTTCACCCACATTTTTATTGATAGTTGAACCGGCACCAATGGTCGCGCCGTTAGCAATAGTAACCGGCGCAATTAACTGGCTGTCCGAGCCAACAAAAACATCATCGCCAATCGTTGTCTTAAATTTATTGGCACCATCATAGTTACAGGTAATCGTGCCTGCACCAATGTTTACACGCTCACCGATTTCAGCATCACCTAAGTAAGTCAGATGGTTCGCTTTAGAGCCTTGGCCCAAAGTGACTTTCTTGGTCTCAACAAAGTTACCCACATGGGCGTCGTTCTTAAGCTCGGTACCAGGGCGTAGGCGGCTAAATGGACCAACAGTACAAGACTCTCCAATGATGGTGTCTTCAATAACGCTATATGGGCGGATCAACGTGTTGTCAGCAACAATGCAGTTCTTCAGTACCGAACCCGCACCAATGATAACGTTGTTACCAAGGGTCACATTACCTTCAACAACTACATTGATATCGATATCGACATCCCTTCCGCACTGAAGTTGGCCTCGCAAATCAAAACGACTAGGGTCTTTGAGCATGACACCTTGTGCCAGTAGCTTCTCTGCTTGTTTTTCTTGATAGGCACGCTCCAGCTTTGCTAGCTGAATACGGTTATTCACGCCTTCAACTTCAATCGCATCGACTGGGTGTACCGCCTCAATCGCCCGCCCTTCATCATGAGCAAGGGAAATAATATCTGTTAGGTAGTACTCACCCTGTGCATTGTCATTGCTGAGCATTGAAAGCCATCGCTTCAAGCCTTTACCTGTTGCCACTAGCACACCGGTATTGACTTCATTAATCAACTTCTGCTCTTCAGAGGCATCTTTTTGCTCAACAATGGCAACCACTGGGCCATTACGGCGGATAATGCGGCCATAACCTGTTGGGTCATCCAACACGACAGTCAACAAGGCAATGCCGCCTGTCGGCTGCGCCTCTATCAAATTCTTTAATGTTTCCGAACTAATCAGTGGTACATCACCATATAACACCAACACCTTCTCATCATCAGAGAAATGTGAAGATGCTTGGTCAACTGCATGGCCAGTTCCTAACTGCTCAGCCTGCAAAACCCAATTAACATTTTGATCAGCCAATACCGATTTCATCATGTCACCGCCATGGCCATAAACAAGGTGCAACTGATTGGCATCTAGTTCACGGCAGGCATCCATCACATGGGTCACCATCGGTTTGCCCGCAAGGGTATGTAATACCTTCGGCAGGTTCGAGTACATCCGCGTACCTTTACCCGCGGCTAAAATAACAGCACTGAAATTCATTTCAAACTCCAAATAAAAAATGCTGTGGCTATTACGAGCCACAGCATTAAAAGACAACATTAAATAAAGCTACCGCAAGAAACCTGTTAGATATTATTTTTCTGCGTTGGTTTGAGAGGCTTCCATATTGAAGTCAATCGGCTTATTGGTACCAAAAAGCTTATGAATAAAGGTCGTAATACGCCAGATATGGCTGATTACGAAGAAATACACACAAAAAGTACATAAGAAAGCAATAAACATCACTGACTCACGAACATCATTCATATCAGCCCAAACGCCAATCGAGGCCATAATCGTCGCCAAACTACAAATCAGCACAAGAGACTGGCGTGATGTGAATCCAATTCGCTGACAAATATGGTGCAAATGTTCACGGTCAGGCTTAAATGGCGAGTGCCCTTTACGGATACGGCGGATCATAATCGTCACCATGTCCATCAGAGGAATAGCAATCAACCATAGTGCAGTAACAGGCTGGAAGACATAGGCATCTGCTTCTTGCGAACCACGGATCAACATCCATACTACGGCAAAGCCGATAAACATACTGCCGGCATCACCCATGAATACTTTAAAACGTCGACCTAGCGGAATGCCCAGGTTCAGCAAGATGTACGGGACCAAAGCCGTCACAATCAACAGGCAAATCGTCGCTAGGTCTTCATTTCCACTGTAATAGAAGACCCACCCCAGCGCACCGAAGGTCACCGAAGCTAAGCCTCCGAGTAGACCATCGATACCATCAACCATATTAAAGGCGTTAATCGCACCAATCACACCGAAAACCGTAATAACCCCACTGACAAGTGGTGGCAGCATAATAGTATCACTGCCCATAAGGTAGCCTAGGTTATGCAGACTGTGGCCGCCGACATGGATCATGGCAAGAGAAATCAGAGCCTGAACCACAAGACGAATTTTGAAGCTGATATCCAAGAAGTCGTCGAACGCTCCCAAGATAACCAAAATCACAGCGCAGCCTAGGAATAAAACCAGGTTATTCGATAACGGTAAAAACAGCAGGAAGCTAATCACTATCGTCGATACGACAGAAATCCCCCCCACGAGCGGAATCACCCCCTCGTGCAATTTCCTGGCATTAGGCTTATCCACCAAACCAATACGTTTTGCGACCTTACGGAAAATAAAAAGGCTGCAAAACGATAAGACAAAGACAAAAATAAATGCGGTAGTTGTCATCATTATTTCTTATTTAATTTAACACTCGACAGAATGTTTTAATCAATGATCAATTGAAAGCGGATTTTAACTTACAAGCTTGAGATTATCATCACCCTTGAAGAGTGAATCGAGGTAATCTTTGAAGTCATCACCGAGAGCATCGTGACGAAGGCCATACTCAACAAAAGCCTTCAGGTAACCTAGCTTATCGCCACAGTCATGGGATTTACCGGTCATGTGGAAAGCTTCCACCGTTTCTTCAGCCATCAACATATCAATAGCATCCGTTAGCTGTATTTCATCACCAGCTCCAGGAGGGGTAATCGCCAACTTATCCCAGATTTTTGATGACAGTACGTAACGACCTACAACTGCAAGATTTGATGGTGCATCTTCAACAGCAGGTTTTTCTACCATTGCCGTCATAGCATGGGACTGACCGGCTTCAAGCTGGGCGCCTTCACAATCGACAACACCGTACTTTGACACTTCAGACATTGGTACAGGCTCAACCATGATTTGAGAAGCAGAAGACGCTTCAAAACGGTTAACCATTGCAGCCAAGTTCTCAGTCGACTGATCTGCCGTGTATTCATCCAAAACTACATCAGGCAAAACAACAGCAAAAGGCGCATCACCCACAAGCGGCTTTGCACACAGCACCGCGTGACCAAGACCTTTGGCATGGCCTTGACGCACATGCATAATCGTCACATCAGATGGACAGATAGACTGCACTTCATCAAGAAGCTGACGTTTAACGCGCTTTTCCAATGTTGCTTCAAGCTCATAAGAGGTGTCGAAATGGTTTTCGATGGCATTCTTTGAAGAGTGCGTAACCAAAACTATTTCTTTAATGCCTGCTTCAATACACTCTTTCACGATGTATTGAATAAGCGGCTTATCCACCAACGGCAGCATTTCTTTAGGTATAGCTTTAGTTGCAGGAAGCATACGCGTGCCTAAGCCTGCTACAGGAATAATTACTTTAGAAATCATTCTTTACTTAACCTTATAGTTTTTTTCTGAATGCTAGAAAAATAAATTTTAATAGGCTTGTTTGTCGAAAGACTCTAGATGGTTCTTTAAGTAATCGATAAGCCCACTCTAAACCAAACTTGCAAAAAATATCAGGAGCACGATTTACTGACCCAGTAAATACATTATAAGTGCCTCCAACGCCCATCATAAATGATTCGACACCAGCATCGCGACATTTTTGCATGAACAACTCTTGCTTCGGTGAACCTAGTGCAACTGAAACAATGTCAGGCTTGATATCTAAAATTTCATTTATCAAATGGTTTTCATTTTCAAAGAAACCATTAGCATACCCCACAACATTAACATTATATCTATCTTCTAATAATGATTTGGTCTTAGAAACAACTTGTTCTTCAGCACCAACAAGAAAGACTGATTTGTTATTGTAAGAGGAAGCTATCATAAGTTGCTCCCATAACTCACACCCCGGAATTCGAGAAAGTTTTGTCTGTAACTTTTGCTCAGCAACTTTTACAGCGCCAATGCCATCTAAATATAAAATATCTGCAGACAATAAGGTTTCAAAAACTTCTTGAGATTCTCTAGATTTAATTATTTTTTCAGGGTTTATTGCTACTGCAGTTTTTCCACAACCATTCATAATGATATCATCGACAGCAGATGACATGTTTTTATAACAACACACTTCTAAATTTGAAATTTTAACTTTCACGAGACAACCTTTTCAAAACAGGCAAAACAGAGTACCTATCTATACTAGAGTAAAAATAAACAGTAAATAATACCATTCCCTTTTCAGTGGCTCTTATTTTATAACTGAATGACTGATTCTCTTCAAAACTACCATATTTCTTTGAAAAAGGAATTTTTGACACTTCAGGATCAACTTCAATTAAACCATTATCTAATGAATAGGAAAAAAACTTAATATCATCACTTTCATTTAAAAACATTATCTGAGAAGAAAAATCATAATTGTCTTCCACGTAATCCATTATAATAAGATAATCACTTTCATTAAAAACCTTCCTAGTAATTAATCCATTATCGTGTTGATAAAATGAATGAATAAAATTTTGATCAATGTTTTTCAAAAAACCAGATTTGCTTTTATCCCAGGAGAAAGAGGTAGATTGCTTTATATCATCATTTGAAAAGAATGGCATAGAATGATATTGAGACGATCTTAAGGCTTCTCTTTCTTTTGAGTTATAAAGATATGTAGAAGAATCACATGATAATAAGACATTATAGTCAGATATTATATATAAACTTAAAAAATCGTAGTGACCGTGCCCATATAAAGGAGGAAGGCCTAAACGTCCATATTTAAAAACTAATCTTCCACCATTACATAATGGCATTGATATCAATCCAGAATTTTTAAAATGTTTAAGTTTTGAAAAATCTGGCATACTAGCAAGATAATCAGTGAATGTATCATATATGTAGGAAAATTTGCTACTATCACTATCACCAATACGCAATATTTTATTTTCAACAACAAAGTAAGACATAAACTCTGCTGCCCTAACAAAATTTGAATTCGAAAGAGATATGTCATTTGAAATAAACGACATCAGGTAATACAGTTGTATATTAAAAAAGTGATATGCCGTACTTTGCTCAACACCACTTCCATCTGGGAGAACTTGCCAATTAAACTCTTCACTAAACTTATTTGCATAAAAAGAACAATCTGACTTACAAAGTGCTTTGGAACATACGTATAAGCCAGCATACTCAAAAAGAGTATGATTACCACGAGAAGAATATAGCGATAGCTGACTTTTGATTAAATCAAAATTTAATTTGAAAAATAAATATGATTGATACTCTAATTGACTTGAAAGATTTCCACGAGACTTAAGAACAATTAAAGAAACATATAGATTCAGACATCGGATTGAACATTCCATGACCGAGATATAATTAATCCCATGAAGCGGCTTATTTTTTGACATCCAATCATTTAAATGATCTTTTATTTTACTGTCGGACGATGAATTCATAGCCATCGATGGAAACTCATCAAACCTTTCATTTTCCCAAAGTAATCTTAAATCTGTATCATTAGAAATTTTTATTTTCTTAAAAGGTATATCTTGATAAGAAAGAGAATTAGTAAAATTAGGAAAAGAGAGTTTGACACAAGACTTAATGATATTAACTAAATCTTGTGACTGAACAATTGAAATATTTCCATTAACACCTTCTTTCCAATTTCCGTTGTACCTCATCAAGTTGATTTTATAACGAGTTAGTTCACTAACTCTGTGTAATACCTCAGGAAAAGACATTTTTTTCAAACGATTAACATACCATTTTAAATTCTTTTTCATATCGGGCGAAATACTTTCATATAAGCTAACTTCAAAAAACCATAAATACGAAGTTTAACTAGTAGTAACTTAATATAATGAACATTAGTTTTATTTTCAATTTGTAAAAAGTACTGATGTGCCAAATCATAATCCATATAATTAACAGACAACTCAAACTTTTTAGAAATATATTTTTGATTTAATAATGCATCATAGTATGAAAAATCAACATCAAGATCTTTAAGGACTGCATGTAATATTTTGTTGTGTTCATCACATCGATAAATTTCAGAGCATAATGTAGTATCACTTCTAGACAGACTATTATCTCTTAGAACAATATTATTGAGCTTCTCATTAATAAAACCGCACTTGTATTTTAATGCAATAGGAAGTAATAACTGCCAGTTTTGACCACGAGCTTCAGAGTAAATATTTTGAGATGGTAGTGAATTTTTAAAACACTCACTTCTAAGCAAATAATTCCCGACCGTTACAGGCATATTGTTTTCAAATATAAGATCATCGAAGATATATTCGGAATCAGAGCTTGTCAGTTCACCAACTACACTATGACCATCAGGTGATATCAAGTTTGCATTTGTACGAACAAAACCATACTCTGGATTATCATTGAGAAAAGATACACGTTCACTAATGGATAAAGGACTGAGAAAATCATCTGGATCACCCCAGGTTAGGAAATCACCAGTATAATATTTTAAAGCATTATTGAAAGCCGATGCTACACCGCTATTAGGTTGGCTGAAGTATTTTAGTTGAATATTCCTACAATTTTTGTTTTTAAAAAAATCAAAAATAACATCTTCCGTATTATCAGTGGAACCATCATTAACAACAATAAGTTCTATATTTGAGTACTTTTGCTGTAATAAATTTGTCAAATATCTTTCTATATAATTCGCTGCATTAAAGCAAGGTAAAATCAAACTTACTAACTTTGTCATAATAATTTACGCCTCAGCATGGCTGAAAACTGTTTAAACTCAGTTGTTCTAAAGAAACAAAACACAAAAACAACATTAACAATAGAGAAAAGTATAACTGATTTAAAAATTAACATTATCAATTCTGAGTCCATTGATAATGTAATTTTTGACATAGCAAAAAATACAATACATGAAGCAAAAATTAAAATAGTAATTTTTTTTGCGAAATCTATAAAATACTTAACGACGTTATCTTTGAAAACAATCTTATAAACTAAATAAGGCCTAATCACACCTGGAACAATAAGACCCGAAACAATTGTTGCAAATATAATTCCAGCAACTCCATAAAAATCAACTAAAACAACAGATAAAATGATATTTAACACTCCTTGAATAATTGGAGCATATTTATCTTGGTTAAAAATCCCACTTGATGTTTTGAAAACACCTAAAGGAACCCTCATTCCAAAGAAGAACAAATTTATACAAATCAATAAGTTTACACTAGGTGGTAATAAAAAGTTTTCACCAAGCCATAAATCTATAAAGAGAGGCAATGTGAAATATAGACAAATAGAGCACAACCCAAAGACCCAAAAGGCAATCATATTTGAAATATGGAAAACCTCTTTTACTTTATCAGTATTTGATTGAACAATTAAATTACCAACGCTTGCTGTCATTGAATTGAAAACTAGCATCAAAAAAGAGGAAATTACACTAACGACGAGCAAATAGTTAGAATACATCCCAACAATAGTTAAACCCAAAAACTTAGATATAATTATATTATCTGTTCCATTTACAAAAGCATCACCAAGTTTGTGATAAATCAAAGCCTTCACATTAGATTTAATATTTTGCTTATCATTTTCAGCCAAACGCTTATGTTTATTATTAAGGATATTGTAGTTCTTATCTATATATCTATTAACAAAATAATTCTCTAAAACTTTCGAAACAAGTTGCCAACATAATGCCAGTACTAAATTGTTCAACTCGATAAGAAGTAGCATCCGAATTGACAAATCAATCAAAAGAAACAAAAGCGTAATTGGTACAATTTTATATGCTTTTTGATCAGCATTAATTAATATTCTTTTGTAAGAATAAAAATATGTAATTGATGTATTGACTACAAAAAGAAAGAATATGACATATATATTTTCTAAATGTTCATAACCGTCAATAAAAAAACTAATGAATGGTGAAATTAAAACGCCAATCAATAATATAAAGAAGCCAACACGTATATATACATCTCTAAAGTAATTAAGAATACTTAATACTTTATCATAATTTTTCTCAGCTAACGGTTTATAAAGACTATATGTTATAGCATGACCAATCCCTAACTCAGCTAATGATAAAATGACTAAAATATTTGTATAAAATGAAGTCAGTCCAAGATAGTCTATACCAACTGTTTTTATCAAAACTGTTCGATAACTAAAATTTAAAATTATAGATATGAACATATTGAGCATAGAAAAACTAACATTATTAATTGTATGTTTAATCCTCATTTGAATTTACCATTAACTTAGTATTTATTTATTATACTCAATAAGGAATTAGCAACTTTTTCACAATGAAAGTGAGTGTATGCAAACTTCGAGTTAAAAATTGAAATTTCATTCATATCCATATCTTCATATAGTCTCAGCACCTCATTTACAATACTATCAACATCATGAAATGAAATATAACTACCCATTTTTCTTTCAACAAAGAAATCTTTTATACCAGCATTTGGAGTTGTGACAACAGGCAAACCAATAGCCATAGATTCAAGCACTGAAGTTGGCATACCTTCTCCATGAAAAGATGGAAAAATATAACAACCACAATCAGCCATTGTGTCTACAAGTTTCTCACCACTTAGCCTTCCAGAAAACTTAATAAAACTGATTTTATCATTGAGTATTAAAGATGATACTTTTTCACTTAACGGACCATCACCAACAACAGTTAAAGTATATCCATCATCATATGTATTTAGCCTTTTGATTGCTTCAATAGCTAATAAGATACCTTTTTCTTCAGTTAACCGTGCTAAGAATAGAATATTTTTTGATAAAGATGATTTTGAATTAAAAAATTTCTCATCAACTTTTGTAGTTGACAAGTACACATTCACATTCACTCCCCAATTTTCGAGTTTTCTCTTAAAATCAGAACATAGAACAATGAAGGCATCAGCAGAACTAAACTTATCCATAAAGCATCGATTATTATTATCGTAATAATCACTAAGCTTAGGATCCCAACCATGAAAAAAAACCACAACATTTACCTTAAAAATCTTAGCGATTTTGAGGTAAAATGAATCTCTCACCACAGCATTTTTTTGTAAAGAGGGATTCAACAAAACTGTCTCAGGTTTAAAAAATATAACTTTTAAAAAGAAATGAATTAGATCAATTGGAAGCAGTAAGAATCCAGGAATATTATTTCTTGAACCAACTTTAAAAAACTTTACATTTCCACCAAAATATTTACTAAGTCCTAGAAAATGACTAGCAACACCACCTAACTCATTCAAGTCAGGAGCCGTAATTAAAATTTTCTTTTCTTTTTTCATTTCTTTCTAAAATACCTACTAAAATAAGAATACTAACAAGAAAATCAATGGTAAAGTAATTCCCTCCTTGGACAACGAAGTATGCTAAATACCCCATAA